>NZ_CP051515.1:606373-909560 GCF_012689525.1 Paraburkholderia aromaticivorans
GACCACACGGACGGCGAACTCGCGCGCATCGGCGGAAAGTCGAGCCGGATCGGTCATTTTTACGACCTCGCGTGCGACGCGCTCGTGACCGTCACGTTATTCGTCGGCATGGGTGTGGGAGCGGGCGCCACGCACATCGCCGGATTGAGGATCGCGCCGGGTGTGCTCGGCGCCGTGGCCGGCGTGGCGATCGCGCTGATTTTCTTCCTGCGCATGCGCATCGAGGAAATGGCCGGCAAGGCGGGCACGAAGCAGGCCTCCGTCGCCGGTTTCGAAACTGAAGACGTCTTGTATCTGCTGCCGATCGTCACGCTGACGAGCGTCGCACTGCCCTTCGTGGTGGTCGCGTCGATCGGCGCGCCGCTTTTCGCTGTTTGGGTGGTGGTCGACTACTGGCGCGTTGCGCGCCGTGCCGCTAGTCCGGCGCCCGTTGCCGCCGGCGCGTCCGAAGCCCGTCAAATGTGGGCCAGCGAATGAGTACGCAGGCCGAAAACGATGTGATCGCGCCCGTTCCCGTCGAACGTTCGCCGGCTGCGTCGCCCGCACCGAATGCCGACCACGCGGTTGCGAGCCGCACGCGCGCGTTTGACAACCCGCGTCTGCGCAAGGATTTCGCCGAGCAGGGCGCGTTTCTCTATCTGGAAGACTTTCTCGCGCCCGAAGTTACGACGCAGCTCGTCCATAGCGCGCGTTCGCTGCTCGACGAAGTGAACCGCAACTATCTGCCGGGTCACAAGCAGGGCGGCAGCGTCAGTCGTCATACGATCGACCGTCTCGCGCCGTTCATCGCCGAACTGTACCGCTCGAAGGAGTTGATCGGCTGGCTGGAGCAACTGAGCGGCGACAAATTACAGCTTTCGCCCGCCGACGATCCGCATGCGTACGCGTTGTACTACTACACGCGGCCGGGCGACCACATCGGCTGGCACTACGATACTTCGTACTATGACGGCCGCCGTTACACGCTGCTGCTCGGCGTGATCGACGAATCGTCTTGCCGGCTCGACTACGAACTTCATACGCGCAATCCGGAGATTCCGGATCAGCCGGGCTCGGTGCAGATTCCGCCGGGCGGCCTGGTGTTTTTCGACGGCGACAAGCTGCGCCATCGCATCACGCCCGCCAGCGCGAACGAAATGCGCGTGTCGCTCACTTTCGAATACGTGACCGATCCGAACATGCGGCCGTGGCGTCGTTTCATTTCGAACATGAAGGACGCGATTGCGTACTTCGGCTTCCGCCAGGTCTTTCGCCAGATGACCCAACGCGGGAAGGGCCGCACATGAGCCGCGCGGCCCTGATTCTGCTGTCGATCGGGACGGCGCTGTTTGTCGGCCTGCTCGCTTGGCAGGGTTTCGGTACGGTCGCCTCGACGCTGCTCACGGCAGGCTGGGGACTCGCGCTCGTTGCGGCGTTCCACCTCGTGCCCCTGATTCTCGATGCCGGTGCGATCTCCGTGTTGTTCCAACCCCGTCGTGACGGCGTGCATCACGATCTGTCGTTGCGCGACGCGCTGTTCGCGCGCTGGATCGGCGAGTCGGTGAATAGTCTGTTGCCGGCCGGCCAGATCGGCGGCCCGGTTGTCATGGTGCGGCAACTGTCCCAGCGTGGCATGCGCATGCGTGATGCGGCCGCTGCAATCACGGTAAGCACGACCGCGCAGGCGCTCGCGCAGATCATCTTCGCGCTGGGCGGACTTTTGCTGTTCGGCGCTTACGCTGCGCACGGCGCGCTGCACGATCTGCAGACCGCCACGCTGATCGCGACCGGCGTCTTGGGCGCGATGATCGTCGGGTTCTACTATGCGCAGCGGCGCGGTCTTTTCGGCCGTTTGCTCGGCGTGGTCTCGAAGGTTTTCGGCAAGCGCGACTGGTCTTCGCTGATGACGCGCGCCGAAGCCGTCGACGCCGCCGTGCAGGCCATGTACCGCGAACGCGGCCGCGTGGCGGCAAGCTTCGCGATGAGCCTGTTGGGCTGGATCGTCGGCACGGTGGAGGTGTGGCTCGCGCTGCGCTTTCTCGGACATCCGGTCGACTGGGTCGACGCGTTGTTGCTCGAAAGCCTGGGCCAAGCCATCCGCGGCGCGGCGTTCATGATTCCCGGTTCGCTCGGCGTGCAGGAAGGCGGCTATCTGCTGCTCGCGCCGCTGGTCGGTTTGCCGCCGGACGCGGCCTTGGCGTTGTCGCTCGCCAAGCGCGCCCGCGAAATCCTGCTAGGCTTGCCGGGTCTGCTGGTTTTGCACTTCAGCGAACGAAGCTGGCAACGGCGCCGCGCGACAGGGCGCGTGCCGGTTGTCGATTAAACTCCGCATTTTTTTAAAGGACCGCGCATGCGTGCCATCATCCTCGCTGCGGGCCTCGGCCTGCGTCTCCAGCAACCGCCGGAAGCTCAGTTCCCGAAGTGTCTGTTGCAATTCGACGGCATGAGCCTGCTCGAACGGCATCTGCAAATGCTCGAAACCGCTGGCGTGACTGAAGTCGTGCTGGCGCTCGGCTTTCAGCCGGAATCGGTGCAGGAGGAACTGGAGCGCATCAACTGGCCGCATCAGGTGGAAACCGTGCTGAACACGCGTTACGACTTGGGCAGCGTGCTGACGGTGCACACGGTCGCTGAGGCGCTGACGCGCGGCGGCGACGTGCTGCTGATGGACGCCGACGTGCTTTACGACGAGCGCATTCTGGCCGCATTGGTGGCGGGCGAGACGGTCAACCGCCTGTTGATCGACCGTGATTTCGAAGCCGGCGACGAACCCGTCAAGCTGTGTCTGAAAGACGGCGTGCCGGTCGAGTTGCGCAAGCAACTCGCCGTCAATCTCGAGTACGACACCATCGGCGAATCGGTTGGGTTCTTCCGCTTCCGTCAGGAGACCGCGCAACGCTTTGCGCAGATCGTGGCCGGCTATGTGGACAGCGGCCGGGCCAACATGCCGCACGAAGAAGCGGTGCGCGATCTGCTGCTGGAGCGCAGCCAGGTGTTCGATACCGCCGACGTGACCGGCGCGCCCTGGATCGAGATCGACTTCCCGAACGACGTGGCTCGCGCGAGCGCCGAGATTCTGCCGCAGTTGCAGCCGCTGGTCAGCGCATCGCGTTAAGCCTGCCTCGTTGCTGATGTAAAGGTTGAGCCGGCTGAATGCCGGCTCAACCTTTTTGCCTTTGTCGCTCGTACACTCGCCGCGCCCGCTGCTTCGATGCGCGTTCAATCATCGCGCATGCACATGTGCGAAAAGACCTCGCGCAACAACATCTGTTGCCGATGCGATGCCATAATCGACGCTTTACACCGACGGCCTTGCAACCCGTCGCCATGCCAATGCCTCTCGCTTTAGGCACTTTCATTGTTCCGCTGATCGTCGCGTGTGCGATGTTCATGGAAAACGTGGACGGCACGGTCATCGTGACGTCGCTGCCGGTTCTGGCGCGCGATCTCGGCCAGGATCCCATCACCCTCAAGCTCGCCGTGACGGCGTACGTCATCGGCCTCGGCGTCTTCATTCCAATCTGCGGCTGGGTTGCTGACCGCTTCGGTTCGCGCACGGTGTTTCGCACGGCCATCGGCGTCTTCATGGCCGGCTCGCTGATGTGCGCGGCTTCCACATCACTCGGCACGTTCGTGGTTGCGCGCTTCGTGCAAGGCCTCGGCGGCGCGATGATGGTGCCGGTGGGCCGCATCATCATTTTCCGTTCGGTGCCGAAGTCCGACTTCATCCGCGCGGTCAACTATTTGACGGTGCCGGCTTTGCTCGGACCGGTGGTCGGGCCGCCGCTGGGTGGTTTCATCACCACTTATCTGCATTGGCGTCTGATCTTTTTCATCAACATTCCAATTGGCCTGCTGGGCATCTGGCTCGCGAACAAACACATCGCCAACGTGCGCGAAGCGCATCCGGGCCGGCTCGACTGGACCGGCTTCTTTTTGTCCGCGAGTGGGGCGTCGCTGTTCATGCTGGGGCTTTCGCTGGTGGGCGGCGAGTTGGTGTCGAACACGGTATCGATCAGCATGTGCGTGGTCGGCGTGGTGTTGCTGACGCTGTATGTGCTGTACGCGAGCCGCGTCGAATTGCCTGTGCTCGATCTGCGACTGCTGCGCATTCCGAGTTTTCACGCGAGCGTAGTGGGCGGCTCGCTGTTTCGCATCGGCCTCGGGGCCGTGCCGTTTCTGTTGCCGCTTGCCTTGCAGGAAGGCCTGGGCATGACGGCGTTCAAGTCGGGGTCGATCACCTGCGCGTCCGCGTTCGGCTCGATCTTCATGAAGGCGGCCGCGTCGCGCATTCTGGAGCGCTTTGGTTTCCGCACCGTGCTGATGTTCAACGCGTGTTGCGCGGGCCTTGCCATCGCGGTCTACGGTCTGTTCTTTCCCGGCACGCCGCATTGGCTGATCTGGTGCGTGGTGCTATTCGGCGGCTTCTTTCCGTCGCTGCAGTTCACGTCGTTGAACACCTTGGCATACGCTGACATTCCGAGCCGCGACGTGGGCCGCGCGACGAGCGTCGCGAGCGTGATCCAGCAGATTTCGTTGGGTCTCGGCGTGACGATCGCGGGTATCGTGTTGCAGATTTCGCATAACGTGCAAGGTCATTCGACCATCGTGTTTTCCGATTTCTGGCCGGCTTTTCTAGTGGTCGGGCTGTTCTCGTTCATGTCGATCCCCATCACCGCTCGACTGCCGCACGGCGCCGGCGACGAGATTGCGCGCGGCAGTCGCGGCCGCGCGTAAGCACAACGCGTGGTGGCGTCGTGCGCGCGGCATACGGCTTGCTGAACGCTTCTGTCTCGGGTTTTTTGACAGACGCTTTTGCGTGTCGTCGGACTGGTCTTTTTTTGTGTGCCGCAACATGGACCCTACGATATACAGCGGCTTCGCAAGCGAACGGTTCACCTGTTATAAATCCAAGGCATCTGTAATCATCGGATGAAAGTCGTCTTGGGGGTAGGTAATGAAGTTGTTCCGCAACGTCAAATCGTCGGCCAGCGGATTTGCGCTGGTCGCACTCGTCACTGTTTCCACCGGCTTTCTCGAAGCCACGCCGGCGATCGCAAAGCCGCCCGCGAAAGCTCAGCCGGCTGTCCTCACGGCCTCCGCGATCGCAGTCGCGGACAAGTTCAGCGCCGACGCCGCCGAGCAGATCTTCAAGGAAGGCGGCAACGCCGTCGACGCAGCCGTAGCGATCGCCTTCACGCTTGCCGTGACGTATCCGGAAGCGGGCAACATCGGCGGCGGCGGTTTCATGACGCTCTATGTCGACGGCAAGCCGTACTTTCTCGACTATCGCGAGCGCGCTCCGCTGGCGGCAACCAGGAACATGTATCTCGACGACAAGGGCGAGGTCATCAAAGGCATGAGCCTGTTCGGCTACCGTGCAGTGGGCGTGCCGGGCACCGTCGACGGCATGTGGCAGGCGCAGCGCCGCTTCGGCAAACTCAAGTGGAAGCAGGTGCTCGCACCGGCCATCCACTACGCGCGCGACGGTTTCGAGGTCAGCCAGCAATTGCAGGAGCGCCGTGACGACGCCGCGAAAGACTTTGCCGGCAAGACCAACTTCGATACCTACTTCGGCAATCTGAAGCAGGGCGTCAACTTCAAGCAACCGGATCTGGCCGCTGTCTTGCAGCGCATTTCGGATCAAGGCGCCAAAGACTTCTATCAGGGCAAGACGGCCGATCTGATCGCGTCGTCCATGCGCGGTCACGGTCTCATCACCAAGGCCGATCTGCAGCAGTACAAAGCAGTGTGGCGCGAGCCGATCCAGGCCAACTGGAACGGCTATCGCGTCTACACGGCGCCGCCTCCGAGCTCGGGCGGTATCGGTCTCGTGCAACTGCTGAAAATGAAGGCCGACATTGCGCCCGACTTCAAGGACGTCACGCTCAATTCCGCGCAATACGTGCATCTGATCGCGGAAATCGAAAAGCGCGTGTTCGCCGACCGCGCGCAGTACCTCGGCGATCCCGACTTCTACAAGGTGCCGGTCGCTCAATTAACTGACGACGCGTACGTCGCCGAGCGCGCCGCCGAAGTGAATCCGAATGCGCCTTCGGACACGAAGAGCATTCAGGCCGGCCTCGGCACGTCGATGCCGGAGAAAGCGGAAACCACGCATTTCTCGGTGATCGACAAATGGGGTAACGCCGTGTCGAACACGTACACCATCAACGGCTATTTCGGGTCGGGCGTGGTGGCGGACCGCACGGGCATCGTGCTGAACGACGAGATGGACGACTTCTCCGCGAAGCCGGGCGTCGCGAATATGTTCGGCGTGGTGGGCAGCGACGCGAACGCGATCGAACCGAAGAAGCGCCCGCTTTCCTCGATGAGTCCGACGATCCTGACGAAGGACGGCAAGGTCTCGCTCGTGATCGGCACGCCGGGCGGCTCGCGCATTTTCACGTCGATCTTCCAGGTGATCAACAACGTCTACGACTACAACATGCCGTTGCAGCAGGCTGTCGCCGCGATGCGCTTCCATCATCAACTGTTGCCGCCGGACACGATCTTCTGGGAGCCGTACAAGCCGATCGACGGCGAACTCGCCAAGCAGATCGAAGCCAAGGGCTACAAGCTGGAAGGGCAGGATTTCAGCGGCGATATCCAGGCGATCAAGGTCAACGGCGATACGCCGGAAGCCGCAGCCGATCCGCGCGGCCGTGGTGTGACGCGCGTGATCCACTAAGCGTTTTTGCAGGGAATTGGGCGGTGCATCTTGAGATGGGATGTACCGCGTGCTGATAGAAAGGCCTCGCGTTCCGGTTAGAACGCGAGGCTTTTTTGTGCTCGTGGAGCACGCAGGCTTCCATTTCTTTAGCTATTAGCTAGCCTGCTCGACCGGTGTCAACGTCAATTCGAGCCGCTGCGCGCCGCGCAACACCGTCACGTTGACCGGCCTGTCGATCCGCGATGCGTCGAGCGTGCGCTGCAAACTGTCCACGTCCTGCACGGCCTGCGTATCGATCGCGATGATCGTATCGTCGGTGCGCAAACCGCCGAGCGCGGCCGGGCTGCCTTTGACGATCTCCATGACGTGCACGCCGCTTTCCGAACTCAAGCCAAAATAGCGCTGCACACGGCGCGACAGCGGCCTGATGGTGCCCGCCACGCCGATATAAGCGCGCCGCACGCGGCCATGCGCGAAGATCTGCATGATCACCCACTTGGCGGTGTCGATTGCGGTGGCAAAGCAGATGGCCTGCGCGCCGGGAATGATCGCGGTATTCACGCCGATCACCTGGCCCGCCGAATTGATCAGCGGGCCGCCCGAATTGCCGGGATTGAGCGCGGCGTCGGTCTGGATCACGTCGTAGATCATGCGCCCCGAATTCGAACGCAGCGAGCGGCCGAGCGCCGACACCACGCCCGTCGTAACGGTTTGCGCGAGGCCGAGCGGATTGCCGACCGCAATCGCAATCTGCCCCACGCGCAGCTTTGACGACTCGCCGAGTTCGACATGCGGCAGTGGCTCCGGCGAGCCGATCCGCAAGACGGCCAGATCGCTGCCGGGATCGTCGCCGACCAGATCGGCGTCGAATTTCGCGCCGTCGGCGAGCGTCACGGTGATGTGCGTGGCGTCGTGCACGACGTGGCTATTGGTGAGCAGATAACCGTCGGGCGTGAACAGAAAACCTGAGCCGGTGCCACCGCGCGAGCCGTGGCCACGGCCGGACGGCTCGGCGGGCAGGCGGCGTTCGACGGCAATGAAGGCGACTGCTTGCTGAACGCGTTCCAGCGCGCCGATCACGGTGCGGGAATAGGCGTCGAGCAGGGCGTCGTCGGAAAAAGGATTGAGTGTCTCGGGCCCGAGGGCGTCGGATGCGGCGCGCGACAGGTCATCGACGAAGCGTGGGCGGCTTCCCATGGCGATGCTCCGGATAAACGGAATGGGAGATGCGGGGCGTCGCGAAGGTTTTCAAGTGGCCGCGAGGCGTGCCGCGGCGGCGCGCCCTGTGAGACACTTTCCGAAGCCCGCCAGCCCGCCAGCCCGCCAGCCAGCGCGAGCGCCACAGCCACCGGCACGGCATGCACCGTGCTGGGCAAATGACACGTCCGCCATGCCAAGGAGAGAGCCGCCATGAACTCAGCCGCCACACCAGCCTCGTCGAACGGGCCGACGGAACCGCAATTCGAATCGATCAGCGCCATCACGCTTGCCACCCGCGATATGCCGCGCGCCGTGCTCTTCTATGAAGCGCTCGGCTTTCCGATGAAATTCGGCGGTCCGCAGGAGGCTTTTACATCGTTTGCGTTCGGCGGTTCGTATCTGAACCTGATCGTCGATACGCGCGCGCCGGTCGCCTGGTGGGGCCGCGTGATCATCTATGTCTCCGACGTCGACGCGCTCTATCGCAAAGCGCTGGCGGCGGGGCTAAAACCGTCGCTGGAACCGTCCGATGCGCCGTGGGGCGAGCGCTATTTCCACATCACCGATCCGGACGGCCACGAACTCAGCTTCGCGAAACCGTTGCGCTAGCGCCGGGCGGCCGGGCAAAACTCGCTATCATGGGCGTCGACAAGGCGCGCGACCGCAGTGGTAACACGGCTGACACCTGACGCTTCGATAATCGAACGCGTCCGCGTCGCGTTTGCCGCCGCGCGCCTAACTATTTCCGTTGCCAGGAGAGCCGCAATGAAAGAGCAGGATCCGAGACCCGAAGCCGAATCGATGGCAGAGCGGCAGCGCCGTTTCGAAGAGGACCTGATCGACGCCTACGACGAGGAACTCGAGATGGAGGTCGACGACCGCATCATCGACGGCGCGGAGGGCTTCACGCCCGAGCATCGCGAGGCGCGCAAGATGTACTTCCGCGAACTGTTCCGGCTGCAAGGCGAACTCGTCAAACTGCAGGACTGGATCGTGCAAACCGGCCATCGCCTCGTGGTGATTTTCGAGGGGCGCGATGCGGCCGGCAAGGGCGGCGCGATCAAACGCATCACGCAACGGCTCAATCCGCGGGTGTGCCGCGTGGCGGCGCTGCCGGCGCCGAATAACCGCGAACGCACGCAATGGTATTTCCAGCGCTACGTGTCGCATCTGCCGGCCGGCGGCGAAATGGTGCTGTTCGATCGCAGTTGGTACAACCGCGCGGGCGTCGAACGTGTGATGAATTTTTGCAGCGACGAAGAGTACGAAGAGTTCTTCCGTTCGGTGCCGGAATTCGAAAAGATGCTGGCGCGCAGCGGCGTGCAGATTCTTAAGTACTGGTTTTCGATCACCGACGAAGAACAGGAGATCCGCTTTCAGAACCGCATTCACGACCCGCTGAAGCAGTGGAAGCTCAGTCCCATGGACCTTGAAAGCCGCCGCCGCTGGGAGGCCTATACGCAGGCCAAGGAAGTGATGCTGCAGCGCTCGCACATTCCCGAAGCGCCGTGGTGGGTCGTGCAGGCGGTCGACAAGAAGCGCGCGCGCCTGAACTGCATTCAGCATCTGCTGAGCCAGGTGCCGTATCACGAGATCGAGCATCCGCAGATCGAATTGCCCGCGCGTGTCTATCACGACGAATACAGCCGCCAGCCGGTGCCGGCGCCGATGATCGTGCCCGAGGTGTACTGATCGGCGAGAGAGTACGGGGCGATGAAATGAAAAAGCGCGGCACGAGCCGCGCTTTTTTTATGCCTTTTTCAGGCGGCGACCGGTTGAGGAACCGGCTGCCGCGTGGGCTTAAAACACTGCCCGGAACAGCCAGTACAAGCCGGCTGCCAGCGCGATCGAAACGGGCAACGTCAGCACCCAGGCAAGGATCAGGCTGCGCACCGTGCCCCATTGCAGGCCGGAACCGTTGGCCGCCATCGTGCCCGCCACGCCCGAGGACAGCACGTGCGTCGTCGAGACCGGCAGGCCGTACATGTCGGCGGCGCCGATCGTGAGCATCGCCACCAATTCAGCCGATGCACCCTGTCCGTATGTCAGATGCTGCTTGCCGATCTTCTCGCCGACCGTCACGACGATGCGCTTCCATCCCACCATCGTGCCGAGACCGAGCGCGATCGCCACCGCGACCTTGACCCACGTGGGAATGAACTTGGTGGCGTGATCGGTTTGCGTCTTGAAGTTGCCGATCGTTTGGGCGTCCTCCGGCGAGAATGCCGGTTGCTTGTTTTTGGCCATCAGGCGGATCGCTTCGGATGCCACGTACATGTTGTTGCGCACGTTATCGACGATGCCTTGCGGCACCGCGGCCATCGAGCCCGACGTGCCGACCTGGCCGGCAATGATGTCGGTCAGTTGCTGCAACGCCGGCAAGGTGACGGACGTCAACTGGCGCGTGCGCACGTACGCCTCGACATCGGCGCGCGGATTGGCCGAGGGCGTGGCGCCCTGGGTGTATTTGGCGAGCGTCGTCGAGGTTTGATGCGCGACGGCGAGGAAGGTTTGCGTTTCTGACGGCGTCACCGCCTTGTTCAGCGCATAGGCCGTCGGCACCGTGCCGATCAGGATCAGCATGATGAGGCCCATGCCTTTCTGCCCGTCGTTCGAGCCGTGCGCGAACGAGACGCCCGTGCAGGTCAGGATCAGCAGGCAGCGGATCCAGAACGGCGGCGGCTCCTTGCCCTTCGGTTCGGCATACAGCGCGGGAATGCGCACCACGGCTTTCAGGATCAGCAGCAGCAGACCCGCTGCGAGAAAGCCGACCAGCGGCGAAAGCAGCAGCGATTTGCCGACGCCGAGTGCCTGATTCCAGTCCACGCCGCTCGTGCCGTTGGCGCCGTGCATCAACTGGTTCATCAGGCCGACGCCGATGATCGAGCCGATCAACGTGTGCGAGCTCGACGACGGCAGCCCGAACCACCACGTGCCGAGATTCCAGATGATCGCGGCGATCAGCAAGGCGAAGACCATCGCGAAACCGGCGCTGCTGCCGACCTGCAAGATCAATTCGACGGGTAGCAGTTGCAGCACGCCGAAAGCGACCGCGCCGCTCGACGTCAACACGCCGAGAAAATTCCAGCTGCCGGACCACACCACGGCAAAGTTCGGTGCGAGCGAATGCGTGTAGATCACGGTCGCGACTGCATTGGCCGTGTCGTGAAAGCCGTTGACGAATTCAAAACCCAACGCGATCAACAGTGCAATGCCGAGCAGCAGGTAAGGCAGAACCGAGCTTTCGCGAACGGGTTGCAGATCGTCCATTAAGTGCACAGCGCAATACACCGCGCCCACCAGAATCACTGCGAGGAAGATGAGGAGGCTGACGTTGCGCCCCTTTCCGGTGGCAGTGCCTGGCTGTGGATACGAAAGTTCCGGCATGACGTGAGCCCCAAAAGTTTGTCGCGAGTTTCCGATCCTGCGGGGCGTGTGTGTCGTAATGATGACAGTGGCGTGACACTCCGATGGGCCGTCGTGGCGCACGAGGACGCGCGCCGCCACTGGCGGCGCGTCGCTTCGGAGTACGGCTTACAGGTTGTCGGATATGGATGCTCAGATGTCCGAAAAGGACTGACGCACGCGATCCGTCACGAGGCGGAGATCACTTCGCCGCTTGCGCTGCCGCCCAGGCTGCGCTTGTAGGCTTGCGCGACCACGGCGGCCGGTACGCCTTGCGACGGATCGCGGCCCATCGACTCGAGCGTCTCGGCGACCCAGCCCGGGCTGACCACGTTCACGCGGGCTTTGCCGCGCAATTCGAGTGCCGCCGAGCGCACGAACGCTTCCACGCCGGCATTCACGACGCTGACGGCCGCGCTGCCTTCCATCGGCTGCTGCGCGAGTGTGCCGCTCGTCAGCGTGAAGCACGCGCCTTGCGACACGTGAGCCGCGCCGCAGCGCACGAGATTGACCTGGCCCATCAATTTGTTGGCGAGACTGAACGAGAAATCTTCGTCGGAGAGCGAGGCGAGCGGGGCGAACTTCGCTGCGCCAGCGGTGCAGATAACGGCGTCGAGCGTGCCGGCTTGCTGATACATCGATTCGATGCTGGGTTTGTCCGACAGGTCCACGTGAAGATCGGAACCGTTGCGGCTCGCGGTGACGATGTCGTGTTCGGCGGCGAGCAGCTTCACCACCTCGCCGCCGATCAGACCCGTTGCACCGACAATCAGTATTCGCATACAACCTCCTGAGAGTTGTTTGTGTTTTGCAGCGATGCGGTTTGCGGCGCTGGTGCGCGGCTGAGCGGCTGAGCGGCGTCGCGTCTGTTAAAGATAGTCGCTCTGTGGACGCGATGTCGCCGAGTAGGGAAAAAGAGGACCACGCTCGCTGCAAAGCTTGCGTTGGGTCATACGCGCGGGCCGTCAAACCGATGCAATCGTCACGTCAATTTCCGTCGGGCGCTTTTTTTGCTAGTCTGTCCATAGGGTGTTCTCAAAGGACTTCAATGAAGCGCGATAGCCTGAAAGGCGAAAAACGACCGGCTGACATTGAGCCCGCGGTGAAAGCACACTCCGCGCAAGAGGCCTTCGCGTCGTATGCGGCGCCCCTCGTCGATCACGCGATCGAATACGCCAACGCGGTGCGCGAAGACGCATCGCCCGAAGCGCTGCACAAATTGCGTGTCTCGCTACGGCGTTTGCGCTCGTTGTGGTGGGCCTTCGAGCCGTTGCTGGAAAAAGGCGAGAACACACGGCAACGTGCGCTATATAAGTATCTGGCCACGGCCGCCGGCAAAACGCGCGACTGGGACATTCTGATTGAATTGCTGATACGCGACGATAACGGCGCACGCAGCGGCACCGGCGACATGGCGCCTAAACTCCAGGACGCTCGCGGCGCGGCGTTGACCACGAGTCGCGAAACGCTCTCGAACGCCGACGTCAAGCATCTGCTGCGAGAAGCCTTGTCCAGCGCGTCCAAAGAACTGAACACCGCACATGAACGCATGCCGCTGCGGAAATTCGCTGAGCAACGTGTGGCCGCTTCGGAGCGTTCGTTAAAGAAGCGGATGAAACGCGCGCGTCGCGCGAAGCGCTCCAACTACGTTGCCTTTCACAATGTGAGGAAGGCGGGAAAGAAGCTGCGCTATCTGCTGGAGTTTTTCGAACCCGTCCTGAGCGGCGGCCGCAAACGCACCCTCAAACGTTTGAAGCAGATCCAGAAACGTTTCGGTACGCTGAACGATGTGGTCGCGAGTGAGATGTTGCTGCGCGACAATGCGGCCTTGCTTACCGGCGCCGGCGACCCCGAAGCGGCGCTTCACTGGCTCGGCAAGGAGCGCAAACGGCGGATGCGTTCGGCGGCCGGACTGCTGCGCAAACTATGATACGGTGCGCATCTTTGTGGCGCAGCCGCGAACGAAACGTCACGAATAACATCCGGATAACGACATTGGCCGTGCGTCCGCGCAGGCATGGCTCATGCGGACCGTCTGCGAAGGAGGTGATGCGCACGTGGCACATCAAACGCTTTCGCTGCGTCGGCGCTGGCGCAAAAGGTTGCGCGCCTATGGCACCGGCGTATCGCGATACATAGGTAATCACCCGTCTTTTGCGGGGCTCGCCGGCACGCTGGTGGCCGTGTCCATGGCGGGCTTGACGCTACTGACGCTCAGCACCGGCCACGCCGACGCGCTCGATCACGCGCGCGAGACCTCGCAAAACCTCGTCGCGATTATTTCCAGCGACCTCGAACGCAACGTCGAAATCTACGATCTGTCACTGCAGGCCATGGTGGACGGTGCGCGCAACCAGGCCGCCTGGACGCTGCCCGCCGGCGTGCAGCGCTCGGTGCTGTTCGACCGGGCGACCACCGCGGCCTATTTGGGCGGCGCCTATGTGATCGGCCGGGACGGGCAGGTGATCGCCTCGCAGAGCGGCGACGTCAATGCCGCAGTTCGCCTTGCCGACCGCGACTATTTTCTGGCCCATCAACGCAGCCCCGCCATGGGCCTGTATTTCTCGCATCCGTTCCGCTCGCGGTTGCGCGACGGCAAACTCTCCATCGGTCTCACACGGCGCATCGACCAGCCCGACGGCACGTTTGGCGGCGTCGCGCTGTTGGCCATTCGCATTGAATATTTTCAGCACCTGCTCGACCGGATCGACACCGGCCGGCTGGGCTCCGTGTTCGTCGTGATGGACGACGGCACCTTGCTCGCTCGCAAGCCGTTTTCGCCGCGCGATATCGGCTCGAGCATCGCGAAGTCGCCGACGTTCCAGGTAATGGCCGCGCATAGCGCTGGCACGTATGCGGCGATTTCGGCCGTGGACGGCGTGCGGCGTATGGATACCTACGCGCGCGTGCCCGGCACGCCGCTGATCGCAGTGGTCGCACCCGCCGTGGACGAAGTGCTAGCGCCGTGGTGGCGTCGCAGCCGGATTGTCGGTGCGCTGACGCTGACGTTCGGCGTGGCCTTCGTGATGGTTTCGTGGCTGCTGTCGTTCGCGTTGCGCGACAAACTGCGAGCGCAAGCGGCGCTGGTTCGTCTGGCTGCGACGGATCCGCTCACCGGTCTCAGCAACCGTCGCGTGCTCGATAACCGGCTCGACGAAGAGTGGCGGCGCGCGCGGCGCACCGGGCAACCGCTCTCGGCGCTGTTCATCGACATCGATCACTTCAAGCAATTCAACGACACGTACGGCCATGCGAGCGGCGATGAGGCTTTGAGCGCGGTGGCCGAATGCATCGCGGCGACAGTGCGGCGCGCGGTCGACGTGGTGGCGCGGTACGGCGGCGAGGAGTTCGCCGTGATCTTGCCGGACACGCCGGCCGAGGGCGCGCTCAATGTGGCGGAGAAGATTCGTCGCAAAGTGCAGAGCCAGGACGTGATCCGCAGCGACGGCGCGATCGTCGCGGTCACGGTGAGCGTCGGTTGCGCGACCTGTGTGCCGGCCGAGGGCGCCAACGCACTCGATCTGCTGGCCGCAGCCGACCGGCAGCTTTACGCTGCCAAGGCGGCCGGCCGCAATCGCGTCAGTTCGGCCATGTGGGCCGAGCGCCCAATGACCCAGCATTCGCCGACGTAAGCGGTGCCCAGGCTGAACCGCGACCAGCGCGGCTCAGGTGCCTTGCGTGCTGCGCGGGGCGAAGCCGCGCAACGTGATCGCCCCGCGCGCTTCGCCGCGCGATGCCGGCGCGCGATTGCCCGTGGTCGGCTCGTCGGTTGATGCAAGCAATTCGACGGGAAAGCCGCGCCGCTGCCAGGCGTCGAGGCCGCCCCGCAGTGCGCGAATCCGCGTGTAGCCGTTGTGACGCATGCGTTGCGTGATCTCGACGGCGGTCGCGCTGTCCGGGCAAATGCAGTAGATCACCATGTCGTACGCCCGCAGTGCCCCGTCGATCTGCTCCGGCGAGTGCGGATCGAGCGCGAGCGCGCCGGGAATGCGGCATGGCGCTTCAAGCGAGGGCGCTTGCGGACGGGCATCGAGCACCATGGGCGGCGGCGCGAGGCGGTGCCAGCCGCCGGCGGCGGCCCGTGCCGCCGCGGCGTCCCTGAAACGGCGGCGTTCGCGGCGTCGTTGCTGCAGGCGGAAGACCAGATAGAGGAGAGCGGTGGCTAGCAGAACGTCGATGACAGTGCCGCCGCGGGCTTTGACGAAGTCGAGCAGCATATGCAGTTGCCGTTCCGCGGCGGCGCCGCCGAGTAGCCAGAAGGCGGCCCACGCGAGGGCGCCGGCAAAATCCCAGGCCGCGTAGATGCGGGCGTCGACGGCGGTCGTACCCATCAGCGGCGGGGTGATGAGCGCGAGTCCGGGGACGAACTTCGAGATCGACACGAGCGGCACGCCAAAGCGCTCGAACAGCGCGCGCGCCTTATCCACTTTGGAATCGACGGCGGGCGAGAGCCGGCCTAGGGCGGCGATCAGCTTGCGGCCGTACAGGCGGCCGGCTGTGAACCATGCGCCGTCGCCCATCAGCGCACCGAGCACGGCGGCGCCGAAGACAGGCCAGAAGGACAGCGTGCCGGCGGCGATCGCAGAGCCCGCGAACAGCAGCACGGGCACCGCGGGGATCGGCACGCCGAGGCGCGTCAACAGGACGTTGAGGAACACGACCGCGCCGCCCCAGGTCGACACCGCCGAAGACGGAAATTCTACCAATTGAGGAGCTCCTGTTTTTTGCGGTTGAACCGGCGTGCTTCGAGGGCTTTTTCAGGCGGTTGCAAAGCGTGTACCCGAGCGGCCTGCTGGCCGGCTTTCATTCGAGCGGCGTTCCGTTCGCTCAGGATACTCGATGGATTTGGCGCCGGGCCAGCATTGACGGCGTCATCGTGATCGGGCTGACCTGGTTCATTGACTCGCTTATTGATTTGCTCTGTCTCTGCAATTTCGTTCAAGACCGCCGCTCGCCATGCCTTTACTCTGCGTGCTCGATCCAACCAACAGGACAGCACCATGAACTCGCGGTATGCCGGATATCTGTTTTGCGCGCTGGCGATGGTCGGCGTCGGCAGCACGGTGGTGGTCAGCAAATCGATCGCGGCGGGGCTGCCGCCGTTCAGCGCGACCGCGTTGCGCTTCGCGATTGCCTTTCCGCTGTTCGTGCTGGCGATGCGCTGGCGAGGCGTGCGCTGGCCGCGTCTGGACCGGCGCGATACGGTGCTCGTGATCGCCCAGGCGGGCGCCGGCAGCGTCGGCTACACCGTGTTGCTGATCAGCGGGATGAAACTCGCCTCGGCTGCCGATGCTGGCGTGATTGCCGGCACCTTGCCCGCCGTATCGGCCGGTGTCGCCATGCTGACGCTCGGCGAGCGCCCCGCGCCCGCGTTGATCGGTGCGATCTTGCTGGCGACCGCGGGCGTGCTCGTGTGCACCGTGCATCCCGGCGAGTTCACCGCGCCGCATGCGGCGAGTTCGCTGGCGGGCAACGCGCTCGTGTTCCTCGCGATCGTCTGCGAGGCGTTGTTCATTCTGCTTAATCGCAAGCTGCGCACGGCGGTGGCGCCGCTGCCGCTGTCGGCGTTGATGTGCGGCATCGGCTTCGCGGTGGCGATCGTGCCGGCCTGCTTCGAAAAACCATGGGCCTTGCCGGTCGATGCGAGCGCGCTCGGCGGCGTGCTGTATTACGCGCTGGTGCCGACCGTGGTGGGTTTCGTGCTCTGGTATGCGGGGGCCGCGCGCATCAGCGGCGCGGAAGCGGGGTTGATGACCGCACTCGTGCCGGTGAGCGCAGTGGCGTTGGCCGCGATGGTGTTGGGCGAGCCCGTCAGCGCGGCGCAACTGGCCGGTGTCGCGTGCGTGCTGAGCGCGGTCTTGCTGGCCACTTTCGGTCAGGTGCGCATGAGGCGGAGCGCGGCATGAGGCAGGCATGCCACGCTTGTGCTCAGCCTAGGTATTGGCGACCGCCACCACCCCCGGATTGCCGACGATCGACAGAAACTCGCGACGTGTCGACGGATCCGAGCGGAACGTGCCGAGCATGCGCGAGGTGACCATCGTCACGCCGGCCTTGTGCACGCCGCGCGTCGACATGCATTGATGCGCCGCTTCGAGAATCACGCCGACGCCTGCCGGTTGCAGCACTTCGTTCAAGGTGTCGGCGATCTGCACCGTCATCTTTTCCTGGATCTGCAAGCGTTTGGCGAATGCGTCGACGAGACGCGCCAGCTTGGAGATGCCGACCACGCGATGCGCCGGCAGATACGCCACGTGCGCGCGTCCGATGATCGGCACCATGTGATGTTCGCAGTAGCTTTCGAAGCGGATGTCTTTCAGCACGATCATTTCGTCGTAGCCGTCCACTTCGGAGAAGGTGCGGGCAAGGATCTCGCGCGGGTCGACCTGATAGCCCGCGTAAAACTCCTCGTATGAGCGCACCACGCGCGCCGGCGTATCGATCAGGCCTTCACGCGTCGGATCGTCGCCGGCCCAACGCAGCAGCACGCGAACCGCTGCTTCAGCTTCCTCGCGGCTCGGGCGCTCCGTTGCGGCTATGGGTTTGGTTTTCTTCGCCTTGCTACTGGTCATCCGTCGCTCCTCCGGGATCGCGCGTCGACGCTGTACGGAGCGCGCGGGTTCAATGAGTGCGGTCATTGTTCCATGTTTTGCAACGTGTCGTGCTGATGTCCCTTTTCGCTGTCAGGGCGCAGTCGTCAGGGCGTGCCGATCGGCCGCCGCTCATTTAGGCCATTCGTCCATCGCGTCATTGAACAACTCTGCAACGACGCGACGCAGCCAGCTCGCACGCGGATCGTTATGAAACTTGCGATGCCAATGCTGCCGCAGATCGAAATGCGGCAACGGCAGCGGCGGCTCGACCAGCGTGATCGACGCATGCTCCGACACGTACGCGAAGCCGATCGCGTGCGGTACGGTCGCCAGTAGATCGGTGCGCGCGAGGATGAACGGCAGGCTCATGAAGTGAGGCGTTTCGAGCACGGCGCGGCGCTTGATGCGTTTCTTCTCCAGGTATTGCTCGAGCACTTCCTGGCTGCGTCCTTCCGCGCGCACGACGGCATGACCCGACGCCACATACTGCGCCAGCGTGAGCGGCGCCTTCGCCAGTGGATGGCCCGTGCGCATCAGGCAGATGAAGCGATGCGTGAAGAGCCGTTGCTGGAAGAAGTTATTGCCCGCCAGATCAGGGAAATAGCCGATGGCAAGATCGACGTCGCCCGATTCGAGCCCACGTTCCACCTGCGACGGCGAGACCGTCACCGAGCGCAGATTCGCAAATGGCGCGCGTTCGGCGAACAGTTGCAGGAGCCGCGGCAGAAACACGATCTCGCCGACGTCGGACAGCGCGATCGAGAACGTATGAGTGCTGGTGGCCGGGTCGAATTCCTGCACGTCGAGCATGCCTTTCTCGATGCGCAAGAGCGCGTCGCGCGCGGCGGGCAGGATGGCGAGCGCGCGCGGCGTCGGTTCCATGCCTTTCGACGTGCGCACGAACAGCGGATCGTCGAAGTATTCCCGCAATTTTCCCAGCGCGGTGCTCACGCGTGGCTGGCTGACGCCGAGCTGCTCGGCCGCGCGGCTGACATTGCGCGTGTCTTCCATCGCGACGAGGTAGGGGATCAGGTTCAGATCCAGGTTTGTTTCAGACATGCTCGATGACCTGCGGCGCGGATGGCGTATTTGATATGTAGATAGAGATTAGCCCAACAATCTCACGGTTGGATAGTGCGATTCTGCTCTTTGGCCGGCCAACCGGAACAACAAACCGGCATGGCATGCAGCGAGAACCTATGATTAAGGGGAATTCCCTGCCTTGACAACGTGCACGAAGGACTACCATAATCGCCTCAGCGTTCGCTAAACGAATCCATGTTCATACAACGAACAAATTTGAAGCGAGCAAACCAACGGCGCCAGCCCGCATCGCACTTGGCGAGCCGCCGCCAGCATTGGCCCGGAGACCGTCCCGCCCACGCCCTGTCCGCACGGCAGCAAGTCTGGCGGCACGTAGCGCCCTCAAAGGAAATTCGACATGATCAACAAGATTTTCGAGTCACTTCAATCGGCGGTCGCCGATGTCAACGACGGCGCGACCGTCATGATCGGCGGCTTCGGCACGGCCGGCATGCCGTCGGAGCTGATCGACGCGCTGATCGAACAGGGCGCGCGCGAACTCACCATCGTCAACAACAATGCCGGTAACGGCGACATCGGACTGGCTGCGTTGCTCAAGGCCAAGCGCGTGCGCAAGATCATCTGCTCGTTTCCGCGCCAAAGCGATTCGTATGTGTTCGACGCGTTGTATCGCGCCGGAGAACTCGAACTCGAACTGGTGCCGCAGGGCAATCTGGCGGAGCGCATTCGCGCGGCCGGCGCGGGGATCGGCGGCTTCTTCACGCCGACCGGCTACGGCACCAAGCTCGCCGAAGGCAAGGAAACCCGTCTGATCGACGGCCGGCACTATGTGCTGGAGGCGCCGCTGCATGCGGACTTCGCGCTGATCAAGGCGTACAAGGGCGATCGCTGGGGCAATCTCACCTACCGCAAGACGGCTCGCAATTTTGGACCGATCATGGCCAGTGCGGCGAAAACCGCGATTGTGCAGGTGTCGCAAGTCGTGCCGCTCGGCGAGCTCGATCCGGAAAACATCGTGACGCCCGGCATTTTCGTGCAACGCGTGATCGAAGTGCCGCAAGCGGCCCACGCCCCGTTGCCCAATCCTCACGACGCTGCCGCCTGATTCGGAGACCGACATGAAAAAACTGACCCGCGATGAAATGGCCAAGCGCGTTGCCCAGGACATCCCTGAAGGCGCTTACGTGAACCTCGGCATCGGCGTGCCGACGCTGGTGGCCAACCACCTCGCCGCCGACAAGGAAATCTTCCTGCATAGCGAAAACGGCCTGCTCGGCATGGGCCCGGCGCCCGCCAAAGGCGAGGAAGACGACGAACTGATCAACGCCGGCAAGCAGCACGTCACGTTGCTGACAGGTGGCGCGTACTTCCACCACGCGGATTCGTTCGCGATGATGCGCGGAGGCCATCTGGATTTCTGCGTGCTCGGCGCCTTCCAGGTGTCGGCCAAGGGTGATCTGGCAAACTGGCACACCGGTGCGCCCGACGCGATTCCGGCAGTCGGCGGTGCGATGGATCTGGCAATCGGCGCGAAGCAGGTCTATGTGATGATGGAGCACCTCACCAAGCAGGGCGAGAGCAAGATCGCCGCTGAATGTTCGTACCCGGTGACGGGCGTGGGTTGCGTCGACCGCATCTATACGGACCTGGCAATGATCGATGTGACCGATCAGGGCCTCGTGGTGCGCGAGATTTTCTCGGACATCGATTTCGATGCATTGCACAAGCTGACCGGTGTGCCGCTGGTCGACGGCACGCAGGCCGCGCGCGCGGCTTAACCCGCTCGCAACACGACGCGACGACGCTGGCCCGAGAGCCGGCGTTGCGCAGCGCAAACTTCACTTCCGATACCCTCGATCATCGACGTCACCATGCTCGACTCCAGCGCCCGTCTGACCGGACTTCTCTGCGGCACGCAGCCGATGAACGACATCTGGGCGCCGCGCGCCACGCTGCAACGGATGCTCGATGTGGAAGCGGCGCTCGCGCGCGCTTCGGCCGCGCATAGTGTGATTCCGCAGACGGCGGTGGCCGCGATCGAAGCCGCGTGCCAGGCCGATCAACTCGACGCCGACGCGCTCGCGCGCGACGCCGCGCTCGGCGGCAACCTCGCGATTCCGCTCGTCAAGCAACTCACCGCGCGCGTCAAGGCGGCCGACGCCGAAGCATCGAAATACGTGCATTGGGGCGCCACGAGTCAGGACATCATCGACACGGCGACGGTGCTGCAATTGCGCGACACCTTCGATCTGCTCGACAGCAGCCTGCAATCCACCTGCGACGCCGTGGCGAAACTCGCGGCCACCCACCGCGCCACGCCGATGATCGGCCGCACCTGGTTGCAACAGGCGCTGCCCATCACGCTCGGCCTGAAATTCGCACAATGGCTCGACGCGCTGCTGCGTCATCGCGAACGGCTCGATGCGTTGCGCGCTCGCGTGCTGGTGCTGCAATTCGGCGGCGCGGCGGGCACGCTCGCGAGCCTGCGCGATGCCGCGCCGCAAGTCACACAGTCGCTTGGACAGGATCTCGGCCTCGCCGTGCCGACGCTGCCGTGGCATACGCAACGCGATCGCATTGCCGAAACGGCGTCGCTGTTCGGCATGCTGATCGGCACGCTCGGCAAGATCGCGCGCGACATCTCGCTGCAAATGCAAACCGAAATCGACGAACTCGCCGAACCGGCCGCGGCCGGCAGGGGCGGCTCGTCGACGATGCCGCACAAGCGCAATCCGGTCGGCTGCGCGGCGGTGCTGACGGCCGCCACGCGTGCGCCGGGGCTGGTCGCCACGGTGTTCGCCGGCATGGTGCAGGAGCACGAACGCGCGCTCGGCGGCTGGCAAGCCGAGTGGGATGCGCTGCCGGACCTGGCGCGCCTTGCGGGCGGCGCGCTTGCCAACATCGAACAGATCGCCGCGGGACTGAACGTGAACGTGCCGCGCCTCGCCGCCAATCTCGACGTCACGCACGGCCTGATTCTCGGCGAAGCGGTGATGCTCGCGCTCGGCGACAGCATCGGCCGGCTCGACGCGCATCATCTGGTGGAGCGCGCGTCGAAAGCCGCGATCCGCGACGGCCAAACGCTGTTCGACGTGCTCGCCGCGGACCCGGCCGTCACCGCACATCTTCCGCTCGAGCGCCTGAAGCAACTGCTCGATCCGGCTCAATACGTCGGCCAGGCGCACGCTTATGTGGACGCCGCGCTGGCACTTCACACCACGCGCTCGCAGCGCGACCATTCCAGGGAGTAACCGGCATGCCTTACGCCGCAGTCAACGGCACCGAGCTTCACTATCGAATCGACGGCGACCGTCACGGCAACGCGCCGTGGATCGTGTTGTCGAATTCGCTCGGTACGGATTTGTCCATGTGGGCGCCGCAAGTCGCGGCGCTATCGAAACACTTTCGCGTGCTGCGCTACGACACGCGCGGCCATGGCCACTCGGAAGCACCGAAGGGCCCTTACACGATCGAACAGCTGACCGGCGACGTGCTCGGCCTGATGGATACCCTGAAGATCACCCGCGCGCATTTCTGCGGCATTTCGATGGGCGGTCTGACGGGCGTTGCACTGGCCGCGCGTCACGGCAACCGTTTCGAGCGCGTCGTGCTGTGCAATACGGCCGCACGCATCGGTTCACCGGAAGTGTGGGTGCCGCGCGCCGCGAAAGCGCGCACCGAAGGCATGCTCGCGCTCGCCGATGCCGTGCTGCCGCGTTGGTTCACCGCCGACTACATTGAACGCGAGCCGGTGGTGCTGGCCCTGATTCGCGACGTGTTCGTGCATACCGACAAAGAAGGCTACGCGTCGAATTGCGACGCCATCGACGCCGCCGACCTGCGCCCCGAAGCGCCCGGCATCAAGGTGCCGGCGCTGGTGATCAGCGGCACGCACGATCTGGCCGCGACGCCGGCGCAAGGCCGCGAACTGGCGCAGTCGATTGCGGGCGCGCGCTATGTGGAACTGGACGCCTCGCACATTTCCAACATCGAGAAAGCCGACGCTTTCACGAAGACTGTGATCGATTTCCTGACGGAGCAGAAATGAACGACGAAGATCGCTATGAAGCCGGACTCGATGTGCGCCGCGCGGTGCTGGGCAGTGCGCACGTCGACCGGTCGCTTGCGAACCGTACTGAGTTGACGGAAGAGTTTCAGAATTTCATCACCCGTTATGCGTGGGGCGAAATCTGGACGCGTGATGGCTTGCCGCGCCACACGCGCAGCTTGCTGACCATCGCGATGATGGTCGCGCTCAATCGCAGCGAAGAACTCGCACTGCATCTGCGCGCCGCGAAGAACAACGGCGTGACGCGCGAGCAGATCAAGGAAGTGCTGTTGCAAACCGCGATCTATTGCGGCGTGCCGGCGGCGAATTCGGCGTTCCACCTCGCCGACAAATTGTTCCGCGAAGACGACGCAGCGGCAGCGCAGCCTTAAGCAATGCAATAGACATGACGTACCAGGCAGCGTGCGCATGCACGCTGCTTCTGAACATCGACGATGTTTGATTTCATCCGGCCTGCAACGGGCTGTGATACGGATACCAGGTATCCGACGGCGTTCGACCTGGACGCTGCGCACTGCGGGATTTGGTCGCAATCCGCTCCTCTTGATTTTTGCAGAAAATTCCTACCCTGAATGTGAATTTTTCCTGCAAACATTTCTGACTTTCTTGTTTGCACCTCATCATTTTCCAAGAATTTAGCCGACCCAATTCGTTGACAATACGAATGCTGGTGAGCGCTTGGTTATTAATCTTTTGCACATTTTAGATGTGAAGAGATGTGAAATTTAACCACTTTAAGATAGTGATATTCGTTCGCGCGAGTTTGGCTGGTCCGTAGGACTTTTTAAGAGCAATGGGGCAGGCCCCGACGGAATCCCGGCAGGTTCATTTGACGCCGCATGATTTGCCTCTTCGTTGACCGTTAAACCAGCCGGCGCTGTTCAAGGCGATCTGCCAATATGAGCTTTACCTATAAACACGATGGTCGCGAGGAATCTCATCCCCGTGCTCATTTTCGTGATCTCTTTTTACTTCCCTGGCAGCAACGGCAGCTTATCGTCGCGCTAACCAGGCGGGATATTTTGAGCCGATATCGCGGGTCAGTAATGGGACTGGCCTGGTCCATCGTTCAGCCGTTGATCATGCTCGCCATGTACACGGTTGTTTTCGGCACACTGTTGAAATCGCGCTGGCCAGGAACCGACAATAGTTTTCAGTTCGCTGTGATTCTGTTCGCGGGCCTCATTCTTTTTAATTTCTTCGCCGAGTGCCTGAATAGAGCGCCGACTATTATCACGACGCATGGCAACTACGTGACGAAGGTCGTCTTTCCGCTCGAAATCCTGCCGTGGATTGCAGTCGCCTCGGCGGCATTTCACTTCCTCACGAGTTTTGCCGTCTGGGTTGTGTTCGCACTGTGTGTATACGGAAAGCTTCAATGGACGATCGTCTTTTTGCCGGCGCTCTTCATTCCACTCGCTTTCGTCGGCGTGGGTGTGGGTTGGCTGTTCGCCGCCACCGGCGTCTACGTGCGTGACCTGACGTATGTCACCACGCTGCTTTCATCCCTGCTGATGTTCCTGTCGCCGGTTTTTTACGCGGTCAATACTTTGACGCCCGCTTTCAGGGCGCTCATTCTGGCCAATCCGCTGACTTTCATCATCGAGCAGGCACGGGCGGTCATGATCGCCGGCGCGCTGCCTGACTTCGTCGGCATAGCGATCTATCTGCTATGTAGCATCGGTTTCGCGTGGCTCTGTCTGGCCTGGTTCCAGAAGACACGCGAAGGATTCGCGGACGTTCTGTAAATGCCGATGCTCATGAAAATGAATCAAGTTGGCAAGCCTGAAACCACGATTCAGGTGACAGATGCCTCGAAGCGCTTCGACATATACGAAACGCCGCTCGACCGTCTCAAGCATATCGTCTTCCCCAAGCGCACCGGGTATGCCAGAGAATTCTGGGCGCTTCGGGACGTATCGCTCTCGGTCACCCGCGGCGAAACGGTCGGCATCATCGGGCGCAATGGCTCCGGCAAGTCCACGCTTTTGCAAATAATTTGCGGAACACTGCGCCCCACCCAGGGCGATATCGCGATCAACGGTCGCGTGGCGGCGCTGCTCGAATTGGGAGCCGGGTTCAACCTGGAGTTTTCCGGTCGGGAAAACGTCTATCTGAACGCCGCCATGCTGGGGATGACGGCTGACCAAATCGAACGGAAATTCGCCAGCATCGAGCAGTTCGCGGAAATTGGCGATTTCATCGATCAGCCGGTCAAAACTTATTCGAGCGGCATGTATGTGCGCCTCGCGTTTGCCGTGGCCATTCACGTCGAGCCTGCGGTCTTGATCATCGACGAAGCCCTTGCCGTGGGCGACGCGCGCTTCCAGGCCAAATGCTTCAACAAGATCAAGGAACTCAAGGAATCGGGCGTCACGATTCTTTTCGTGTCGCATGACGTCGGCTCGGTGCGAACCTTGTGTGAGCGCGCCGTCTGGCTCGATGGTGGGCGGGTTCGGATGGAGGGCAGCGCGTTCGCCGTTACCGCGCAATACACGCAGTTCATGTCCGAAGGACTCGGCGAAAACGAAGCGATCGGAATGTCCAGTCAGTCGGCAGACAGCGCGGCCGGTCTTGATGAAGAAGCGAAGCAAAACGATCAGATCGCGGAAAGCGCAAGGCGGCTCGCCTCAACTGCCAGTGACGAACCGATCAACCATTGGGGGACGCATATCGGATCGATCGTGTCGGCCCAGGTCCTGGACTCGGACTGCCAGCGCCAGAGCGTGTTCACGGCATTCGAGCCGATGATCGTCCGTTTGGCGATCCAGCTCCCTGAAGGCATCGATCACCGAGGGCTGAGCGTGGCTTTCTCCATCAAGGATACAAAAGGCACGGATCTGATCGTCCGAACCACCCACGACGAGAAAGGCATTGACTTCGATTTCGACGGCAGGAAGTTCGAAATCGAGTTTCGCCTGAGAAACCAGCTCAACACCGGCCGATATCTGCTTGTGGCGGCCCTCGAAGACCGGTCTGCGGCAGTGCCGCAGTACTACGAGTACATCGAGGGCGCCTGCTATTTCTCTTCCTATGTTGAAAGCGATAGATACGGGCTGTTCCTGCCGGACATCACAGAAGAACTACGCATGGAAGAGATGCCTCTACACAGGCAATGACGGCATCGCAAAGAGCAATTGGAATAACGGCGACTCGAGAGGTTGGCCATGGACGGACAAGAAGCAATGCCAAACGTAACGCGGAGACAAACCCTCGCATCGGTCACGAAGCTGAGCGCTTCGATCTCCGACGCGGATGCTCTCATCACGCAACAGAATCAGATTGCAGAGGAGCAGCGTCTCGCGCGCAGAGATCGGTACACGCTTGCGAAGCGGTTGTCGGACGCGCTGTCGGAAATCCATAGCCTCAAGCATTCGCTGAACGAGGCGTCGAGCGAGCTCATGCTGGAGGTTCGAGAGCGCGAGCGGGTACAGGGCAACCTTAGCGAAGTCTTCGAAAGCAGTTCGTGGAAGTTGACCGCGCCAATGCGACGGATTGCGAGCGCAGTTTACGCGTTGGCGGCGCGCCGCAAAACACAAACGCCAGGTGTTGCCGGTGTTCCCATGCATGACGTCCTGCCCGTAGCCAGCGGAGGCTACGAAGCCCATACGCGTGCCCAGGCGGCATACTTTGGAAATTACGCAAAAGACCCCTCGAAACAAAGACGGCACCAGATCAGCCGCCTGCTCACGGCCCATCCGGACCGCCGAGGTGTGGTGTTATGCCCGGTTGCCTACGATCTTTCGCTCAAGCAGCGTCCCGACCACATCATGGCCGAGTTCGCAAAGGCGGGTTATCTTTGCGTGATGCTGGAGTTCGGCGGCCTATATCCCGTTATCCAGCCCAAGTCTAAAAACCTGTACGTTTCCAACATGGTCGAGGATTTTCTCGGCTATTTCCAGGACGAGCCGGTCACGCTTTATCTTCACTGGCCGGGCTTCAAGTACGTCGCCGAAATCTGTCGTGCCGCATTGACGATCTACGATGTTCTGGATGACCTGACCATCTTCGCGAACTATTCCGACGTCATGCGTTGCGATCATGAGGTTTTGCTGCAGATAGCGAATGTCTGCCTGTTCTCGTCGAATCGGCTGTACGAGGCGAACCGCGCGAAGGTCACGAATGCGCTGCTGCTGGAAAATGGGGTTTATCCCGAAGACTTCATTCACGGCGAGCGCGAGCGATGCGACTTGCCGGCGAAGTTGTACGAGATGGTGGCGAACCGGCGGGTTGTCGGCTACCACGGCGCAATTTCCGAACTGCTCGATTTCGATCTGCTCGACGAAATCGTGCGACTTCGCCATGTCGTGTTGCTGTTCGTCGGTCCTGTCGTCGCTTTCGAGCCGCAATACAGCGTTGAGGTTCAGGAGCGCATGGCGCGTCTGAAGACTTTCGACAATTTCATTCACCTCGGCCCGAAACCGTATGCCGAACTGAAGCACTATCTCGCCTGGATCGATGTCGGTATCGTGCCGTTCATTGTCAGCGAGAAAACCGACCCCGTGTCGCCGTTGAAGCTGTTCGAGTATCTGGCCGCGGGGAAGCCGGTGATCGGCACGCCGACCCGGACCATCAGGGAATACGAACACGCCATCATCGTTGCCTCGGGAATCGACTTCGTCGATGCGGTGGCCAGCGGTCAGTGGTCGACCGCGTACACCGAGGCGTCCGCTGAGGTTGCGCGCGCGCACGCGTGGCCGGTGCTTCACGCGCCGTTGCTCAGACAGGTCAACGCAAGCAACGTGGCGAGGCTGACGGCCACTTCCACGCGACGCACAGTGAAAGTGGACATCATCAACGTCAACTTCTACGACTGGAACGGCGAGACCGTCTATAAAGGCGGGGCGGAACGCTACGTCTACGACCTCGCCGTCGTGCTGCGTCGCATGGGGTGCGAGGTTCGCCTGCTGCAGAACGCCCGGGAGCCGTTCGAGCGCGATTTTCGAGGCGTCAAGGTCGTCGGGATCAAGGCCGCGGACGACTTTGATTTCGACATGATGTCGAGCAAATACGCTGAGTTCTGCGCGGACGTCGATCTCATTATCGCGTCACCGACTGAACTTGCCGCGTCGCTTGGAAAAAAGAGGCGCGTCATCTCGATCAACCACGGCATCCATTGGGACGGAGCGTCCAATAACCTGGCGACGTTTGACAGGGGACGTTATGAATCGCTATTCCGCGCACTGCGCAACAGCGACCAATGTGTCTGTGTCGATACGAACTTCATCAACTGGGTGCGAACCTATGACTGGGCGCTCGCCAATACGCTGACGTACGTCCCGAACTACGTCGATCTCGAGTCTTTCAGGAGCAATCCGAAGAACTTCGAAGCGGAGGAGTTATGCGTTCTCCTGCCGCGCCGGCTTTATGAAGCGCGAGGTCTCTATCTGACCATCAACGCGTTCGATCTTTTGTTTTCGCGGCGCTCGGATATCCGCCTGGTCTTGTGCGGTCAGGCGATCGACCACGATGCGGAGGCGGTGAAAGCGTTCATGGCGCGTCATCCGCACAGGGTGACGTGGATCGAATACGACATGGAGGACATGTACAAAGCCTATGTCGACAGCCATATCGTGCTGGTGCCGACCATGTATTCGGAAGGAACCTCCCTGTCCTGCATTGAGGCTCTGGCGACCAATAACGCAGTCATAGCGACCAACGTCGGCGGACTGCCGA
The DNA here is from genome assembly GCF_012689525.1 of Paraburkholderia aromaticivorans. Classification (NCBI taxonomy): domain Bacteria; kingdom Pseudomonadati; phylum Pseudomonadota; class Betaproteobacteria; order Burkholderiales; family Burkholderiaceae; genus Paraburkholderia; species Paraburkholderia aromaticivorans. The sequence continues at coordinate 635,013 of NZ_CP051515.1, forward strand.
ATCTGATCGTCGACGGATACAACGGCAAGCTGATCCGTGCGGACTATATCGAGCTTGCTGCCGCTATCGAGGAACTGGCCGACGATCGCACCAAGCTCGCCAGACTCGCAGCGCACGGACTCGAGTCCTCGGCCGCGTTTGCGAAGAAGGAATGGGAAAACCGCTGGCGCGAGGTAATCGAAAGCACGCTCACCGTCGACTAGGCATCTTTGATTCCTATCGCGAACGCTCACGCATGACGGTGTTCGTGCATTGCATTCGATGGAATGGACAGACCGATAAGCCTTCTTATGACAGACATCAACTCAAAGCAATACTGGGACCACCGTTTCTCGACTGACTGGGTCTCTGCCGGCGGACACGGGCAAACGCGATTTTTCGCGACGATTGCGGCCAAGCTGATGCCGGACTGGTTCAAGGACCTGGTGTTGCGCGAGCAATGGAGTATCTGCGACTGGGGTTGTGCGGAGGGGCAGGGGGTGGACGAGTTGAGCAAATGGCTCGGCGTGAACTCCATCACCGGAGTCGATATTTCGGAGGTAGCGATCGAGAAGGCCCAGGGCTCTTTTCCGCATAGGCGTTTCAAAGCGCAGTCTCTCGACGACCTGGACGACTACGACGTCATTTTTTCGTCGAATACGCTGGAACATTTCGACAGCCCGTTTGACGTCGCGGCGCGCCTCGCGGAGCATACAAAGTGCTTTCTGGTTCTGCTTCTGCCGTTTCAGGAATATGACCGGATTCCCGAGCATTTCTTCACGTTCGACCTCGACAACATTCCCGTCTGCCCGGTGCCCGGTTTTGCTGCGGTCGCCTGCCGCGTCGTCGACGCGGCGAAAATCAATATCAACCACTGGAACGGGAAGCAGATCTTGCTCGTCTACGCGCGGCTCTCGGCGCTCGGAGACACCCGGCCCGATCTGCGCAATTTCTTTATTGGCGACGATACCTACGAGGCGTTCGCGCAAGAGCGCTGTCAAAGCATTACCCAACAGCACGCCTCAGAGAGGCAGCAGTTTGCGTCGCAGCTTGCTCAGACTCATAGCGGGCAAGCTGCGACGAACGCGCGTCTCGAATCGACAGAAAAGACGCTGCAGGATGTATGCGCAGAACTCGATGCGGAGAAAGAAAAGCTGACGCGCTCGCAAGCGACACTCGCCGAGCGGGATCAAGCACTCGTCGAATTGACACGGGCAATCAGCGAGCGGGACCAGACAATCGACGAAGCGAAGCAGGAATGTGGCGCGCTGTCTGCGGAGATTGCTTCGCTTCATGCATGCATCGAAAGGTTGAAAATTGAAGGCGAACATTGCGCGAGGCTGCTGACCGAAGTCCGAGCACATGCGGACGGAGTCGAGAGGCAAATGAACACGATGCTGCGCTCGAAGGCGTGGCGGCTCAGAAGTGCGATCCGCCGGCTCGTCGGTAGAGCCTGACCGCGCTAAGGCCCGCCATCGACCACGGCTGCCTACCCTTTATCAAGTCCACTATCGGAAAACGCTGTGAAAAAACGTAAGATCATCGTCACTATCGGAACGCGTCCTGAAGCGGTGAAAATGGCACCGCTCGTCAAGCAGTTGCAGCGTGAAGAATGGGCGGACTGCCGCGTCCTGGCAACGGCGCAGCATCGCGGCATGCTCGATCAGGTGTTGCGTCTGTTCGAGATTAAAGCCGATATCGACCTCGATATCATGCAACCCAATCAGTCTCTACCCATGCTGACTTCGCGGCTCATGGTTCGGCTCGATGATGTGCTTGCCGCCGAACAGCCCGATGTGCTGCTCGCGCAGGGCGACACGACCACCGTACTGACGGCGGCGCTTGCATCCTTTTACCGGCGCGTGCCGGTCGGACATGTGGAAGCTGGACTGAGAACGGGCGATCTTTCAAATCCGTTTCCGGAAGAAATGAATCGTGTGGTTGCAAGCCGGCTTGCGCGCTGGCATTTTGCACCGACGGAGACGGCGAAACGGAATCTCCTCACGGAAGGCATTGATGCAGCGAGCGTGTTCGTCACCGGCAACACGGTCATTGACGCGTTGCTGGACGTGGCCGGGCGGTGCGATGATGCTGCGCCTTTCAAGGGCGATAGCCGGCTGATTCTGGTGACGTCGCACCGTCGCGAGAATTTTGGCGAGGCGTTTCAGAACATCCTGCGAGCAATCAAAACGATCGCCGATGAGAACCCCGACGTTCATGTCCTCTATCCCGTTCACCCCAATCCGAACGTGCGTGAGACGGCATACGCCCATCTCGACAACCATCCCCGGATCACGCTCTGCGAACCGCTGGACTATTTGCCGTTCGTTGCGGCGATGAAGCGGGCCTATCTGATCCTGACCGACTCCGGTGGCGTGCAGGAAGAGGCGCCGGCGCTAGGCAAACCGGTGCTCGTCCTGCGGCGCGAGACAGAACGCCCGGAGGCGGTCGCGCACGAGGTCGTCAAACTCGTGGGCACCGAATATGCTGACATTGTCTCGAACACGCAACGGCTGCTCGACGACCCGGCCGAATACAAGCGTATGGCGCGAGGCGTGTCGCCTTACGGTGATGGCCTCGCGTCCGGACGAATCGTAAGCGTATTGAGAGATCACTTTCAGGTGTAACGCTATCTTGCGGCGGAGCGTTACGCCTCGCTATTCTGGCTTGCCTCGTTCAACGCAACCGTGAGCGCCGTCGCATCCGGCGCCACCGGCAAACTCGACCGCACCGCGCGCAACACCGTGTCCTTCATAACCTCGCGCCAATGGTCGAGCGACGCCTTGTCCATCAACGGCTCGCCGAGGAACGCGCCCAGCGTGTACTGATTGGCGTTATAGAAATAGCCGAGCGACGCGATCATCAGATACACGTCGCGCGCTTCGACGTCGGCACGAAAGACGTGTTGTGCCTGACCCGCGTCCAGTAACTTTTGCACCACCGAAATCGCGTAGCCCGAAATCTCCTTCAGCTTCAGCGATTTCTTAGCGTGCTTACCCTGGTGCAGATTCTCGCTGGAGAGCAGCGTGACGAACTCGGGATGATCGAGGTAATACTGCCAAACGAATTCGACCATCTGTTCGAGTCCGTGCACGGGATCGTCCAGATCGAGATCGAGCTTGCTTTCCGCCTCGTTGAATTGCGTATAGATCGTTTCGAGAACTTCGACGAACAACTGTTCCTTGCTGCCGAAGTAGTAGTAGATCATGCGGTCGTGCGAGCGCGCGGCCTTCGAAATACTTTCCACGCGTCCGCTCGCATAGCCCTGCTTGGCAAAGACCTTGATGGCCGCTTTCAGAATCTTGGCGCGGGTGTCCTGCGCCTGTTTCGCACGGATGCCGGTAGCGCCCGGCTTGCGGGCGGCGGTGGGACTCATGGCGGTCTCGATTCTCTTGTTAGCGTCAGATTGAACGGCATGCGCCGCAGTCGGCCGAGCACAGGCGCGCCTTCATCATACAACCCGCACGGACTGCAGCGGCATGCGCTGCGCGATCATTCGCTTCGGCGTAGATTGAAGCGTGACTTGCACGGTGATGTGGCATTGCACCAATCGCGCGCACTCCGGTAAATACGTTGCGCAGACTAAATTGATCGAGTAGATTTCTAACGAGTTTGGTGTAGCGGATACTACACGAACGGTGAGTGACCGCGACATGGAAATCGGCGGATCACGCGAAAGTACCTGCAAACAGGCACTATTCGTCAGCCGGAGCGGGACCGATTGTAATGTCGTCGTATGGGAACCCCACCATGACAGAACATACGAAGGTCGATTTCGGTGCGGACAGCGTCGACGGCGAAACCGCCTCGACGCCGGGACCGACCGTGCTCGAGAAGGCGGCGCCGCGCAGCGAGCGGATGGCGTCGAACAAGATCGAATGCAATGCGTGCCCGGTTCTATGCCAGATATCCGAAGGGCGCACTGGCGCCTGCGATCGTTATGCGAACGCGGATGGGCGGCTGATTCGTGTCGATCCGGTGGTGTTCCTCTCTCGCGCGTCTTCAACGGCCGAAGCGAACTCCGTGATCGAATTTGGTGCGTCTTCTGAAGTACAGGACTCCGCTGCGGAACAGGCGTTGTTCGTGACCGGCGTCGGCGCATCCTCCACCTATCCCGACTACAAGCCCGCGCCATTTATCGTCGCCTCGAAGCTCGACGACGTCGACATGATCACGGTCGTCACGGAAGGTATTTTCAGCTACTGCAGTTTCAAGGTGAAGATCGACACCGACCGCTTCCTCGGGCCGGAGCAATCGAACGTGCGCTGCCACGGCGAGATCGTCGGCCATGTGACGACGGCGGAATACGGCTCGCAGATGCTGAGCCTCGGCGGCGTGCATCATCTCACCGGCGGCAGCAAGAAGGAAGGCCGCGTGACGTGCGACATGATGCTCGCGCTCGGCAACAAGGAAGCGGTGGAGTTGAGCATCGACGGCGGCGCGAGTCTCGTGATTCGCGCGGGCGCGGCGCCGATCGTCGACGGCGTCGAGGAGCGGCGCATGCGCGTGGGCTGCGGGTCGGCAACCATCGGTATCTTTGCGAAGCAATGGTTCGGTCACGCCGACGAAGTGGTGGTCGTCGACGATCACATCACCGGCGTACTCACCGAACATCAGGCCGGGCGTTGTCTCGGCATGACGCGCTCAGGTGTGAAGATTCGCGGACGCAAGTCGACGCCGGGCCGCTATTTCCAGGTGGCGAATCCGGGCACTGGTTGGGGCGGCACCGACATTCAGGACCCGCTCGCGATTGTCGAGGGCTTCGACCCCGCCGTCGCCCAACCCGGCATGCGCCTCTTGATGGTGTCGACCACCGGCGAACACGCGCAGTGGTACGAACTTGATCAGGACCTCGTGCCGCGCATCGCGGCGATGCCGGATGCGGTGCGCCGCACGGTCGAGCGGATCGGCGAGAACTGCGAGCCGTCGCTCGCCACCGTGCTGTTTCTCGGCGGCGCGGGCGGCAGTCTGCGAGCGGGCGCCACGGAGAACCCCGTCCTGCTCACACGCGCGATCAAACAGAAGCTGGTCAACGTGACTTGCGGCGGCGCGCCGGCTTATGTGTGGCCGGGCGGCGGGATCACCGTGATGGTCGATGTCTCACGCATGCCCGACCATTCGTTCGGCACGGTGCCGACGCCCGCGATCGTCGCGCCGATCGAATTCACCATGACGTACGACGCGTATCGCGATCTCGGCGGTCATCTCGACGCGGTGCGTTCATTGGAGAGCGTGCTGGCGAATGGGCCGGAACATACGGAAGGCGCGCCGCTCGCGCGCCGTACGCTGGCGCGCAATCCCGACAACCCGTGGCCGCCCGCCATGCCGCCGATGCTTGGCTGACCGGGCGGACCCCCCCAACACAAGTGACGCGAAAACGACCGCAACGGACACGATGAACCCCACCCGCACCCGACTCGATGCGACCCGCTGGCACTGGCAGCATGGGCCGATCGATCTGATCATCAGCGCGGACGGCACACCCCAAGCGGTGCAGGCCGCGTATGAGGCGTGCTGGGCGCGCTTTGTCGAGGTGCTGTCGGAACTGGTGGGTGAACTGAAGCAGCTCAAGCAACCTGTTCCACCGCAAGCCGCGCTGAACGATACGGAATTGCAAGGCCCGATTGCCCGCCGTATGTGGTCGGCCTGCCTTCCTCATCGCGCGCGCTATATCACGCCGATGGCTGCGGTCGCGGGCAGCGTCGCCGATGAACTGATCACGGCGTTCGCGCGCGAGGGCGTCTCACGCGCCTTCATCAACAATGGCGGCGATATCGCGCTGTATCTGACCGAAGGGCAGCAATACCGCGTCGGCGTATTCGCGGACCTGGCGTCGTTCTCAGGCGGGCGGCTGTCGCGCGATCACGCGCTCGATGCCAATCTGACGCTCGACGCGGGCTTGGCCGTTCGCGGCATCGCGACGAGCGGCTGGCGTGGCCGCAGTTTCAGCCTCGGTATCGCCGACAGCGTCACCGTGCTCGCGCGCAACGCTGCCGCCGCCGACGCCGCCGCAACCGTACTCGCCAACGCCGTCAATCTGGATCATGAGGGCATTCTGCGACGACCGGCTTCGTCGTTAAAAGACGATAGCGACCTGGGCGACATGCTCGTCACTGTCGACGTGCCGTCTTTACCGCAGCCACTGATCGATTTCGCGCTGGCACGTGGTGTCGAAGCCGCGCAGCGTTTGCTCGACCAAGGCTTGATCGAAGGCGCCGCGCTTTTCCTGCAAGGGCGGGTGCGCGTCGCCGGCATTCATGACACAAGCGGTCTTCTCTCGCAGAGCGCGCAAACCAAAACGGAGGCTCCGTGTTCGAAATACGCCGCGTGCTGACGCACGTCGAAGATATCTTCCACGAGTTCGGCCCCGCGCCCGCGCAGCCGCTCAGACGCGGCGCGATTGCCGTCGTCGTGACGAACCCGTTCGCCGGCCGTTACGAAGAAAAAATTGAGCACGCGATGGAAGCGCTCAAGCCCATTGGCTTCGATATGGCGCAAAGGCTGCTGGCGGCGATGGCGGTGCCGCATGCGTCGATCGAAAGTTACGGCAAGGGCGCAATTGTCGGCGCGCGCGGCGAACTGGAGCATGGCGCGCTGTGGCATGTTCCCGGCGGTTATGCGATGCGCGAGTTGCTGGAGAAGAACGGCGTGCCCACCAATGCGATCGTGCCGTCGACGAAGAAAGTCGGCGCGCCGTCCACCGCGCTCGACGTGCCGCTCACGCACGTCAACGCGAGCTACGTGCGCAGCCATTTCGATGCGATCGAAGTGCGCGTGCCCGGCGCGCCCGCCGCGGACGAACTGGTGTATATCCTCGTGATGAGCACGGGGCAGCGCGTGCATGCGCGCGTCGGCGGCCTCGCGAAAGAGGCGATCGTGGGCAAGGACGGATTGCGCTGAGCGGCGCCTGAATAACGCGTCGCGCTGAAGCATTGGAACGAAGCAGAACAGGCATCGAAACTCGGAGAGCGAAATGGCAATCAAGCTTCGCAAGCTGGTCGTGCAAGTGGATGAAACACGCATTGAAATGGGCCAGGCGGTCGAGCCGCCGTCGCGCCGCGCGGTTGCAATTGCGGTGATCGATAATCCCTACGCCGGCCGTTACGAGGCCAAACTGGACGCGCTGATCGAAGCCGGCGAAGAGTTGGGCGCGTTGCTCGGCAACAAGTGTGTGGAAGCGCTGGGCATCGCGCCGGGCGAGGCGCAAAGCTATGGCAAGGCCGCCATCGTCGGCGAGGCGGGCGAACTGGAACATGCCGCGGCGATCCTGCATCCCAAGCTCGGCGCGCCGCTGCGGGTCGCGGTCGAAAGGGGCGCGGCACTGGTGCCGTCGGCGAAAAAGATGGGCACGCTCGGCACCGCGATCGACGTGCCGCTCGGCCACAAAGACGCCGCCTTCGTGCGCAGCCATTTTGATGCGATCGAAGCGCGTGTATCGGACGCGCCGCGTGCCAACGAAATCGTCGTGGCCGTCGCGGTGACGGCGTCGGGGCGGCCGCTGCCGCGCATCGGCGGCTTGCAGGTGAGCGAGATCAAAGGCGAAGACGGTTTGCGTTAAGGAGTTTGCATTCGGCGATTTCGCCGGCGCCCCAACGGACTTTCTTCGGGGCGTATTGTATTGTCCTGCCGTTGACGCGTGCGCGCATGGTGCCGCACGCGCTGCAATGTCTGCCGATCGCGTCGAATGCGCCAAAGCCGCGCTTTCGCCGTTCGGCAAGCTGCCAAGGGTCGCGATGCTTTCGAATTTGCTGGTACAGCTGGTCAACGGACTTGCCGACGCGTCGACGCTGTTTCTCGTCGCCGCCGGGTTGTCGCTGATCTTCGGCGTGACGCGCATCGTCAACTTTGCGCACGGCTCGTTCTATATGTTCGGCATCTATGTCGCGTATAGCATCGCGAGCCGCTTCGGACATACGGCGGGCGGCTTCTGGTTGTCGGTGCTGGCGGCGGCGCTGGTCGTCGCGGTGCTGGGCGCGCTGGTCGAGATGGTGGTACTGCGGCGCATCTATCAGGCGCCCGAGCTGTTTCACCTGCTCGCCACGTTTGCGCTGGTGCTGATCTTTCGCGATGCCGCGCTGTGGCTGTGGGGCCCGGAAGACCTGTTCGGACCACGCGCGCCGCATCTGGCGGGCGCGGTCGATTTCCTCGGCCATCCGCTGCCGACCTACGATATAGCGTTGATCGTGATCGGGCCGGTGGTGTTGCTGCTGCTGTGGTACGCGCTGACTCGCACGCGCTGGGGCACGCTCGTGCGCGCCGCGACGCAGGATCGCGAGATGCTCGGCGCGCTCGGTATCAATCAGGCGTGGCTGTTTACGGGCGTGTTTTTCGTCGGCGCGTTTCTCGCCGGACTGGGTGGCGCGCTGCAAGGGCCGCGCATGTCGGCGAATCTGTCGCTGGATCTGGAGACGATCGGCAACGCGTTCGTCGTGGTGGTGGTCGGTGGCATGGGGTCGATTCCGGGTGCGTTCATCGCCGCGCTGATCATCGCGGAGATCAAGGCGCTGTGCATCGGCATCGGCCATGTGACGATCTTCGGCGTCGGGCTGTCGCTAAGCCGCTTTACGCTGGTGGCTGAATTCGTCGTGATGGCCGTCGTGCTGGTGGTGCGTCCGTGGGGTTTGCTCGGCCGCGCGAGTGCCGCGGTGCGCGGCATGGCGGCGCCGGAAACGCCTTTGCGTCCGGCGGGCAAGCGTCTCAAGTGGCTGGCCGCCATTGCGTTGCTGGTGCTCGTGCTTGCGCCGTTGGCGGCCAACGCGTTTCCGTACATGCCCGTGCTGCTGGTCGAGATCCTGATCGCCGTGCTGTTCGCCACGAGCCTGCATTTCATCATGGGACCGGGCGGCATGCATTCGTTCGGCCACGCCGCATACTTCGGCTTGGGCGCATACGGCGCCGCGCTGTTCCTCAAGGTGCTGAATGTGCCGATGGAAGCCGCCTTGCTGCTCGCTCCCCTATTGGCCGTGGCCGGCGCGCTGGTGTTCGGTTGGTTCTGCGTGCGCCTCTCCGGCGTCTATCTCGCGATGCTGACGCTCGCGTTCGCTCAGATCGTCTGGTCCGTCGTGTTCCAGTGGGACGACGTGACGGGCGGCAGCAACGGCATTCTCGGTTTGTGGCCGTCGAACTGGCTGTCCTCGCCGGTGGCCTTTTATTACGTGACGCTCGTCTGCGCCGTGGTCGGCGTATGGCTGTTGCGCAAGATGCTGTTCTCGCCGCTGGGTTACGCGATGCGCGCGTCGCGTGACTCCGTGCTGCGCGCCGAAGCGATTGGCATCGACGTGAAGCGCGTGCAATGGGCCGCGTTCGTGATCGCATCGCTGTTCTGCGGCCTCGCCGGATCGCTCTATGCGTTTTCCAAGGGCACGATTTCGCCGGAAGTGATCAGCGTGAGCCGTTCGGTGGACGGCCTCGTGATGGTGCTGCTCGGTGGCTTGCAGACGCTCACCGGGCCGATCGTGGGCGCGGCCGTGTTCACGTGGCTGCAAGACACCGTCGCGCGCCAAACCGACTATTGGCAGGCGCTGCTGGGCTTCGCGATCCTGCTGCTGGTGATCGCGTTTCCGCAGGGAATCGTCGGCTTCATTCGCGAGCGTTTCGGCGACGACAGCGCCGATCAGGCGGAAAAGAGCACCGTCTCACCTTCCCAGCGTGCGGCAATGAAGGAGGGCCTATGAGCTTGCTGCGCGTCGCCGGTCTCTCCAAATCGTTCGGCGGACTCAAGGCGGTCGACGATGTCTCCTTCGATCTAGAAGCCGGCCAATTGCTGGCCTTGCTCGGACCGAACGGCGCGGGCAAGTCGACCTGTTTCAACATGGTCAACGGGCAGTTGCCGCCTTCGTCCGGATCGATCCGTCTCGACGGTCACGAGCTGGTCGGCATGCGTCCGCGCGACATCTGGCGCCTGGGCGTGGGCCGTACGTTTCAGATCGCCGCGACTTTCAATTCCATGACTGTGATCGAGAACGTGCAGATGGCGTTAGTCTCACGCGAACGCAAAACCTTCGGTCTATGGAAACCCGCAGGCTCGCGTTACGCCGATGAGGCCCTCGCGCTGCTCGAACAAGTGGGCATGGCCGCCGACGCGAATCGCGCTTGCGGCGTGCTCGCTTATGGCGACGTGAAGCGCGTCGAACTTGCCATCGCGCTCGCCAACCGCCCGAAGCTGCTGCTGATGGACGAACCCACCGCAGGCATGGCGCCGAAGGAACGCAATGAATTGATGGCGCTGACCAAGCGTCTGGTCACCGAACACAAGATCGGCGTGCTGTTTACCGAGCACAGCATGGACGTCGTATTCGCCTACGCCGATCGCCTGATCGTGCTCGCGCGTGGCAAGCTGATCGCCGAGGGCGACGCCGACACGATCCGCAACGACCCACGCGTCCAGGAAGTGTATTTCGGCACCGGCAAGACCTTCCAGCCGCACGCGCCGCTGCACGACGCAGCGGGTGGCCGTCAGGGACAAGGAGCGCTGCAATGAGCGAGCCGATGCTGAAAGTCTCCGGCCTCAACGCGTTCTACGGCCGCGCGCATATTCTGTTCGACGTCGGCCTCGAAGTCGGGCGCGGCGAAGTCGTCGCGCTGATGGGCCGCAACGGCGCCGGCAAATCGACCACGATGAAAGCGGTGATGGGTTTGCTGCCGCGCCGTCAGGGCGAAGTGAATTTTCGTGGGCAGAACATCGCGGCGTTGCCGCCGTACAAGATCGCGCGCATGGGCATGGGTTTCGTGCCGGAAGATCGGCGCGTCTTCGCGGATCTGACCGTGATGGAAAACCTCGCCACCGGCCGCCAGCCGCCGCGCGACGGCGCACCGCAATGGACGCCGGAAAAACTGTTCCGCCTGTTTCCCAATCTCGGCGAAATGCCGCAACGTCCGGGCGGCCAGATGAGCGGCGGCGAGCAGCAGATGCTCACCGTGTCGCGCACCCTGATGGGCAATCCGTATCTGGTGCTGCTCGACGAGCCATCTGAAGGCGTGGCGCCCGTGATCGTCGAACAGATGGCGAACATGATTCTCGAACTCAAGCGCGAAGGGCTGTCGATTCTGTTGTCAGAACAGAACCTGCACTTCGCCGAACTGGTCAGCGACCGCGCGTATGTGCTCGAAAAAGGGCAGATCCGTTTTAGCGGCACGATCGGCGAACTCGCACAGAACGAAACAGTGAGGCGCGCTTATCTGAGCGTGTGATTCCATCGGCGTGCGCGGCGTGGAGTTGCACGCTCGCGGCGCCGGGTAGTCGTTCCAAACTCGCGTTGCGAAAGGAGAGGCAGATGGCAGCAGAGACGTTGACAGGCTTGTCGGGCAAGGTCGCGGTAACGAACATCGGGCTGCTGTTATCCGGCGACATCGATCAGCCGATTCTCGACGCGGATACGCTCGTGATCGACGACGGCGTGATCGTCGCGGTCGGCCGGGAAAAGGACTGCGATCTCGAAGGCGCGCGCACGACGATCGATTGCAAAGGCACGACGGTCGCGCCCGGATTGATCGACTCGCATGTGCATCCCGTGTTCGGCGACTGGACGCCGCGCCAGAATCAGATGGGCTGGATCGAATCGAATCTGAACGGCGGCGTCACCACGATGATTTCCGCCGGCGAAGTGCATCTGCCCGGCCGCCCGAAAGACGTGGTCGGCGTGAAGGCGCTTGCGATCACCGCGCAGCGTTCGTTTGAAGGGATGCGCGGCGCGGGTGTCGGCGGTGGCGTCAAGGTGATGGCGGGCGCGCCGGTGATCGAAAAAGGCATGGTCGAAGAAGACTTCAAGGAGCTCTCGGAAGCGGGCGTGAAGTTGCTCGGCGAAGTCGGCCTCGGCAGCGTGAAGGGCGGCGAGGAGGCCGCGCAGATGGTCGCGTGGGCGCGCAAGTACGGCATTCAGAGCACGATCCATACAGGCGGTCCGTCGATTCCCGGCTCGGGTCTGATCGATCGCGACGTGGTGCTCGCAGCCGATGCGGACGTGATCGGCCACATCAATGGCGGCCATACGTCGCTCTCTTACCGGCATGTTTGCGATTTGTGCGAGCAGTCGAGCCGCGCGCTGGAAATCGTCCACAACGGCAACGAACGGATCGCCTTGCTGACCGCGCGTCATGCGATCGAATTGAAATGTCCGCACCGGATCATTCTCGGCACCGATAGTCCCGCGGGTTCCGGCGTGCAGCCGCTCGGCATCTTGCGGATGATCGCGCTGATTTCGAGCCTCGCCGACGTGCCCGCTGAAATCGCCTTCTGCTTCGCGACCGGCAACACCGCGCGGCAACGCAATCTGCGTCAAGGGCTGATCGAAGTGGGCCGTCCCGCCGACCTCGTGTTCATGGACCGCGCGCAGCATACGGCGGCCGATACGCTGCTCGAAAGCGTGCAGCTCGGCGATATTCCGGGCGTGGGCATGGTGATGATCGACGGTTTGATCCGTTGCCGGCGCAGTCGCAACACGCCACCGGCTACTGAAGTACCGGTGGTCCTGTGAACGCCTCCCGCACGACTGGCACGGCAGGAACGGCGCGAATATGAACCGCCCGGCGCCTCTTCTGCTGAACGTGAACGGCGCGACGCATCTCGTCAGCGCCGACGCTGACACGCCGTTGCTCTATCTGCTGCGTAACGACCTCGCGCTGAACGGTCCGAAATTCGGCTGCGGACTGGGCGAATGCGGCGCGTGCACGGTCCTGCTCGACGGCATGCCGACGCGCGCGTGCGTCACGACCGCGAAGGTCGCGTTGGGCCGAGAGATCACCACGCTCGAAGGACTGGGCACGCGCGCCGCGCTGCATCCGGTGCAGCAGGCGTTCATCGAAGAACAGGCCGCGCAATGCGGCTATTGCCTGAACGGCATGATCATGACGGCCAAGGCGCTGCTCGATCGCGATCCGCATCCGAGTGTCGAGACGATCCGGCGCGAGCTGTCGCGCAATCTGTGCCGCTGCGGCACGCATGTCGAGATCGTGCGCGCGGTGCAGCGCGCCGCCGAATTGCTTGCCGCGCAACCGGCTGCGCAATCCGCGGTGCACGAAGGAGTGCGCGCATGACCGGGCCGGATTGCAGCGTCGATCGCCGCGCCGCGCCGCCGTCGCGACAGCAGCTCTACGATGCGCAGAGCGTGCTGATCGTCACGCGGCCGCCGCAAGCGCCGGTGAAGCCGGCAATCGGTCAGCCGGGCTCGCGTTCATCGTTCGTGCCGACCGAGGCGGACATGTTCCTCGTGGTGCGCGACGATGGCAGCGTGGTCGCGTTCAACGGTCACGTCGATCTCGGCACGGGCATCGGCACGGCGCTCGCGCAGATCGTCGCGGAAGAACTGGATGTGCCGTTGACGCGCGTGTCGATCGTGCTCGGCCACACGCGCGAAGCGCCGAATCAGGGGCCGACGATTGCGAGCGCGACGATCCAGATTTCAGCCGTGCCCTTGCGGCACGCGGCGGCGCAGGCGCGGCAATTTCTGCTGGCGGAAGCGGCGGCGCGCTTCAATGTGGGCGTCGAGCAACTCGATGTCCGTGATGGCGTTGTTTATCAACGTGACGGCAGCGCGGCTGCGAAAGGCATTGGCTACGGCGAGCTGATTAGCGGAAAACGCGTCGAATTGCAGCTCGCCACCGATGCGCCGCTGAAGTCGCCGGACGCGTACAAGATCGTTGGCAAGAGCACACCGCGCGTTGACATTCCCGCGAAGGCCACCGGTGAGTTGAGTTTCGTCCACGACCTGCGCGTGCCGGGCATGTTGCATGGACGCGTGGTGAGACCGCCGTACGCCGGTGTCGCGCAGGGCGACTTCATGGGCAACAGTCTGCTGCAGGTGGACGAAGATACGATCAGCGATTTGCCCGGTATCGTCAAGGTGGTGGTGATTCGCGATTTCGTCGGCATCGTGGCGGAGCGCGAGGAAGTCGCGCAGCAGGCCGTGAAGCGGCTTCGTGTGCAATGGAAAGCGGTCGACAGTTTGCCGTCGCTCGAAACCAGCGAGGAAGTGGAAGCGGCGTTGCGCGCGAATCCTGCCAGACGACGCGATCTGGTGATCGACGGCGATGTCGATGCGGCGCTGGTGCAAGACTCTGCTCGCACGCTGGAACGCACCTACGTGTGGCCGTTCCAGATGCATGCATCGATCGGACCGTCTTGCGCGGTAGCCGATTATCGCGAGGGCTCGTTGAAGGTCTGGTCGGGCACGCAGAACCCGCATTCGCTGCGCGCCGATCTCGCTTTGCTGATGGGCATGGACGAAGCGCACATCGAGATCGTGCGGATGGAAGCGGCGGGCTGCTACGGCCGCAATTGCGCGGACGATGTCGCCGCCGACGCCGCGCTGCTCTCGCGTGCCACCGGCTGTCCGGTACGCGTGCAACTCTCGCGCGAAGACGAGCATGCGTGGGAACCGAAAGGCGCCGCGCAATTGATGGACGTGCGCGGCGCGCTGAATGCCGAAGGCGAACTGGCCGCGTACGACTTTGCGACGCGCTATCCGTCGAACGACGCACCGACGCTGGCGCTGCTCCTGACCGGCACGATCTCCGCGCAGCCACAAGTGTTCGAAATGGGCGACCGCACGGCGGTGCCGCCGTACGACTATCGCAGCATGCGCATCGTTTGCGACGACACGCCGCCGATCGTGCGGGCGTCGTGGTTGCGCGGCGTGTCCGCGTTGCCGAATACGTTCGCGCACGAGTCGTTTATCGACGAACTCGCGGTGGAAGCGGGCGTCGATCCTGTCGAGTTTCGCCTGAAGCATCTGACCGATCCGCGCGCGATCGAACTGGTGAAAGCGGTGGCGGAAAAGGCCGGCTGGGAACCACGCAACGCCGAGCGCAAGGATGAGGAAGGCGACATCGCACGCGGACGCGGCATCGCTTACGCCCGCTACGTCCACAGCAAATTTCCCGGTTTCGGCGCGGCATGGTCCGCATGGGTGGCCGACGTCGAAGTCAACCGCAAAAGCGGCGAACTCGCGGTGACGCGCGTGGTGGTCGGCCAGGACACCGGCACGATGGTGAACCCCGACGGCGTGCGTCATCAGATCCACGGCAACGTGATCCAGACGACCAGCCGTGCGCTGAAAGAGCGCGTGACGTTCGGCGAGAACGCGGTGACGAGCCAGGAGTGGGGCGCATATCCGATCCTGACCTTCCGTGAAGTACCCGTGATCGACGTGGTGATGATGCCGCGCCACGGCGAGCCGCCGATGGGGGCGGGCGAATCCGCGTCGCTGCCCGGCGCGGCGGCGATTGCCAATGCGCTCTTTGATGCCACGGGCGTGCGTTTTCGCCGGCCGCCGTTCACGCCGGAAACGATCCGCGCCGCGCTCGCCGATGCCCAGGCCGAAGACAAGGCGGCGCGAAAGAAGAAGCGCTGGCGGCTGGGTTTTCTAGGCACTTTCGCGGCAGGCGCAGTGGGCTGGCTCGGCGCGTTGTCGCTCGCGCCGCACGCTATCGCGCCGATCACGCCGCCGCTCGCGAGCGCGTTCGCGCCCGATCTCGTGGCGCGCGGCAAACTGCTGGCGTCGCTCGGCAATTGCGCGGTTTGCCATACCGCGCACAACGGCGTGCCGAAAGCCGGCGGCAAACCGCTCGACACGCCCTTCGGCACCGTTTACAGCACCAACATCACGCCGGACGGCCAGACCGGCATCGGCAACTGGTCGCTCGAAGCCTTCGTGCGGGCGATGCGGCAAGGCATCAGCCGCGATGGCCATCGTCTCTATCCGGCCTTCCCGTACACCTCGTTCCAGAACACTTCCGACGATGATCTGAAGGCGCTCTACGCCTACCTGATGGCGCAAACGCCGGTTCGCTCGCGTCCGCCGGAAACGAAGCTGGCGTATCCGTTCAGCGTGCGTCCGCTGATGTCTGCCTGGAACGCTTTGTTTCTCGGCCGCACAACGTTCACCGCCAGCGCGACGCAAAGCGCGCAATGGAATCGCGGGGCGTATCTGGTGAACGGACTCGGCCATTGCAGCGCGTGCCACACGCCGCGCAACGCATTCGGCGCCGAGAAAACCGGCGCGGCATTCATGGGCGGCGGCATGGCGGACGGCTGGGAAGCGCCCGCGTTGTCGACGCTCTCGAACGCGCCCGTGCCCTGGAGCAAGGACGAACTCTTCAGCTACTTGCGCAACGGTCACGCGCCGCTGCACGGTGTCGCGGCCGGACCGATGGCGCCGGTCGTCGGCGATCTGGCGGCGCTGCCCGACAGCGATATTCGCGCGATGGCTACGTATCTCGCGTCGCTCAATCCGTTGGAACCGAACGCCGATCCGGCTGCGGTGGCGCGTCAGTACGAACAGGCCAGTGCGATCTCGGGCGCGCCTGCGGGCCTCGGCGCGCGGCTCTTCGACGGCGCATGCGCCGCCTGTCACCACACGGGCAGCGGGCCGCAACTGTTCGGCGCGCATCCGTCGCTGGCGCTTAACACGAATCTGCACAGCGCGACGCCCGATAACCTGATTCGCGTGATTCTCGACGGCATCGGCTCGCCTGCGCGGCCCGAACTCGGTACGATGCCGGCTTACCGCGACAGTTTCAACGACGCCCAGGTCGCCCAACTCGCGTCGTACCTGCGTCAGCAATTCGCCGGTGGCAAGCCGGCATGGCAGGACGTCACGGCGAGCGTCGCGAGGGTTCGCGCGACGCCGCGGGCCGACTGAATCGCGAGCCGCTTGAACGCTCGATAACAATGACCGCATTCCCGCAATCCTTTTGATAACGGAGAAACGCATGACCACGCGCGCAGGATGGATCTCTCGCCTTATGGTGCCGACGGTGCTCTCGCTCGCCGCCTTGAGCGCGAGCGCACAGCAGACCATCAAGATCGGCGAGATCAACAGCTACAAGGCGCAGCCCGCCTTTCTCGGGCCTTACAAGAATGGCTGGAATCTCGCGCTCGACCAGGTGAACGCCGCGGGCGGCGTGCTCGGCAAACAGCTCGAAGTGGTGTCGCGCGACGACAACGGCAATCCGGGCGACACGATTCGCGTCGCGCAGGAGTTGATCGCGCGCGAGCAGGTGCAATTGCTGTTCGGTGGCTTTCTGTCGAACACCGGCCTGGCGCTGACCGACTTCGCGAAGCAGAAGAAGATTTTCTTCCTCGCCGCCGAGCCGCTGACCGACAAGATCGTCTGGGCCGACGGCAACAAATACACCTACCGTCTGCGGCCTTCCACGTATATGCAGGTGGCGATGCTGGTGCCGGAAGCGGCCAAGCTGAAGAAGAAGCGCTGGGCGCTGGTCTATCCGAACTACGAGTACGGGCAATCGGCGGTGGCGACCTTCAAGAAGCTGCTGACGGCGGCACAGCCCGACGTGCAGTTCGTCGCCGAACAGGCCACGCCGCTCGGTAACGTCGATGCGGGCGCGGTGACGCAGGCGATCGCCGACGCCAAGCCGGATGCGATCTTCAACGTGCTGTTCGGCGCCGATCTTGGCAAGTTCGTGCGTGAGGGCAATACGCGCGGGCTCTTCAAGGATCGCAGCGTGGTGTCGTTGCTGACGGGCGAGCCGGATTATCTCGACCCGTTGGGCGCTGAAGCGCCGACCGGCTGGATCGTCACCGGCTACCCGTGGTATTCGATCGATACGGCGGCCAACAAGAAGTTTGTCGATGCGTATCAGGCCAAGTATCACGACTATCCGCGGCTCGGCTCGGTGGTGGGTTATTCGGCGTTGATGTCGATTGCCGCCGGGATCAAGAAGGCGGGGTCGGTCGATCCGGACAAACTCGCCGCCGCGTTCAAGGGTCTTGGCGTGGACACGCCGTTCGGGCCGATCACCTATCGGGCTCAGGACAATCAGTCGACCATGGGCGCGTATGTCGGCGTGACGGGTTTGAAGGACGGCAAGGGCGTGATGACGTCGTACCGGTATATCGATGGCGCGAGCGTTCAGCCGTCGGATGCCGAGGTCAAGAAGCTGCGGGCTGCGGAGTAAGGTTTTAATGCCTGCGGCGCGCGGCGTCGCAGGCACGTAGAGAGAAGCACACGCGGTCGCCGCGCTGCAACCTACGGCAACGCGCGGCGGCAAGCGGAGGACTACTCCTCCGCGTCGTGCTCGATCACGAATCGTTTCAGATAAGCCAGCACGGCGGCTTCGACCGCGCGATGATCCGCGGTGCTTTTTGAGCCCGCATTCTCCTCGTCGCCGAACAGGGTGGACGGCGCGTTGTGCACATCCACTTCCTGGCCTTCGCGAAAGACGCGAATCTCATGAACGTCTTCGGCGTACTCGGCGATCCAGTGCACGCCTTCGATATGCGCGCCGGCCCGTACGGTGGGTATCTTCATGGACGTCTCCCGTCGGGCCGGACCACACGCCGACCCTTACCAGCACCATACGCCGTCCAGATGAGCGGCGCGAGTCTTGTTGGTCGTTTCCTGAGGGTCCCACCGGGATTCGCCGGGTTTCTCGCATTTTTGTCGAAACCTGCCGCGCGGAATTGTCATTCCTTACGTGGTGCCGCGAGGGCGGACACTGCCTTTATACGGCATTTTTTAACGCAATTCGCCGGTGCAAAACCGCGAGGCACAACCGTTGCTGCATGACACAGGCCACAGCCAACTAGAGAACCGTCATGCCTGAAAAGAAAACGATCGAGCGTGCTAAGGCCGACAAACGCGCCGGCAAAGCATCGAGCACCCAAGCAGGTGAATTCGTCAAGGAACAGGTCGACAAGGTGCGGGCCGGCAAGCACGGCGTCAGGTCGGCCAAGCAGGCGATTGCGATCGGCCTCTCGGAAGCGCGCCGCGCGGGCGTCGCCGTGAAGTCGCCGAAAAAAGGCACGGCAAGCGAGGCCACCCGCAAGAAAGCCGCGACCGATGACGCCGCGGGCCAGCACAAGGGCACCACGAAAAAGAGCACGGAGTCGACTGCGAAGCGCTCACGCGCCGCTACCAATGCGTTAAAGCGTGAGGGCAGCGCGGGCGCGTCGCGCGAGGCGCTGTCGAAGCAGACCAAGACGGCTGCGGCCAAACGCCCGGCGGCCAGCCGTTCCGCGGCGGCAAAGAAGGCTGCCGCGACGAAGGGTGCTGCAGGCCGCTCTGCTGCAGCGAAGAAGGCCGCTCATACGCGGGCTTCGCGCACGCATCACTAAGCCGCGCTGAGCTAAGCCGACGGCTTGCAGCCCGCCGCCCGCCGCACCCGGCGACGGCCGGGCTGCGTTGCGCGATGCCGCCACCTCGGCGTGCGTTGTTTGAGCGTGTGAGGCACATAGCGCGTTCGAAAAAAAAAGGCGGCGCAAATAAACGCGCCGCCTTCTTCCTGCTGCTTATCGCGAGCTGGTTACTGCACCGTAGCCAGCACGTCGCCGACGGTCTTGAACAGGTGCGCGATCTGCTCTTCGTTGATGATGAGCGGCGGCGAGAACGCGAGGATATCGCCCGTAAAGCGCACCAGCACGCCCGCTTCGAAGCACTTGACGAACGCCTCGTAAGCGCGCGCGCCCGGTGCGCCGTCACGCGATTCGAGTTCCACGCCGGCGATCATGCCGAGGTTGCGCACGTCCTTTACATGTTTCGCGCTGCGCAGCGAATGAGCAGCGGCTTCGAACGTCGGTGCGAGCGTCGCGGCGCGTTCGAACAGACCTTCGCGCTTATACAGGTCGAGTGTGGCGATCGCGGCTGCCGTCGCGGCCGGGTGGGCCGAATACGTGTAGCCGTGGAACAGCTCGATCGCGCCCTGCGCGCCGCTGTTCACGATGCTGTCGTGGACGGTGCGGCTGGCGGCCACCGCGCCCATCGGGATCGCAGCATTGTTGATGGCCTTCGCCATCGTGATCAGGTCCGGCGTCACGCCGAAGTATTCGCTCGCCGTAGCCTTGCCGACGCGGCCGAACGCGGTGATCACTTCGTCGAAAATCAGCAGGATGCCGTGCTTCGTGCAGATCTCGCGCAGTTTCTGCAGATAGCCTTGCGGCGGAATCAGCACGCCCGTCGAGCCGGCCACCGGTTCGACGATCACGGCGGCGATGGTCGACGCGTCGTGCAGCGTGACGATGCGTTCGAGTTCCTCGGCGAGATGCGCGCCCCAGGCCGGCTGGCCTTTCGAGAACGCGTTGTGTTCGAGGTTATGCGTGTGCGGCAGATGATCGACCGCCGGCAGCAGCGCGCCCGAGAAGATCTTGCGGTTCGGTGCGATGCCGCCGACCGAGATGCCGCCAAAGCCCACGCCGTGATAGCCGCGCTCGCGGCCGATCAGACGCGTACGCTGGCCTTCGCCGCGCGAACGGTGGTACGCGAGCGCGATTTTCAGGGCGGTATCGACCGATTCCGAACCCGAGTTCGTAAAGAAGATGCGGTCGAGACCCTCCGGCATCAGTTCCGCGACTTTCGTGGCCGCTTCGAAAGCGAGCGGGTGGCCCATCTGGAAGGTCGGCGCGAAGTCGAGCGTCGAGAGTTGCTGGGTGATCGCCGCGACGATTTCTTCGCGGCCATGGCCGGCGTTGACGCACCATAGACCCGCGCAACCGTCGAGCACTTCACGCCCGTCTGTGCTGCGGTAATACATGCCCTTGGCCGATTCCAGCAGGCGCGGCGCGGCCTTGAACTGGCGATTGGCGGTGAAGGGCATCCAGAACGACGACAGGTCGTCGATGACGGGGCGCGAAGTCATGGTATCTCCTCGAATCGAAGTAGTCCCCCAGAAGGACTTCCTTCGGGGCATGGCGAAACTGTAGCGTTCGCGGTTTAATGGCGGCATAAACAGTTGACGCAGTGTGGCGCTAACTGTGTTGGTGGATCTGCACCAACTGTGTCGATGCGTGCCTTAGCAGGTCGGCAAGCTCGCCGGCGCCACATTTCGCACGTATTCACACGTTCAGCCGCCCTGTGCGGCGTGCTTTTTCGTCCTCACCATGATCGAACTACAACTCGAGCGCGACCGGCGCGCCGCTCCCACGCTCGTCGAGCAGGTGGTGCAAGGCTTCGCGCGCGCCATCGAGGGGCAATCGCTGCGCGCGGGCGCGCTGCTGCCGTCGGTGCGGCAATTGGCGCAAAGCCACGACCTGAGCACCTTCACGGTCACGGAGGCCTACAACCGGCTGGTGTCGATGGGCCTCGTGGTCGCGCGGCGCGGTTCCGGCTATCGCGTGACGGCGCGCTCGCAGTCCGCGCGGGTCGCCGCGACCGACTGGCAGCCGCCGAGTCTCACCGCGACCTGGCTTCTGTCCGACGTGTTCGCCGACCATTCGGTGCCGATCAAGGCGGGCGGCGGCTGGCTGCCGAACGAGTGGATCAACGAGACCGGTTTGCAACATGCGTTGCGGGCCATGAGCCGGGTGCCGGCGGCGCGCCTCGGCGATTACGGGCATCCGTACGGATTCGCGCCGTTGCGCGAGCGGATCGCCGAGCAACTCGACCGGCGCGGGCTGCCGGTGGAGGTGTCCAACGTCCTGCTCACGCAAGGCGCGACGCAAGGGCTGGATCTGATCGTGCGCACGTTGCTGCGCGCGGGCGACGCCGTGATCGTCGAAGATCCCGGTTATTGCAATCTGCTGCAGATTCTCAAGCTGGCCGGCCTCGTGGTGCACGGCGTGCCGCGCACGCCGGCGGGCATCGATACGGACGTGCTCGAAGCGCTGGTCGCCGAGCACAAGCCGAAGGCGATCTTCGTCAACACGACGCTGCAGAATCCGACCGGCGCGACCTTCGGCATGTCGGCGGCGTTTCGTTTGCTGCAGATCGCCGAGCGTCAGCGCATGTGGGTGATCGAGGACGACGTGAGCCGCGAACTCGCACCGTCCGGCGCGCCGTTGTTCGCGGCGATGGAAGGCTTGCAGCGCGTGCTGTACGTCGGCGGTTTTTCGAAGACGGTGACGCCGGGGCTGCGCTGCGGCTATGTGGTCGCCGAGCGCGCAGTGCTGCGCGAACTGGCGCGCACGAAGATGGCGGTAGGTTTGACGTCGTCGGAGGCGATCGAGCGGATCGTCGACAAGGTGTTGCTGGAAGGGCGCTATGCGCGTCATGTGGAAGCCGTCAACGAGCGCCTCAAGCTCGCGCACGCGACCGTCGAAGAGCGGCTCGATTCGCTGGGTCTAGAACTGTTTCACCGGCCGCGCGCCGGGCTGTTCCTGTGGGCGCGCTTGCCGATCGAAGCGGAGCGGGCCGGCGAAGTAGCGACGGCCGCGCTCACCCACGGTATCTGGCTCGCGCCGGGCTCCTACTTCCGTCCCGACGATGCCCCGAGCGCCTGGTTCCGCTTCAACGCACCGTATTCGACGGACGACGCGTTGTGGAGCTTCATCGAGCGAGTGGGGCAGCAATGATCTTGCATGGGACCAGAGTAAGCGCTAAAGCGCCAACTCTGGTCGACAGGGCTCGCTGTAGCCGCGCTCAAGCGCTCAGGCATTCACGCGCCCTGGCCGAGCAGCTTCAGCGCGATCGGATACATCGACAGCACTAGCAGCAGCGCCATGGCCACATTGAAAATGCGCAGCCGCTTCGGGTCCGACAACACCTGCCGCATGGCGGTGCCGAAACCCGCCCACAGGCAGATGCACGGAAAGCCGATCACGTAGAAAATCACCGCCATGGCGATGGCGTTCATGCTGTAGCTCTCGCTAAGGTGGATCGTCGTGGCGGCGGTCAGCACCATCATCCATGCCTTCGGATTGACCCACTGGAAGGCGATCGCTTCGTAGAACTTCATGGGTCGGCGCTCGCCTTTCTTCATCTTCAACTCGCCCGAGGTGCCGATCTTCCACGCGAGGTACAGCAGATAAGCGACGCTCGCGACCTCGAGCACTGTGTACAGCACGGGGAAATGCACGAAGGCTTCGCCCAGACCAATTCCGACCGACAACATCAACAGCACGACACCCGCGCTGATGCCGGACAGATGCGGCAGCGTGCGGCGGAACCCGAAGTTGACCCCTGAGGCCAGCAGCATCGTATTGTTCGGACCGGGCGTGATGGTAGTGACGAGCGCGAACAGGATGCCGGCAGGCAGCGCGCTGAGGCTGAGATAAGACATGGCAAGCTCCGATGTCGGGCGAAAGAACATGGGAGCATTCTAGCGAGCGTTGCCAGTACAGTACCGGTACGGTTTGTGGGATGGTGTCCGGTACGGGCGGCAGAGAGGATTGTGGGAGTGAATAGAGTGAACCGTGAAACGCCATCAAGATCCGCCATTCCAAATATCTCATCAACCTGGTCGAGGTGCGGCACGAGGTCGCTGACAGAAGTTGTCCTCACTTTTCGCCGCATAGAAGGAGAGAACCACCGATGTCACCCGGTGAACCAGGAGCCTGAATCAAGAGCGGCTCTGACAACGTAACGAAGCGCCGAAGGCGTGGGGTGTATCAATCGCAAGAGGCGCACCCTGCTGGCAGCCACACGGAGTACGACTAAGCGAGCTTCGACATTGATAACAGATTCACGGCCGACCAGGTTCGGATTATCAAACACGTTGTCAGGAATGGACGTATGGGTTTGCGGATCAACGAAGCCACCCTGACATAGTGAGAAAATGTTATCGAGTAATGTGAAAATATCGTTTGTGGCTGGTTCTTCGAGCCGACATAGTTCGGTAGCGGAAGTTTTGGATACATTCAAGCGGCAAAGATTTCTTCGGTGCGACGTTCTGACTCATTCCTCGCGACTTCGCGGGAGATGATTCAATAGCATGACAACGTAAATCTTCTTTTATGTGCCGCACAATCGACTTTGAAGCGAGTGTCCGATCAGGAAATGCTTCCGCTAGATCCATGAAGCGCTGTCCTAATGAAACATGACGGAAGCGATCTAAAACGAGGGAGACACATGTCACACATCAATGAGTTACAGCACACCCTAAAAAAACGTCATATAACAATGATTGCGTTGGGTGGCGTCATCGGCGCGGGCCTGTTCGTGGGCTCGGGAGCCATCATTTCCACGGCTGGACCCGCTGCGATCCTGTCGTATCTGATTGCAGGGATCATCGTGACACTGGTGATGTTCATGCTCGGAGAAATGGCCGCCCGGAATCCGGACGCCGGTTCGTTCTCCGTCTATGCCAGCACCTATCTCGGGCAGTGGGCAGGCTATACCGTCGGCTGGCTATACTGGTTCAAGTGGATGATCACAATCGCGATCGAAGCGCTTCTGCTCGGCTCGATCATTCACGACTTTTTGCCCTTTATTCCCATCTGGGTTGGGGCGTTCGCCATGACCGTCATTGTCATCTCGAGCAATGTCTATTCGGTCAGGTCATTTGCCGAGTTCGAATACTGGCTGTCATTCGCGAAAGTAGCCACCATCATCATCTTTCTCGCTCTCGGCATATCCATCCTGCTCGGATTTCAGAACAACGTGCATCCCACCGTTCTGTCAGACCTGACCGCGAGCGGAGGGTTCATGCCCAACGGCATGTCGCCCGTTCTGGCGGGCGTGATCGTCGTAATTTTCTCGCTAGGCGGCAGCGAAATTGCTGCCGTTGCTTCCGGCGAATCGGAAGATCCACGCAAGAATGTGATCAAGGCCATTCGCAGCGTAGTTGTACGGGTACTGGTCTTCTACGTTGGTTCAGTCCTTATCTTGATTCTGTGCGTGCCATGGACGGACAAGGCGGCGTTGAAGTCTCCGTACGTCTCGTTGTTCAGCATGGCAGGTTTTCCGCTCGCAGCCATCGCGATCAAGATCGTGTTGTTCATCTCGTTCATGTCCGTTATGAATTCCGGCATGTATTCAGCCTCCCGTATGCTGTTCTCACTCAGCCGCCGTGGATATGCTCCGGCGCTCTTCAGCAAGACGACGTCGCGCGGTGTTCCGCTGAGTGCACTGGCGCTTAGCCTAATCGTTTGCTCAGCCGTGCTGGTCGTGCATTTTCTGAGCGGTGGGGATCTCTTTCTGACGCTGGCGAAGAGTTCGGGAAGTTTTATCATTGTCGTATGGCTTTTCATCGCCTTTGCCCATCTGAGCATGCGACGCGGTCTCGGCGACGTAAGGCGTGGTGAGCGGCAGTTCCAGGCATGGTTCTATCCGTATTCGAACTGGCTGGCGATCGCCGCGCTGGTCACTGTCTTGTTGTCCCAGGCAACCAATCCAGCCTCGCGGTTTCAATTCGGCTTCACGATCCTAGTCTTCGTTGTCGTGATTGCTTCGTACCTTGTGCTGCGCAACAGACCGCTGTTTGGGATGAGCCGCGTCACTGCCGCTGGCGACCCGCGCCGATTGAATCTTGACTAGGGATGAAGAGCGGATTTCCGGTGGAACGGCGCTGATGGCGAACGAATGGTTCATCGCCCATACGGGCAATGCGCTTATGCCGGCGTATTACATGATGGGCGTATGTGTGATTGGCGCCATCGCGCAGATCTTCCTCACGGCTTGACCAGCATAGCGCCTGCGCTGTGCTGCCGACGCCAAGAAGTACCGACGGGACAGAAGGCTTTCTCTACTGACGCGTCGTCGGCGGTAAGTCTGCCGAATTGGCAGGTGTGCCAGGCGCTTTGCCATCGAGGCGTTCCACCTCCACCTCGGTGCCTCTAAGCGTCTCGTTAATGGTCTCTGTACGTTCCGAAGCCTGCTTGCCAACCGTGACTTCTTCGACCACATGAGCCGTCTTGCCCACGACGGCGTGCTCGGCCGTTTCGAGCACTTCGACCGAGCCGGCCTTGAGGTCGTCCGCCGTCGCGATCCGGTCCACGGGATGCCGCTCAATCGCGGCATGTTCCTCGCGCAAGCTGACTGCTTCGCTCACGGGAGTTTCGGTCGCGCGCGAATAGACACGCACACCACCCGTCTGTACTTCGCGCTTGCCGACATCCAGCGACTCGCGCACCACCGCAAACGACTGCCGCTCAGCCGCGGTCTCGTCAGCGGAGTACTGCGCCGTGCTCGGATCGTAGCCCTGATAGCCCGCGTTTTGCCACTGGGTCACGCGTTCGTCGATATCGACCGCCCCAGCTTCGTACAGGGCCGACCGAACTGCAGAAACGTTCGCTTCATCGACTACGGTCACGGTGAGAACAGCGCCTCCGCGGCGCACCGCTTCCTGGTAGTGGCCGATTTCCGCCGGCGGTTCGTCACCGCCAAACAGGTTGCTGAAAAAGCGGCCGATTTTGCTAGAGGAACCTTCGGTAGTGGCCGCCGGCGGTTGCTCGACATGGGTATCGGCCGCGAGTGCATCATCCGCCTGGCCGTTAGCGTGAATTTCCATGTCGCTTCTCGGGATTCCCGCCTGCGTGACCCGCACGATGCCCTGTTCGGCCTGCGCGAATGAGTCGAATACACCTACAAGAACTTGTGACATTGTCATACTCCAAGATTGTGAGTGGCTAGACTTCAGCCAGAAGGAACTGCTTGCTCTCAAAACGCCGACTGCTCACCATCTTCGGAGGACGGCGCCGCGGGTTGCGCGATCCAGTCTCCTGTTGTTCCGGTTCGCCGTTCCACCACGACTTCCTGCCGCTGCACCTCGGCACGGTGCACGCTCGTTTCTTCTGTTTCTTCAAGAACGATGCGAATCTCTTCTTTCAGCATCAGTTTTAATTCGGTAACCGGAACATATTCGAACACCGGCACGATCAGCGTTTGGCCGTCCTGAAACGGCTCGAACACCGCGTCTACAAACCGGTTGGCCGGAACGCGCTCGACCGAGACGAGTTTGCGTTTGAGTACAACCGGGATCTCTTGCAGGTCCTTATGGACGATCGTGCGAACCCTCACGGTCGCGGTTTCCTGCTCCGAGACGCCGACGTGCAGCCGCTGCTCGATGGCCGTGACGCTTTGAGTCTCAGGGCTTTGGGAGTGACGCGAGTCGGGAATTTCGTTGCTGTCGGTCATGGCGACTCCATCCGGTCAGAACGACCGCTCAGGCAATCGGGCGGCCGGGCATGACGCGAGTCGCGTTGCGGGGCACGAGAGCGTCATCGCCCGATGTACCGCCCGCTTCTTCGAATGGCGGTTGATGGCGAAACCCGGCCTGACCCGAGACGATCGAGATGATCGCGCCGACAACAAGTGCGGCAAACGAAAACCACGAGGCGCGCGCCATGTTCCGCGCGGCGGTGTCAGCTGCCTGACGTGTGTCGGCGTCGGCTTGCGGACTTGACGCCTCGGCGGTGGCGGAGGCAATTGCGCCTTGAACGCGTTGCGTCAACGAGCCCACCATGGTGCCGCTAGCGGCTGAGGGATTGGCCGCTGCGCCGACCATCGCGCCGGTCGATGCAACGCTTCCAGCCGCGCTCACTGCACTTCCGACCAACGACGTCGCTCCGTAGACAACCATCAGAATCATGACCGCCCACGCTAGCAGGCCGTGTAGCCACCCGAGCACAGGCGCACAGCGTCCCGCGAAATAAGAACCGATGAAGACGGCGACGACTGTCATGACGATCAGATAAGCGCCAGAGCCAAATCCGAATCCTTGCAGAGGATTGGGCCGTGAAAGAGGCGCAAGAGCCGACGTACCGATCGCTGCGCCAAGCACGCTGAGAATGAGGTAGGTAATCAACGAGAGGATGACGCCTGCGATCACCGAGCCCCATGAAAGACGGGGTAGTCCGATCTGGGTAGTGAGGAGTTTCATGGTTAGCCTATGGCGTAGAGGATCGAAGGGAATAAACACAGTTCCGCCTGTGCTCATGACTTTTGACTCGCGCAACGGCTGTTCCCGACGCGTCCTCGATAGGGTTAGCTGCGAATTGCGTGGCAACGCTGACGCCGAAGAAGGCCTTGCAGTCGAATCAACTGGGAACCTCGCCCAGCGAAGCGGAATCTACTTTGACCTCCTTCGTTCAAGAGGCATCTCAGTGTCGATAGTTACGACACGCCTGCCGGATTCGACCAGCGAATCAAGGCAAATCACGATCGATCGCCGAACGGGCACAGCGCGTGCTGAACATTTTTCGGCAGCGAATGCCATGTACGGCAATGCCGCCGTCCATTTTCGCCAGAACGATTTTGCTCTGAGAACCGGGCGCCCATCTTCGGGTGTGGTGTGACTCTTCAAGTCGGCGCCGCTGTCCGGTCTAACCTGCGGCTGCGAAGGCCTCTTCAGATGCCGGGCAACGGTTGCGCATGAAGCGCAATTACGGCGACGGAGGATCGAATCGTGCCGGTCACTGGAGAAGTGCCATGTTTATCCATAACAAACGTTTGCAATACACGGTTCGCGTCGCGGCGCCCAATCCGGGCCTTGCCAACCTTCTGCTCGAACAGTTTGGCGGTCCCCAAGGCGAACTCGGTGCGGCTTGTCGCTATTTCACGCAGGCGATCGGCGAAGATGACCCGGGTCGCAAGGATCTGCTTTTCGATATCGCGACGGAAGAAATGAGTCACCTTGAAATTGTCGGGTCGATCGTTGCGATGCTCAACAAGAGCGCGAAGGGTCAACTTGCCGAAGCGGTGGAAGCGGAGGCCGAACTGTACCGCTCGATGACTGGCGGCGGGAACGATTCGCATACAACCGCACTGTTGTACGGCGGCGGACCGGCATTGACGAACTCGGCCGGTGTGCCGTGGTGTGCATCCTACGTGGATACAATTGGCGAGCCCACGGCCGATCTGCGGTCGAACATAGCGGCAGAAGCACGCGCCAAGATCGTGTACGAACGGCTGATCAATATCACTGACGATCCGGGCATCAAGGAAACGCTCGGGTTCCTCATGACGCGGGAGATTGCGCACCAGAAATCGTTCGAGAAAGCGCTGCATTCGATCCAGCCGAACTTCCCGCAGGGCAAACTCCCCGGCGTCCCCGAATTCACGAGCGTGTATTACAACATGTCGCAAGGCGACGACGCACCGCGCGGACCGTGGAACGAAGGGCCGGAGTGGCAGTTCGTCGACTCGCCGGAGCCTGCGGTTGACGGCGGTGACGGTACCGCGACGGTCAACGTGTCCAAGAAGGACGTGAAGGTGCTTCAGGCAATGGCGTCGCGCACTGCCTCCGACGCAGCTTCCGATCCGACCACGGGTGCCGATCTCGGTGCGGGGCAGGCGAATTAGAGGTCTCCATTGTGGGGCGACGACGTTACCGCAGCCGCCTCTGTCGGTTGCGGCCGTCGCGAGTCTGCACGCGTGGCGGCCGGCTCCGAATCGAGGTTCCGAAAAAGAAAGGGAGGGCACATGCTTGCCGTCGTCATTCCAGCTCACAATGAAGCTGAACTCATCGGTCCGTGCGTCCGTTCAATAATCCATGCGTCCCGCCATTCTGATCTCGACGATGAAGAAGTCCGGATCTTTGTCGTGATGGACAGTTGCACTGACGCGACGGGGTTAATTGCAGCGTCGCTTGGCGCCCAGCTTTTATCGGTCGAGATGCGCAACGTCGGCGTGGCACGCGCGACGGGTGCACAGACGGCACTGGCGCAAGGCGCGAGGTGGCTTGCGTTCAGTGACGCTGATACAACTGTCGCGGAAGACTGGCTCGCACAGCAGATCAAATGTCGCACCGATGCCGTGTGTGGGGTCATTAGCATTGAGAACTGGGCGGGGCACAACGCTGCAGTCCGGCAGGATTTCACCACGACTTATGTGGACCGGGACGGACACCGTCATATTCATGGCGCAAATCTGGGCGTGTCTGCCGCAGCGTACGTCGCTGTCGGTGGGTTCAGGCCATTTGCGTCAAATGAGGATGTAGCCCTTGTGGAAGCGCTGATTGCTGCAAACGCATCTGTGGCGTGGAGCGCCGCGACGCGGGTTGTTACCAGCGCCCGTCTCGACTCCCGCGCGCCTCAGGGCTTCGGCGCGACGCTGCGGGCCGTCAGTCTGCGACTTGGCAGGCCGGATGAACCCGCGAATGACGCGCTATCGCAGTCATGCGAAAGGGATCCGGAAGTGCAGGGTAGATGAGTTTGGCGAAATACTTCAGAAGAGCGGCAGGACGTCAGCAGGACCATGTGCGGTGTAAGACCGGGCATCGAGCGCCGAGCTCGCGACTGGGTGTATCCGGCCAATATCCACAAGATTCTCCTGGGCGACAGGAAACATACATAGTCGACGAGCATTTGTGATTGTCCGCTTCTCAATGAACTTGAGCCGATATCGTCCGGCGCTCCGGAAACCTCGCGAAGCGCCACCTCCGAAGGTTGATACCTCCTATCTATTAGACAAAGTTCCTATTGTCTTGCGAGAAAAACGGGAGCAGATTGCCCGTGACCGACTGCACATCTTTGCGCGCTGCGAAAAACTCCGGCAATGCCCGGCGGATTCGATTGGTGGTGGGCTAAAGAGGGAGCAACCTACCGTGAACCAGCGCGATCGGGCTGCACGGTAGTGGCGGACCCGCGATTTCCGTGGGGATTTATCGTGGCTCAACCGGAGCGAGCAATGAAAGCAATCAGGACATTCAAACTGATGGGTGGCGCATTGATTGTCATGGTATCCATCAATACGTGGTCGCAGACCAGCGAATCCGCTGCAACGTCGACTCAATCTGGCATGGCGGCGGCAGGCGAGGGAAGTGCGAAAGCCACCAGACAGGCGAATCGCGCGCTCAGCAAGAAAGTGCTTCACGCGCTCTCGAAGGGCGGTGTCAGCACGTCCAGAATGAACGTCGTTGCGAAAGGCGGTGCAGTGTCGCTTGCTGGATCCGTCACTGATGCGACCCAGATCGACAAAGCGGGAGAACTGGCGAAGGGTGTACCCGGCGTTACGTCGGTGAAGAATTCTCTGACACTGAAAGAAGTGGGTCAGTGATCGTTCCTGATCAGGTCGGCCGGCGGGGTCAATTTCGCCATAGCAAAGGCGGGGACCGCCGTGCCCACCCATGCCGGGTCGATGGCTAAGCTCACACTGGACGGCACGAAGGTTGGCAAGCTCGATATCCGACGTCTTGTCGGACACGCGCCTGGGGCCGGCCGGATCAGAGGATGCCGGTCTCCGGGCCGCGAAGCTGCCAGTCAACCCGGCTTCTGCATCTTTTCGATAGCTCTGTTCTTCGCTGCCCGTGCTTCGATGATCAATCGGTACGCGGCATAGTACTTGTAGATGTTGCGCACATAGGTCGTGGTTTCGATGCCGATCTTTTCTGCCACCACGATTTCTACATTGTTGAACCACTTGTCTGGATCCAGACCGCGTGCCGCTGCCTCCTTGCGCATCTTCGAGATATTGCCCGGTCCGGCGTTGTAACTCGCAAACGCAAAGAGCGCCCTGTCGCTGTCGCTGAAGTGTGCGTCTGGGAAATAGCGGGTCATCAGATGGTCCATATATTTTGCTCCCGCGTGAATATTGGCCTCGCTGACTGAAATGCTGCCGACGTTCATCTGCTTGCCTGTGGCAGGCATGATCTGCATGATGCCGATCGCACCGACATGGCTGCGAGCGCCCTGGTTGAGCTGCGATTCCTGGTAGCCCTGTGCGGCCAGCATCAGCGGATCGAAGCTGTATTGTTTGCCGTACTTTTCGAATAAGGCCAGAGTCTGCTCGAAGCGCTTGCGTTCCGCGGAGTCGGTGTTGTTCGAGATCTGCCTGATCTGCTTCATGTACTGGGATAGCCGATACGCCGCCACGCCCTGCTTCTTCACGTAGTTCACGTAGAAGTCCGTGATTGCAGCCTGCAGCTGCGGGCTTCCTTTGCGAATCGCCCAACCGACATAACTCTCGCCGCGAACGACAAGATCCTCACGTACCTTGATGTGCGGCAGTACCTGAGCCCACATTTTCGCCTTCCAGTCGTCGACTACGACGATACCGAGCAGGCCCGCGTTGAGCATCTCCAGTTTGTCTTCGTCTTCAAGGGCGTCCGGCAGTAGCGTGATCTGCATGAGCGGCTTGCCGGCCGCCTTGAAGCGGTTGTTCAGCGTCGTCAGGCTCTCGTAGTAGCTTGTCGACTTGCGCACATAGACCTGCTTGCCGGCGAGGTCGTCGAGCGTGTTGATCGGCGGCGCCTTCGGGCCCGTCACAATCAGCTCGCGCACCGGCTTCATATCGCGCGGCGCAACGAAATCGACGAGCTTCTTGCGTTCGTCGGTCGCCGTCAGGTTGCCGGCGGATATGTCACCCAGTCCGGCGGAAAGGTTGACGAGAAGCTTGTCGCGCGTCGTCGGAATCAGATAGATCGTGACGGGTCTGTTGCCGAGTTGATTGGCGTAGCGTTTGTTGATGTAGCGCTCAAAGTCGCGCGCCAGCTCCGCCGATAACCCGCGTTCGCGGCCCTTATCGACGAAATAGAGCGTCCGGCTATAGGGAACCAGAAAGCGGATCATGCGCCGCTCGAGCATCGCGTCAAAATCGCCGGTCCAAGGCTTGATCGCGATGTCCAGGTTGCGCACCCCGGCGGCCGTCGTCGACGATGGTGACGCTGGAACGGTCGAAGAGGCGGCCTGAGAAGGGGGTTGAAGCGCGGCCGCCTGCGTGGTGGTGGCCACCAGTATCGAGATGATTGCTGCAATAGTCTGACGGTTGGCATTCATGGCGACATGGCTCCCCGCAAGTGCCGCATGACTGTTGACCGCCACGGTCGGCGCGGTTTCTTTTTCAGGCTCGCGCCCAGGTAGTTGATCTAGCTTTTTGTCTGTTGCCGGGTCCGCGTCAGGAAGAGTCATACCGGTAGTTCGCGGATTACTCAAAACACGTGAACGGCTATCGACGTCAGCATCGACATGCATCTGCAGCGCGACATGGTGAACCGGCGCGCGTTATGCCCGTTACTACAGAACGGCTCCGCCGAAATTAATGCTAGTAGGTGTCCGGATGAAAGGCTATAGGACTTTAGTACCATGCCGCGCCAGCAACTCTTCAGGGCCGGAGGGTTGCGAGAAACCCGCTTGTATGTTGAACAAAAAGAGCGAACTATTGGCAGGGTACGGGCAGAAATCCCGAAGATTGCGCCCGGCACATTAGAGATATAACGTTCACGGCCGTTACAAATCTGATCCAGATGTCTGGCTTTGCCAGCCCGCAGGAGAGCGCCTCATGAGCAAGGATGCAGAGCAGAACCGGCTCCACGAAGCGCAAGCGAATCTCGCGGCCTGGAAAAAGTGGGGGCCATACCTCAGTGAGCGGCAATGGGGGACGGTGCGCGAGGACTACAGCGACAACGGCGACGCCTGGAACTACTTCACCCATGACCAGGCCCGCTCACGCGCCTACCGATGGGGCGAGGACGGCTTGGGCGGTATCAGCGACGACCACCAGGTGTTGTGCTTCGCGCTGGCTCTGTGGAACGAGCGCGATCCGATCCTGAAGGAGCGCGCCTTCGGCCTGGCCAACGGCGAGGGCAACCATGGCGAGGACGTGAAGGAGTACTACTTCTATCTCGATTCCACCCCGACGCACTCGTACATGAAATATCTGTACAAGTATCCACAGGCTGCCTATCCGTACAACGACCTCGTCGAAACCAATCGCAGCCGCGGCAAGCATGAGGCCGAGTACGAGTTGCTCGACACCGGCGTATTCGACGACAACCGGTATTTCGACGTCTTTGTCGAGTACGCAAAGGCGGCGCCCGATGACGTGCTGGTGCGAATCAGCGTCTTCAACCGCGGGCCGGACGCCGCGCCGCTGCACCTGTTGCCGACCCTGTGGTTCCGAAACACGTGGTCGCAGCCGCAGGGTGGTTCGAAGCCGATCCTCGAACCCGTCACATCTCCATGGCAAGCGACGGTCCGTGCCCGTCACAGCGACCCCTTGTTTCAGGAATCTTTGGGCGAGTATTACCTCTACGCCGAAGCCGACGTGCCGCTGCTCTTAACCGAGAATGAGACCAACAACGGCCGCCTGTTCGGCACGGACAACGCGTCGCCCTACGCGAAGGACGGCATCCACGACTTCATCGTGCATGGCGATGTTGCAGCGGTGAATCCCGCGCAGCAGGGAACCAAGGCGGCGTTCCATTATCAGCTCGGTGTCGGCGGTGGTGCGTCGCAGGTCGTCCGGTTGCGTCTCACGACCCAGGCGCCTGGTGGGTCATCCGCGCTCTTCGATGATTTCGACGCGGTATTCGCGGCCCGGCTGGATGAGGCCGATGTCTTCTACGCGTCGATGACACCGCTCGCGGTTCGCAATGACCCCGACCGTGCGAACGTCATGCGGCAGGCGCTGGCCGGCATGCTGTGGACCAAGCAGTACTTCTACTACGACCTCGGTCTCTGGCTCGACGAGCACGGCGCGGGTACCCGGCTGCCGCAACTGGAACGTCGGCCGGTGCGCAACAGCGACTGGGCGCAC
This sequence comes from Paraburkholderia aromaticivorans, assembly GCF_012689525.1. Classification (NCBI taxonomy): domain Bacteria; kingdom Pseudomonadati; phylum Pseudomonadota; class Betaproteobacteria; order Burkholderiales; family Burkholderiaceae; genus Paraburkholderia; species Paraburkholderia aromaticivorans. Next base: position 669,074 of record NZ_CP051515.1, read on the forward strand.
ATGTTCAACGACGACATCATCTCGATGCCGGACAAATGGGAGTATCCCTGGTACGCAGCGTGGGACCTGGCGTTTCACATGATTCCGCTGGGCATGGTGGACCCCGACTTCGCCAAGCAGCAGCTCGACCTGATGCTGCGCAATGACTACCTGCATCCGAACGGGCAACTCCCCGCCTATGAGTGGAATTTCAGCGATGTCAATCCGCCCGTGCATGCGTGGGCGACCATGCAGCTTTACGTGCTCGACAAGGAGCGCCGGGGTGGCAGCGGTGATGTCGAGTTCCTCAAATACGCCTTCTCCAAACTGCTGGTCAACTTTACTTGGTGGGTTAACCGCAAGGACCGCACTGGTGCCAACGTTTTCGAGGGCGGCTTCCTCGGACTCGACAATATCGGCGTGTTCGACCGCTCTTCGCCATTGCCCACAGGCGGCTACCTGGATCAGGCCGATGGGACGGCATGGATGGTATTTTTCAGCCAGCAGATGCTGCGCATCGCCGTTGAACTTGCGCTACACGAGCCGCTTTACGAGGAGTTCGTCGAGAAATTCTTTCAGCACACGCTATTCATCGCCGGCGCGCTGGATCGCGTCGGCGAGCGTAACGACGAAATGTGGGACGAGGAGGATGGGTTTTTCTATGATGTGCTGCGTCTCCCGGACGGCAGCGCCACGCGCCTCAAAGTGCGCTCGATCGTAGGGCTGCTGCCGCTGGCGGCGGTGGCAGTGTTTGAAGAAGACATCCTCGAGAAATTGCCAAAATTCCGCGAGCGTGCAGCGCTGTTCCTGGAGCGCTACCCGGAGCTAGCCGCTAACGTGCATCTGCCCCAACTGCCCGGCGTAGCCAATCGCCGCATGCTGGCAATAGTGGGCGAGCAGAAGCTGCGCCGCATTCTGGCTCGCATGCTGGACGAAGACGAATTCTTCAGCCCCTTTGGCATTCGCGCGCTGTCGCGCTTTCACCTCGAGCACCCTTACGTCTTTCACCACGCAGGGCAGGAGCATCGCGTGGCCTACGTGCCGGGCGATTCCGATACTGGCATGTTCGGCGGCAATTCCAACTGGCGCGGACCGGTGTGGATGCCGATCAACTTCCTGCTCTACACGTCGCTGATACGTCTTTACGCCTACTTCGGCGAGGACTTCAGAGTCGAGTGCCCGACCGGGTCGGGGCAGATGATGACCCTGCTCGAAGTGGCGAAGGAATTAGGCGAACGCTTGTGCCGGATCTTCCTGCGCGACGGCGACGGCCGCCGGCCCGCGTACGGCGCGGCGCACAAGTTCCACGACGATCCGCATTGGCGCGACCTGGTGTTGTTCTACGAGTACTTTCACGGCGACACAGGCGCCGGGATCGGCGCCAGTCACCAGACCGGCTGGACCGGCTGCGTCGCGCGCATCGTTCAGGGGAATGCCCTGCTGTCGAAGGACTTGCTGCTGGCGCGGGGGGCAGAGGTCGTGATCCTGCGCGCGCTGAGAGCCGCGCACACGGCCACGGAGTCTGGAGAACCGCAGAATCCTCCCAATCCCGAAGCGGCCACTTAGCTCGGTCAGCGGACTTCGGACTTATATGAAGACTCCGCGCCCGGCTGAGCTTCGGCCATTGCCAACACTCAGACAGTCGCGTCCCGAAGCCGATACAGATTGCTTTCCCGACATTCGATGGGAGGCGCTAGCGTCTGCCGAAACTTGAAGGAGTCGGCAGATCTAGTGTCGCTGGTGTCCAGACATTCGAAATGTCTCCGCGAGTCTGCGCTTACCTGCGCCACGCAAAGCAAAGCCGCGGATGCCGGCAATCTCCGTATCGAGCCTTCGCAGCGTAGCCTCCGCCAGTGGTACTGCGTGTGCGTCGGGCCAACACGCTCAGCAGCCTGATTTTCGATTTGTTCTCGCTGCGCAAGACTGTTTGTACGGTGCGGGTATTCGAAACTTGAGTCAATGCGCCTACATTCGGCTCTATCGGACCGTGGAGCATATGAAGATGAATGGTGCGGATACCAGTGATGTAGCAAGGCGCCCACGAGCCGCGGAGTTTCGCCGAACGCGAAACAGATAGTGGGTGCAGTCTATATAAACGTTATCTACTGGAGAAATAAAAAGTGAAATTCTCGGTTAAAGATGAAATTCGCTCGGACGATATTTTGGCTATTGAACATGCGATGAGGAGCGTCGACGCCGACGCGAAGGTCAACGTTGACATTGACACGAAGACGGTCAGCGTTGATTCGTGGCTGATGCCTGAAGAGTTTCTTGTCGCTTTCGTCGATGAAGACTATGACGCGACCATTGTTGAAGCGTAGACAGACCTTTGCCTGGATCGGCCGGGGAGGCGTGCGAACCACCTCGGCCATCAATCCTCGTCAACGTGAGAAGCATCGGATCAACGTGATCTGCTGCTCGTGTGGCGAGCGCAGCGAGGCGCACCGTTCGTATGCGATACGTTGAGTCCAACGCGTCCTCATCCGTCGGCGGCCTTTGCGGCGAAAACTGTTTGACCTTCTGAATACACGAGATTCTGGAAATTTTGACGTGATGGCCAGAAGAAACTCTCTCCCATCGATCCACGCAAAAAAGCATCTCGTGACTCGCGGCAGGTAGGGCATCGTCGCAACGATGCATGCGCAATGCAGTTAAGGTTGCGCCGTACTGCGCCGTCGCGATGATTTGCCGGATGTCTTCTCGCCGGTACCGGCCGCTTCGACCACTGGCAGATCACGTGCCGTTTCCCTCAGCAGCGTGCGCAACCATGAGATCGCCGTATCGCGTTCCTGATATTTGTGCCGACCATCGGCGACTTGCGTACCGGCGACGTGCTCATCGAAGGGCAAGACATCGTTGCCGTCGAGTCCCGGATCGACGCCCCCGATGCCGAGCGTATCGACGCGAGCGGCATGATCGTGTTGCCCGGCTTTGTCGATGCGCATCGCCATACATGGCAAACCTGCGTGCGTCATCGCTATGCGGATATCGATCCGCAGATCTACTTCGCCGAGATGCTGGGCGCCAAGGGCGCCGCATTCCGGCCGGAGGATGTCTACGTCGGCACGCTGCTCGGCGCCGTGTCGGCGCTGGACGGCGGCATCACCACCATGCTCGACTGGTCGCACGTGCAGAACAGTCCGGAACATTCGGACGCGGCGATCATGGGCCTGCGCGACGCCAACATTCGCGGCGTCTTCGCCCATGGCTGGCCGCTGGTCGACGGCGCTTCGTGGATGTTCGACAGCCAGCGCGGCCACCCCGATGACATTCGCCGCTTACGCGAACGGTTCTTCTCGTCCGACGATCAACTGCTCACGCTGACGATGGCGGCGCGCGGCCCCGAAATGGCCCGGCGCGATGTATGGCTTGCGGATCTGCGGCTCGCCCGCGAACTCGACATACGCTCGACTATCCACATGGGCGCCTATGCGCGCAACGCATCCGTGAGGGCGATCGCGCAGATGCACGACGCTGGCGTATTGAATGACGACCTCACGTTCGTGCATTGCTGTTTCTGCGGCGCGGACGAGATCGTAATGATGGCCGACGCGGGCGTCAGCGCTTCGCTCGGCGTCCACTGTGAACTGAACGCGCAAGGCATCGGCGACATTCCGCTGGATCGGCTGCTCGCGGTGGGCATCCGGCCCAGCCTGAGCGGTGACACCGAAACGAAATGCTCAGGCGACATGTTCACGCAGATGCGGCATGCGTTCGCCTATTACCGTTCGTGGATGGGCGGCAACCACTCGAAGGTGGCGAATGCACCGGCCACGCTGTCGATGCGCGATGTGCTCGCGTTCGCCACGCTCGCCGGCGCGCGGGCGAACGGTCTGGATCACAAAGTCGGTTCGCTCACGCCGGGCAAGCAGGCGGACATCATCATGATTCGCGGCGACGACCTCAATCTCACACCGGTTTCCGACGCGGTGGGCGCCGTCGTGCTGGCGGCGCATCCGGGCAACGTGGACACCGTGCTCGTCGCGGGGCATGAGGTGAAGCGACATGGCCGCATGCTGGATGTCGATCTCGATGCGCTGCGGCAGCGCGCGTTTGCTTCGCAACAATACATTCTCGGACTGCAATGAGAGACGCCGCCGACTCGCACTCATCCTTGCGCCCGCTCGATCCCGAACTGGCCGCCATCGTGTCGGCCATGCGCGCCGCTCACGCGCCGCCGCCGTTTTCCGGCACGCCTGAGCAGGCCCGCGAGTGGATGCGGAGCGCCGTCATGAGCGCGCGCGAGCGTGTTTCCTTGCCTGTCGTCAGCTTTCTGATCGCCTGCTTCGCTGGTCACACCGCTTACCATTTATGCCTGAGGCCGATCACCGCTGAGACTTGCGACTTGGTGGTGGACGGCGAAAGCGAGTAGATCTGCGCGTACTGCGCATCACCCGCCGCTTTCTGATAGATGCCGACGAGGAAGAGATCGGTGCGCTTGCTGAGCAGGTAGTCCACGCCTGTATTCACCTGATGCCATTTTGGACTATTGTCCTGCGGATGGTATTGCCCTGTGGTGAAGATATACGCGGCGCCGAGCATGAGTTGCGGCGTCACGTAGTCGGTCAACGAAACCTCGAAATTCTGCAGGGTCAGCCGCGACGTGTCGAGATAGTCGAATCGCGCGTTGGTATAAAGCAGCGACAAACTCGCTGTCCCGAACGCGTAAGCGCCGCCCGCTCCAAACATTCTTTGCTTGCTGACGCCCGCGTTGGTTGCCGGATTGGTGATGAACGGTGACGTGAAGCCATAGTCGTTGACCACCGCGCCGTTGGTGTTATTGGCGTCGTTCGGTGAATTGACCTGAAGGAACGCCAGACCGAGCGACAGCGGACCGTTGCGATATTGCGCTCCGGCGCTATAAGCGTTGTTATCGGAGAACCCGCCCGCCTTGTTCGAGAAACCGTAGAGCCCTTCGAACTGAAGCCCTTTATAGTCGACGCTCTTGTATTGGACCGCGTTGTTGATCCGGAATGTGTCGAACACGTTGTCACTGTCGCCAATGTGCGCACCGTACGCGGCGAACTGACAAGCCGACGAGAAGACACAGAGTGTCACTGCCTCGTCGTATTGACGGCCTAACGTCACCGTCCCGAGCGTATCCGACGACAAGCCGACAAAAGCCTGCCGGCCAAACTCGCGGCCGCCTTGCGACAATGCGCCGGTCGCCACACTATAGCCACCCTCCAGCGTGAAGATGGCTTTCAAGCCCCCGCCCAGATCCTCTACACCCTTCATCCCCCAGCGAGGCGTCTGCATCGGGCCGCTCGCGAATTGCCATGTTGCGTGGCCTTGTTTGTCGGCCCCCTTCTGGTTATTCGCATAGACGATGCCCGTCGAGATCAGGCCATACAAGGTTACGCTGCTTTGGGCGGATGCCGTCTGGCAGGACAGTGCCAAGGCGGCGAGAGCAAAGATGCGTCGATTCATGATTTCCTTTGAACGTTTGTTTTGGGAAAGTGAAAGCGGATTTTTGAATCTGAACAGTGATTAGGATGGCGAATCAAAAGTCATGCGCGACGAAGGTTTTGAATCGTGGATAGCCGCCTTAACTGTCTTGGGTTAAATGGTCACGCAGCGCAGCGTTCCCGCACCGGGATTGCTTTTCATTACAACCACCTTTCGTCGCTCGTCCTGTGCGCTCAAGCGAATCTGGTGCGATTGCTGGCGATTCTTGCGGAACAAAATTCGTGACAGCTAGCACTGAATTTGATTACCAGTGATCGAATTTTTAGCGCGCCAAGGCCGAAGTGGTGCACGAATCGCGCACGCGTGTGGGAGTTTGGTCAGAAAGCGTGCGCGGACGGAGTGCTCTAATTTCGGCATCACTCATCTTCAAAATTGATGCTTGCGGGGACACTTTTGACTCTTAATAATCGTTTTACCGGCAGCACTGAGCGTTAAAGGACCGGCCCCTTGTATCCAGAAGGACCAACGGAGGAGATGATGTCAGTAATCGAAAATGCCGGACGTCGGCGTTTGCTGCGGATGACACTCGCGGCGGGCGGCATGGCTGCAACGGGCGCACTGCTTTCGGTGCGCGCCTTTGCAGGCGACAGGACAACCGTCAACATGCAACTGGGCTGGATTCCCGGCGGCAACCAGGTCGGCGAAGTGACGGCGAAGCGGCTCGGCTATTACGAGCAGGAAGGCATCGATTTTCACATCCAGCCGGGTGGCCCGAATATCGACGGTGTCGCGATTGTCGCCTCGGGCCGATCCGACGCCGGCGAGATTTCGTCGAGTCCGTCGATCATGCTTGCGGTCTCGGAAGGCTTGCCGATCAAGTGCATCGCGGTTGGCCTGCAGCAGCATCCTTACAGTTTCTTTTCGCTCAAGAAAAACCCCGTACGCACGCCGCACGACATGATCGGCAAGCGTATCGGTATTCAGTCGACGGGCATGGTGCTGCTCAAGGCACTGCTCGCGAAGAACAAGATTCCGGAAAGCCAGGTCAACATCGTGCCGATCGGCGCCGACATGATGCCGCTTCTGAGTGGTCAGGTCGATGCGGTAACCGGCTGGCAAACCAACACCACGGCACTCAAGCCGCTCGGTGCGGATCGCGTCGACCTGCGCCTGTGGGACACCGGCGTGCGCCTCTACGCGCTGCCGTACTACGCGAACACCACGACGCTCAAGGAGCATCCCGACACCGTTGCGCGCTTCCTGCGTGCAACCGCGCGTGGCTGGGTCTACGCGAACGCGCATCGCGATCAGGCCGTCGATCTGCTCATCAAGGAATATCCGAACCTGAACCATGCCGATGAGCGTGTCGCGATCGATTCGCTGATGGGCTATGCGTTCGATCAGACCACGCAGACTCAGGGCTGGGGCACGATGGACGCCAAGGTCTGGGAAGAGCAGATCACGATGTACGGTCAACTGGGCCAGTTCCGCGGAAGTCAGCCAAAGGTCGGCGACGTGATGACGATGGACGTTCTTAACGCTACCCGCTCCTCTCGCCTCAAGGTGTAATCCATGCATGCTGCCACTATGAATCCGCCGCGCGCGGAAGAGCCCGGCTCGTCCGTCGCCGCGCGGCAAGACACTTCTCTGTCTATCAGTTGCCGCAATGTCAACGTGCGCTTCTTCACCGACCGGCGCAGCGTCACTGCGATCGAGGGCTTGAGCCTCGACGTCGCGACCGGCGAATTCCTCACGCTGCTCGGTCCCTCGGGTTGCGGGAAGTCGACGTTCCTGCGCGTCGTCGCGGACCTGATCAAGCCGAGCCGTGGCGAGATCAGCGTGCTCGGCGCCGCGCCGCGTGTCGCTCGGGAGAATCGGGACATCGGCTTCGTGTTTCAGGATGCGGCGTTGCTGCCATGGCGCACGGCCATCCAGAACGTGCAGTTGCCACTTGAAGTCGCGGGCGGTAAGGCGCGTGCGGGCCGGGCAACGCCGCGTGAACTGCTTGAACTCGTCGGCCTCAAGGGCCGCGAGGACGCTTTCCCGCACGAGATGTCAGGTGGGATGCGCCAGCGTGTCGCCATTGCGCGTGCTCTCGTCAGTGATCCAAAGGTCTTGCTGATGGATGAGCCGTTCGGCGCGCTCGATGAAATCACGCGCGACCGCCTGAACGAAGAATTGCGCCGCGTCTGGAAAGAGATGGGCCTCACGACACTCTTCGTCACCCACAGCATTTATGAAGCGGCGTTTCTCGGCCAGCGCGTGCTGATGCTGGCCGCCAACCCCGGACGTGTGAAGGAGATCGTCCCGGTCGGGCTGCCGGAAGATCGAACGCTCGACATCCGCGAGACCCGTGAATTCGTCGAACTCGCTGCCTATCTGCGGCGCGTACTGGAGACCTGCTGATGACCACGTCCGAAATGCAATTGAACCTGTCGTCGCAAGCGGCGGACCCTGAAGCGCAGGCCTGGCTCGCGCGTCGCCGTCAGCGCCTGTGGCGGGCGCGCCTGCTGCCGGTACTCGGCGTCGCGGGTCTGCTGTTCGCGTGGTGGGCGGTCGTGGCGGGCTTTCACGTGAAGCCGTTTATCGCGCCGTCGCCGCTGCTGGTTCTGGAGACGCTTTTCAGCAAGAGCGATGTGCTGCTGCAAAACCTGGTGCCGACCGCGATCGAGGCATGCGGCGGGTTTCTGCTCGGCAATCTTGCGGCGATTTTGATTGCCACCGTCTTCGTCCACAACAAGACGCTACAGGACATCTTCTATCCCGTCGCGGTGATGATCAATTCGATTCCGGTGGTCGCGAAGGCGCCGATTCTCGTCCTCATCATGGGCAACGGTCTGGAGCCGAAGATCACGATCGCGGCAATCGTCTGTTTCTTTCCGACGCTCGTGAACATGGTTCGTGGGCTGCAAGCGGTGAACCCGCAGGCAATGGAACTGATGCAGATCCTGTCGGCGAGCAAGCGCGAAATCTTCTTCAAGCTGCGCCTCTACGCTTCGCTGCCGTATCTCTTCTCCGCATTGCGCATTGCCGCGTCGATGTCGGTGATTGGCGCGGTGGTCGGTGAATGGATCGGCGCCACGCAAGGTATCGGCGCAATGATCATTCAGGCCACCTACAGCTTCGATTCAGCGCTGCTGTACACGGCCATCATCATGAGCGCGGTACTGTCCGGCCTGTTTTTCCTGGCCATCGCGATTGTCGAGCGCCTGGTGGTCAGATGGCAGCCCGAAAGCACGCATTGAAACGAACACGAAACAGCCGAATTCTCAGAGGGGACATATGAACATGATCAGCGATTGGACTCAGGAAAGTGCGCGCGATGTGCGCATCGCGGCCAAGGCAAACGTCGTGGTAGTCGGCGGCGGCCCCGCGGGCCTGTCGGCAGCGATTGGAGCGGCGCGCAACGGCGCCGAGGTGATTCTGCTGGAGCGTTACAACCACCTGGGCGGCCTCGCATCCGGCGGCATGGTGCTGGTACTCGACGACATGTGGGACAACCACTTGCAGGAAATCTCGGTGCGCGGCGTCTGCATGACGTTCATCGAACGGATGGCGGCGCGCAAGCTGGCGATGTTCCCGCGCTCGGACGAATGGGGTGAGGATCCCGCCGCGTATCGCAAGTGGGGGCGCTGGGGCACTTTCGACTTTCACAGCCAGAAGACACCGCACCCGGTATGTTTCGCCGCGGCGTTCGATCCGGATGCGATGAAACGTGTCGCGCTGGAGATGGTGGAATCGCTCGGCATCAAGCTGCGTTTGCATTCATGGTTCTCGCGCACGCTGGTCGAAGACGGCCAGGTGAAGGGCGTGATCTGCGAGACCAAGAGCGGCCGTGAAGCGATCCTCGCCGACGTGGTGATCGACGCGACCGGCGACCTGGACGTCGCGGCGTCGGCGGGTGTACCGCATGTCGGCGGCACCTATATCACGACGACGGTATTTCGACTCGGCGGCGTCGATACGGAAGCGGCCGAGCGTTTCGAAGCCGAGGAGCCCGAGGCGTTTGCGGCGCTGGATCGTCAGATCAAGCGCATTCTCGGCGGCTCGTGGGGCTACTGGTGGCTGAAGACACCGTTGCCCGGCGTGGTGTGGTGCAACTGCCCGCACATGGCCGGTCTCGATGGTCTCAAGCCTGAGGACCTGACACGCGCGGAAGTGCAGGGGCGTCAGCACATTCACGCAGTGGTCGATTTCGTGCGCGAGAAGCTGCCGGGTTTCGAGCAGTGTTACGTGATCGATGTCGCGCCGCAAACCGGCGTGCGTCAGACGCGCCTGCTCGAAGGCGAGTATGTGATGACGAAGGACGACCTCGCGCAGCGTACCCGTTTCGACGACAGCATCGCGCGTGGCCGCGACTACTACATGCCGTATCGCGTGCTGCTGCCGAAGCAGATCGACAACCTGCTGGTGGCCGGCCGTCACTACTCGGCGACCTCGCAGGCGCAGAAGATGTCTCGCGAAATCCCGCCTTGCATGGCGATGGGCGAAGCCGCCGGTGTGGCTGCGGCTCTTGCTCTCGAAGCGGGCGTGCGGGTGCGCGACGTCGACGTGCATGCGTTGCAGAAGACCTTGCGTTCGCAAGGCGCCGATCCGGGCGACCAGACCGGCCGCAACGCCGATATTCCGCCGCTTGCCGTGCACATCAATCAGCGGGAGGCCGCATGAGCGTCGCCAACAACACTGCAAAGACGCCTGACCTGCCACTGTCCGGCGTGCGAGTCGTCGATCTTACGCAGGTCATGATGGGCCCAGTCTGCACGCAGATGCTCGCCGACTATGGCGCCGACGTGATCAAGGTCGAGAGAAAGGGTGCGGGCGATCTCAGCCGCTCGACGTTCGAGCCGGTGGCCGGCGCGGACAATCCGATCTTCTGCAGTTTGAATCGCAACAAGCGCAGCGTGGCACTCGACCTGCGCGACGCGCGGCAACTGGCGGATTTGAAGGCGCTGATCGCGGACGCGGATGTGGTCGTCAGCAATTTCCGGGCGGGCGTGATGGACCGGATGGGCGTCGGCTATGAAGACTGCCGCCAGTTGAATCCGCGGATCATCTACGCGGTGGGTACGGGCTTCGGCGAAACCGGACCCTATGCGCACAAGGGTGGCCAGGATGTGCTGGCCCAGGCGATGAGCGGTGTGATGGCGCGCCGCGCGGATGAATCGCTGCCGATTTCCGTGTACCCGACGGCGCTCGCCGACTATTCGGCGGGCATGCATATGGTGCAGGGCATCCTGCTCGCGCTGCTGCATCGTGACCGCACGGGCGAGGGGCAGAAGGTCAACGTGTCGCTGTACAACTCGATGCTCGCGATGCAGATGCAGGAAGCCGCCATGATCATGATGGCCGACTCGGAAGTGAACTGGGCTGCAATGCCGCTGTCGGGCGTCTTCGATACCCAGGACGGTGCCCTGGTGCTCGTGGGTGCGTTCAAGGCGAATCCGCTGCGCGACATCTGCACCGCGCTGCAGATCGAAGACCTCTCTCTCGACGCGCGCTTTTGCAACCTCAACCAGCAGTTCGTTCACAAGAGCGAATTGCAGCGGATCTTCCGGGAGCGCTTCGCGAGCAACACGCGCGACTTCTGGCTCGCCCGGCTCGAAGAGCAGGACTTGTTGTGTGCGCCGGTGCGTGATCTGCGTGAAGCACTGGTCGATCCTCAGACCCTGCATAACCAGCTGATTCTGGAAGGAGAGGGCGAGGGCCAGCCGGTGCGTTTCATCGGCAGCCCGATCGAGCTTTCGCTCGCACCGGTGGGCTTGCGACGTGGGCCGCCGCGCCTCGGCCAGCATACCGACGAGGTCCTGCAGCAATTGCGCGGCAAGGTCGCCACGGAGGCCGTATGAGCGTACGTCTTGTGATCGATCAGCACGTTGCCACGGTGACGCTGGCGCGGCCGGAAGCGCTCAACGCCGTGGACCTCGCCACCGAAGCCGAACTGCAACACGTGTGGACCGAACTCGAACATAGCCGTGACGTGCGCGTCGTGGTCCTGACCGGCGAGGGCGAGCGCGCGTTCTGCGTCGGCGCGGACCTGAAGAATCCGTCGGTGAGCGGTCTCGAATACTGGGGGGCGCCACGCCCCGGCGGCTTCGGCGGCATTGCGTTGCGTGAGACGCTGAACGTGCCGGTGATCGCGCGGGTCAACGGTTATGCGTTGGGCGGTGGCTTCGAAATGGTGCTGGGCTGCGATCTGGTCGTCGCCTGTGAGGAGGCGAGCTTCGGGCTGCCCGAGGCGCTCGTCGGGCGCATGCCGCTCGACGGCGGCATGACCCTGCTGCAACGCCAGATCCCCTACCGCCAGGCGATGGCGATGCTGATGACCGGCCGCCGGATTTCGGCACGCGAGGGGCTCGACATGGGCCTCGTCAATGAAGTCGTGCCGCGTGCCGAACTGGATGCCGCCGTCGACCGCTGGGTTCAGGCGCTGCTCGCGTGCGCGCCGCTGTCGCTGCAGGCCATCAAGCAGGTGGTCAAGCGCACGTCCACGCTCTCGCCGGCCGACGCTCAGGCGTTGCGACTGCCCGCCTTGGTGGCCGCGCTACAATCCGACGACGCGAATGAAGGTGTGCGCGCGTTTCAGGAGAAGCGCAAACCGGTCTGGAGTGGACACTGATGGCCTATGTCATCACTTCGCCGTGCATCGACGTCAAAGACGGCGCGTGTGTGCAATGCTGTCCGGTCGACTGTATCTACGAGGGCGGGCGCACGCTCTACATCCACCCTGAGGAATGCATCAACTGCGGGGTGTGTGTGTCCGTGTGTCCGACCGAGGCGATCTTTCACGACGAAGAACTGCCGCACTCGGAGGCCGCCTTCGCCGCCGTGAACCGGGATTTCTTCGGGCCGGACGCCAGTGCACTCGGTTCCCCGGGTGGCGCGTGCGACGTAGGCAAGGTAGCCTGCGATCATCCCGTGGTCGCCGCCTGGACGGTGCGGCCGATGAACTGAGAAAACACGATGCACGCGAATGTCCTGAAATATTTTGTCGAAGTGGCTCGGTGCAGTTCGATCCGCAAGGCCGCGCAGAATCTCTATGTCGCGTCGAGCGCGGTCAACCGGCAGATCCTCAAGCTCGAGGCGGAGATGGGGACCGAACTGTTCGACCGGCTGCCGAACGGCATCCGGCTGAACGCGGCCGGCGAGCGCATGCTGCAGCACATTCGCGCGACGCTGAACGACTTCCACCTGATGCGCAGCGAACTCGACGACCTCAAAGGCGAACGCAAGGGACATGTGTCGGTGGCGGCCATGGATTCGCTTTTCGTCGACTTCCTGCCGGCGACCGTCGAGGAGTTTTCGGACGCCTATCCGGCTGTGACCTATTCGATCGCCGCGGTGCCTCCGCATGACGTGCCGACGCGACTCGTTAGTGGTGAATACGACGTCGGCATTTCGTACATTACGAAGCTGCCCGCCGGACTCGATGTCGTGAGCGAAGTATCGTTACCGCCGGGTGTGGTGATGGCATCGTCGCATCCGCTGGCGAAGATGGAGCGCATCAGTTTCGACGAGTGCCGCAATCACGCGTTTCTGCGGCTCGAAGGACGATCGCCGATCCAGGGCGTTGTCACGACCGACTTTCCCGAGTACTGGGAGTCGCTGCAGCCGAGCGTCACCTGTAACTCGACGACTTTGCTCAAGCGGCTGATTGCATCCGGGCGAGGCATTTCGTTTTTCTCGAAGCTGGCATTTCTCGACGAGCTGGCGCGTGGTGACGTGGTATGGCGGCCGCTCGACGACGTGAACGTCAACGAGCTCACCGTCGGCGTCATCACACCCAATCAGCGCGCGCTGCCTCATGTGACGCTGGAGTTCGTCGAACGTATTGTGCGGCGCCTGAAACACGTCGACCTGGCGCTGCGCGACGCCTGATCTGAGCGTTGCCGCTGAGCGCGCTTTGCCGCGGGTAGTGCGCGATCGCATCCGGCAGCGCTTGCATGCCTGGGCCTCTAGTTAGTTTGTCATCCTAAGTGGACTGTCCGTATTGCGGCAGTCCCGTCTCGACTGCCCGATCCTCCTCTGGATCGCGGTAAATCGTCTTCCAATCATCAGGAACACAACATGGTCACTTCAGGCTATACCGATACCCGACTTCTGATCAACGGCGAGTGGTGCGACGCCGCCAGCGGCAAGACTCTCGACGTCATCAATCCTGCTACCGGCAAGGCCATCGGCAAGGTGGCGCACGCCGGCATCGCCGATCTGGACCGCGCGCTGGCCGCCGCGCAGCGCGGCTTCGACGCCTGGCGCAAGGTGCCGGCCAACGAGCGCGCCGCGACCATGCGCAAGGCCGCCGCGCTGGTGCGCGAGCGCGCCTCGGACATCGCCCGCCTGATGACGCTGGAACAGGGCAAACCGTTTGCCGAAGCCCGCGTCGAAATGCTGGCGTCGGCGGACATCATCGAATGGTTCGCCGACGAAGGCCGCCGTGTCTACGGCCGCATCGTGCCGTCGCGCAACCTCGCGGCGCAGCAACTGGTGCTCAAGGAACCGATCGGCCCGGTCGCCGCCTTCACGCCGTGGAACTTCCCGGTCAACCAGGTCGTGCGCAAGCTGAGCGCCGCGCTCGCGTGCGGCTGCTCGTTCCTCGTCAAGGCACCGGAAGAAACCCCGGCGTCGCCGGCCGCACTGCTGCAGGCTTTCGTCGAAGCCGGCGTGCCGGCGGGCACGGTCGGCCTGGTGTTCGGCGACCCGGCTGAGATTTCCAGCTACCTGATTCCGCATCCGGTGATCCGCAAGGTCACGTTCACCGGCTCGACGCCGGTCGGCAAGCAACTGGCGGCACTGGCTGGCACGCACATGAAGCGCGCGACGATGGAACTGGGCGGTCATGCGCCGGTGATCGTGGCCGAAGACGCCGACGTGGCGCTCGCCGTGAAGGCTGCCGGCGGCGCGAAGTTCCGCAATGCCGGCCAGGTCTGCATCTCGCCGACGCGTTTCCTGGTGCACAACAGCCTCCGCGAAGAATTCGCCGCGGCGCTGGTCAAGCACGCCGAAAGTCTGAAGCTGGGTGACGGCCTCGCCGAAGGCACCACGCTCGGCCCGCTCGCCAACGCCCGCCGTCTCACGGCGATGAGCAAGGTGCTCGACGACGCGCGCAAGACCGGCGCCAAGGTCGAAACCGGCGGCGAACGCGTGGGCTCGGAAGGCAACTTCTTCGCGCCGACGGTGCTGACCAACGTGTCGCTCGAATCGGATGTGTTCAACAACGAGCCGTTCGGCCCGATCGCCGCGATCCGCGGCTTCGACAAGCTCGAGGAAGCGATCGCCGAAGCGAACCGTCTGCCGTTCGGTCTCGCGGGCTACGCGTTCACGAAGTCGTTCACGAACGTGCATCTGCTGTCGCAGCAACTGGAAGTCGGCATGCTGTGGATCAACCAGCCGGCCACACCGTCGCCGGAAATGCCGTTCGGCGGCGTGAAGGATTCGGGCTACGGTTCGGAAGGCGGTCCGGAAGCGATGGAAGCTTATGTGGTGACCAAGGCCGTGTCGGTCACAGCGGCATAGCGGTGACCGGTCGGCGCTCGGTTTGATACGAGGCGCGCCGAGGAGGGGGCGTGCGCAGATTCGCGACGCCTATCCTGGGCGCGAGTTGGTCGCGCTGGAACTGGAGATGCCCGAGGCAAGCCGGGCCGTCGGCTATACCGTGCGTACCGACTGGCTCGGCACGGCTGTGCAGCAGGCATTTGTCGAGGTTCCGCGCGGAGAATGCGCGGCCGAATCCAACTACGAGCCGTGACCGCCGGCCGCGGCGCGAAACGGCGGTTCGCGGGTAAACCCGATTAGGGAATTTGCATAAAATTAAAATATTGACGTTAAATTAACGAACGACTACCTTTCTCTCTAATGCGACGGAATACCCGGGGCGCAGCAATCGCGACGAGAGAGTTGCCATGTCACACACCCTGTTTCGACGTTTTCGAGGATTGGTCAGCTGCGCCCTGACGGCGACGGCATTGGTCATGTCGGCGCCCGCCTTTTCGGCCGGCGACACGCTGAGAGTCGCAACGGAGGGCACGTATCCGCCGTGGAGCTTCAAGGACGCCTCCGGCCAGCTTCAGGGCTTCGACGTGGATATTGCGAATGCCCTTTGCGCACAGATGAAGATGAAATGCCAGATCGTTGCGCAAGCGTGGGACGGCATCATTCCTGGTCTTCAGGCCAATCGATATGACGCCATCGTCGCGTCGATGTCGACGACGCCTGCGCGACGCAAACAGGTTCTGTTCACCAACAAGTACAAGGACACGACCTCCAGTTTTATCGCTGCAAAAGACAGCGGGATCAAGGACGTCTCGGCCGCGGCACTGAAGGGAAAGCGCATCGGCGTCCAACGCGGCTCCTCCCAGCACCAGTGGCTCGTCGCCAACGGTTACGACAAGGCGGCCTCACTCGTGCTGTATGACGACACCCGTCAGCCGGAACTGGACCTCGTCGCGGGCCGTGTCGACCTCATCATCGGTAATAAGGCGACGTTCTATTCCGACTTCTTCAAACGGCCCGACTCGAAGGACTTCGCTTTCATCGGACCTGAATTCAAAGGCGGGGTGCTCGGGGACGGAAACGCCATTGCAGTTCGCCTCGACGACGCCGAGCTCTGCAATCGTATTAACGCAGCGTTGGCCGTAATCATGGCGAACGGCACCTATGACCAGATCAGAAAGAAGTACTTCCCTTTCTCTCTGATGTAATGCGGGAGCCAGCATGGTCAACTTCACTCTGAACGGTTATGGCGGACTCATTCTGCTTGGGGCCCTGACGACGCTGCTGGTCGCACTCGCGGCCACGGCGATCGGCTCGGTAATCGGGATTCTCATGGCAGCCGCGAAGCTGTCTCCGGTGCGGATTCTCAGGCAGTTCGCCGGGGCATACACGACCACCATACGAGGTGTTCCGGACCTGCTGGTCATTTTTCTCGTGTACTACGGCGGCAGCGCAACCCTTTCTCATGTCCTGGGCCGGTCCATCGAAATCAATGCGTTCGGTGCAGGCGCCGTGTCGCTGGGACTGGTGTTCGGGGCCTATGCGACGGAAATCTTCCGGGGCGCAATTCTGGAAGTTCCGCGCGGCCAGTTTGAAGCCTCTGCAGCGCTGGGATTGACGGGCGCCGGGAGCTTTGTCTACGTCATTGCGCCGCAAGCGTGGCGCCTCGCCGTCCCTGCTTTCGGGAATCAGTTGACCGTATTGCTAAAAGAAACTGCGCTGGTCTCGCTGGTCGGCCTGGAAGATTTGATGCGACGTACAGGCTTTGCCGTCGAGGCGACAAATCGCCCGTTTTTCTTCTACCTGGTTGCCGGCGTGCTGTACTTTGTTCTCAGCTTCGCAATGACAAACGTTTTCAGCACGGTTCGTCGCAAGACGTCGACCGCATTGGCGAGGTGACGCATGTTTGACTTCTCGTTGCTCATTTCGAGCTTTCCGCGTCTGCTGGCTGCCTTGCCCGTCACGCTGGAGCTGTTTGCCGCCATCGTGGTGGTGGGGCTCATTGTGGGCGTGCCCACGGCGCTCGTGGGATTGAGCTCGTCCAGGGTTCTGAGCGGTAGCGTCAAGTTTTATATCGGCGCATTCCGCGGTACACCGGCTCTCGTGCAATTGTTCTTTCTTTACTACGGATTTGGCCAGTTCTCCTTTATTCGACATTCCGTAGTCTGGCCGCTCTTGCGTGACCCATTCACCTGCGCGGTCATTGCCTTGGGGTTGAATTCGGGCGCGTACACGGCGCGCATTCTGATGGGGGCGCTGTCTGCCGTGCCCAAAGGCATCGTCGAAGCTGCCGAGGCGCTAGGGTTGAGTCGAGCTTCCGTACTCACTCGCATCAAAGCGCCCATTGCCATTCGTATTGCAATCCCCGCGTATGCGAACGAAACGATTCTGAACCTGAAGGCGACGTCGCTGGCGTCGACGGTGACCATCATGGAATTGACGGGGACGTCGAAGCTGCTGGTAAGTGAAACCTATGCACCCTATGAGATTTTCGTCGGCGCTGGATTGATCTATCTCGCGATGACGTTTTTCCTCTCGCACGCGTTTCGGATTCTCGAGTTGAACATTGCGCGCAGAACAGGGAAGGACGTCGACATAGTCAATTCCCGGAAGCCCAGGCAAGCGGCGATGCAGAAGTCTTCAGATTCTGGAGACGCTCACGCAACCTAGTCCTCGTATAGCGCATCTTTAAAGGTGGATTCATGCTCCCGAGTCCCCTACGCAAGGTTAATGGAGAAACACAAATTGCTTCGGTTTCTGACACTTGGACCCACTGGTAGCAATCACGAGTTCGTGACTGCCCGATACATTCAACATCACGGTCTGGAAGAACGGGCGTCGATGGCTCTCGTGTTGAGCTTTGAAGAAGCAGCACGCATGGTGATCGACGGCGAGGGCGACTATATCGTCCAGGTTGCAGTCCATCCTTCGACGGCTGACATCGTTGCGAAATACCGCAAACAGCTTTTCGTCATCGATGCATTCGTCTCTGCCAGCCAGGACATGGCGGTGGTAACTCGCGTCGACGTCGACACACCGCGCACGCTCGCACTTCAGCCAGCCACGCGGGACTATGTCAACACAGATGGACTCACGCTCATTCCGGAGACATCGACGGCATCGGTTGCGAATGGGCTTCTCTCGGGCAAATACGAGAGCGGTCTGACGTACTCGTCCCTTGCTACCGGGAACCCCACCCGCTTCAGAATCGACGAGCAGATCGGTACGGTCGACGACCCCTGGATTGTCTATGGCCGTGAGCGGCTGTCCGACGGCCAGGTTGTCGCCTGGAAAGAGAGCCCGGCGGCTCAAGCATTCCATGCCCAGACACTCACGCGGCTCGACACCTGAGCCGCACGAAAATGCACAGGACCTTCGCTATGAATACGATCCCGAACAGCGAATTCGCGATATCTATCAACGGACTCTCAAAGAGTTTCGGCGAGTTCAATGTACTTAATTCTATTTCGCTGAATGTCCGAAGAGGCGAAAAGATTGTTCTGTGCGGACCGTCCGGCTCCGGAAAATCGACACTGATTCGCTGCGTCAACCGACTGGAGAGGCACGATTCGGGCGATGTTCACGTCGACGGAATCGAACTCACCGACGATGTGAAACACGTACGCAGGGTACGTGCTGATGTCGGCATGGTGTTTCAGCATTTCAATCTGTTCCCGCACATGACGGTGCTGGAAAACTGCACGTTGGCTCCCATGCGTGTTCGTGGTCTGAAGCGGAAAGAGGCCGAAGCACGCGCCCTTGAAATGCTCGAACGCGTTCGCGTGGCGAGTCATGCGGGGAAATATCCCTCTCAGCTTTCCGGCGGCCAACAGCAGCGGGTGGCTATTGCAAGAGCGCTTTGCATGTCGCCCACTATCATGCTGCTCGACGAACCGACGTCGGCGCTCGACCCGGAGATGGTCAGGGAGGTGCTCGACACGCTGACGCTGCTTGCGCAAGACGGCATGACCATGCTTTGCGTCACACACGAAATGGGATTTGCAAGGGCGGTGGCCGACCGCATTCTGTTCATGGACCAGGGAGAAATCGTGGAAGACAACGAACCTGGTTGCTTCTTTGACGCGCCGAAGACTGAGCGAGCGAGGCGATTTCTCAGTCAGATGATTCACAAGTGAATACGTAACGTCGAACACACGCGCGAATTTTAAGGAGTAAAGCATGGCCGCAATCCGATTTGGCACCCTCGGTCCATCCGGAACGAACCACGAGTATGTGACTCGTCGTTACATTGAATTCCACGGACTTGAGGCGCAAGTCAAACTCTTTGATAACTTTGACGATGCGCTAGCTGCGTTTGACGCCGACGAAATCGACTATCTGATTCAATGCGCGGTTCATCCCGATACCCCGCGGGTGATGGGCAGTAACTTCCGTGAGCGGTTCGTTGTCGACACCTTCATCTCGCCGAGTCAGACATTGGCGATTCTCACGCGTAAGGACGTGGGCAAGCCGGAAACCATCTCGCTTGTTTCCCCCGCAACCGATGACTACGCGGATCTCGGCGCGTATTCCAAGCTGATTCCCGCAGTCTCGATTCCGGTGGCCTTCGAACGACTGATGAAGGGAGAATGTGATTCCGCTCTGGTCTATCGATACTATTTCGATTCGCAACCGGAGACGCTGCGAGTGGATGCCACTATCGGTTCGCCCGATGACGCCTGGATTGTGTACGGCCGGGAGCGTGTTGGAGCGGGAGAGATTGTCGCCAGTCGAGAGAGCGCGGTGGCAAAGCAATTCGCGGAACTGCAGCGGTCGCAACGATAAACCGACACGTGCGAGAGGGTATGTCCTCGATCTTCTAGCTGTATTCCCGAATGTTGAAAAACACCGCGAGAAACTTGACCGGTACGCTCTCGATTTCTTCCGGACCATGCGCCGCATTCGGGTCGAACAGCAGACTGTCGCCGGGTTTCAGGTCGTAGAGCCGATTGGCGTATCGATATTTCATCTTGCCTTCGAGTACGTGAAGGAACTGAATACCCGTTGTCTGATGGGTAGACCACGGCTGGGATTCTTCGTCGAGAGTAACGACATACGGTTCCACGGAAAGATTCCCCGACAATACGTGGCCAACGAGCCGATAGATGTGGCCATACGATGAACCTTCCCTGTCCACCGTCACGCCTTGTCCCGCAGGGACGAACGAGCAGTCGTGGCGTTCACTCTGGTCGACGAAAAAGCGCGATACGGGTTTGCCCAACGCATTGGCGAGCCGCGTAAGCGTTTCTATCGACGGAGTAGCCGTGCCTTTTTCGATTCTCGAGAGCATCGAATGGGAAATGCCGGCCATTTTCGCGAGGGTGCCCGACGCGATTCCTGCTGAGGTTCGGAAGGCGTGAATCTGTGCAGCCAGAGCACGGGACACTTTCTCCACTGCGGGGTCCGTCTGCTTCTCTGTTACCTCGATGTCCGGAGATTCTTCAGCGGGTGGCTGACTCTGATTTTTTGGCATGGTGCCTTCAGTAAACGAGCAGTTCGAAGATGACGACGTGTTGCCATTATATGAGGCATTGCCGCGGATGAGTGCCACGTCAACGGCTTTTTGGCGGCGCCGCGCGAGATAGTAAAGGAGCTTGCCTTGATGCGTATTCGCCCTGTTGCACCGACGGATGCACGTTCCGTTGCGCACCTTGTGGAGGAGCTTCTAGTGGAGCTTCACAATGGCGAACTCGAACCCGCGGACCGAGTGTCTGTCGCTGAAGCCGTTCTGACCCAAACGAGTCGCAGCTTCGGATATCTGGCGCTCGATGGCGATAGTCCGGTGGGCGTGCTGCTCATGACAGAAGGAATGGCAATATACGCGGGCGGTGCCTTCGGACAGATTACCGAGCTCTACGTCCGGCCGGAATGGCGGTCTGGTGGATTAGCCGCGGCGCTGGTGCGCGAAGCCGCGAAGTTCGGCAAGGAACGCGGATGGAAACGACTCGACGTGGGCGCTCCTGGCCAACCGCGTTGGGCGCGGACGTTGGCGTTCTATTTGTCCGCGAGTTTCATCGAGGTTGGACCACGGTTGCGTCTTGACTTGTAATGCTGTCCGTCGGGCCAATTGGCAGCACCCGAACACGAACTTCGCCGAGGTTAAAGATGAGCAAGATTGAGCGCCTGCGATTGCCCGAGAACGAACCAACGTTCGGCGGCAACAAGATTTTCGACCTTTTCCAGTATTCGCCCGCCGTGTCGGCGAACGGTCTGGTCTTCATTGCGGGGCAGGTCGGGTTGCGAGCGGACGGCACCATTCCCGTGTCGCCTGAAGAGCAAATTGAGTTGGCGTTCAAGCGCGCCGAAGTCATTCTTCAGAATCTCGGTCTCGACTTCACCGACCTCGTCGAACTGGTTTCGTATCACGTGGATACAGCGTCACAACTTGGTGATTTCCGGGCCGTGAAGGAGCGTTACATCCGCTCCGACTTCCCTGCGTGGACGATTCTCGGTGTGGCATCGCTGGCGCGTCCCGAGTTGTTAATCGAGATCAAGATGGTCGCGGCGTTGAGGAAATAACGCCGAAAGCGCGACACCTACTGTCGGACTGTGCCGTCGTGCCGCTCCGCGCGGCCGCCAAAACGGATCTGGCCCGGCCCGGCAATCGCGATCGTGCCGAACAGAATCAGCAGCATCCACGCGAACTGGCCTTCCGCCAGCGACCAGTCGCGATGGACGAAGGCCAGCGCGACCACCGTGACGATGAGGATCGGCAACGCGGCGAGTCGTGTCGCGATCCCGAGGATCATCAGCGGCGGACAGATGACTTCCGCGAAAATCGCGAAGGCCATCGACACGGTTCGGCCCAGGTGAAACGGATCTTCGATCGCCGCTGCCTGGCTCGCGTAGTGCATGGCTTTCGGCAAGCCGTGAACCACGAGGACGAGCAGGCTCGCGGTCACTCGTAAATACAACAGTCCAAGATCTGCGGTCGTTGCCCTTGATTTCACGCGCGCTTCCTTCCTCTCACCTGGATTGAACGATCATAGGCTTGCACGGCGTAAACGTCCTTCCAGATTCCTTAAGTGTTCTTAAGCGTGAGGTAGAAAGTGTTCGTCCTGGCCGCTAACCGGCCTATTTGGACTCGCTAACTCGTACTCGTCAAAGCGACGATAAAGTCAAGAAATACCCTTGTCTTGGCCGGCGTGTGGTGCCGCGACGGATGGTACGCATAGAGCGGGAAGCGCTCATCCGGCCAGTCCGGGAACAGGTTGACGAGCCGTCCCTCCCGGATCAGGTGCTCGCCTCCGAGCAGAAGCATCTGCGCGACGCCGGAGCCGGCCAGACACGCGTTGAGGAGTGCGCTCGGATCGTTCACTGTAAGCCGTCCATTCGTCTCGACAAGCAGCTTCTTGCGCTTGCGATGAAACTCCCACGGATACGGTTTGCCGGTATCCGGGTTCCGGAATTCAAGACACCTGTGCACCCCGCGACCCAGCTCCTGAGGCTCCGCCGGCCACCCCCGGCGAGCGAGGTACGAGGGCGATGCGACGGTGACAACCGCGGTATCAAGGAGCTTTCGCGCAATCAGACTGGATGAGCGAGGTTCGCCAAATCGCAAGGCCAGATCGAAGCCGTCCATCACGAGGTCGCCGAGCTGATCTCTCGCAATGAACTCGAGCTCGAGTTCAGGATGCGCATCCATGAATTCGTCGAGCTTCGGGCCCAGAATGATTCGCGAAAAAACCGGGTCGAGATTGATTCGCAGCTTTCCGCGCACTGTCGCGGCGCCTCCTGCCGCGGCTGCGGCCGCTTCCTCCATCCCCCTCAAGTGCGGCATGACCTGCTCATAGAACCGCCGGCCCTCTTCAGTAAGGGAAACGGCGCGAGTCGTTCGATTGAAGAGCCGTGTTTTCAGCCGCCTTTCGAGTCGAGCGATGGCCCGGCTAACTCCGGGCGGCGACATACCCATCAATTCGGAAGCGGCCGCGAACGTCCCCGCATCGACGACGGCGGCAAATACGCTGATACCGCTAGAGAGATTCTCGCTGGACGATCTCATGGGCGCTGCATCCTGGTCATTGGCTGCCTCTGCACAGTGCGTCAAAAACCGCACTATGACGCATTAGTAACCACCAGTCACTTCACAAGTGTCATTCGTGTCATTTTGTTTCTCATCGCGTTTGCCCACAATGCATCCCAACAGTGCATTTCAACGTTATCTATCTACGCAAGGAGAAACTGCAATGTATGCAATCACAGGGATAACAGGAAAGGTCGGCGGTGCGGTGGCGCGCACGTTGCTCGCCGCGGGCCAGCCGGTACGCGCGGTTGTACGCGATGCCGCTCGGGCACGTTCGTGGGCTGAGCGCGGGTGTGAAGTGGTGACAGCCGACATGGACGACGCGGCGTCCCTCACCGCCGCTTTCGAGGGCACGCAAGGCGTCTTCATTCTGCCGCCGTCGGAGTTCGATCCGTCGCCGGGCTTTCCCGAGGCACGTGTTGTCATTGACGCCGTGCGCGGAGCGCTTCAGTCGGCGGCACCCGGCAAGGTGGTCTGCCTGTCGACGATCGGCGCGCAGGCCACCGAATCCAATCTGCTCACGCAACGTACGCTGATGGAGCAGGCGCTTCGCGATCTACCGATGCCCGTGACATTTTTGCGTCCCGGCTGGTTCATGGAAAACGCCGCATGGGACGTTGCGCCGGCCCGGGACAACGGGATGATCGCCAGCTTTCTGCAACCGCTCGACAAGGCTGTGCCGATGGTCGCGACCGCGGACGTGGGTCGCGTTGCCGCGCAGCTGCTTCAACAAACCTGGCGCGGCGTGCGTGTCGTCGAGCTGGAAGGGCAGCGTGTGAGCCCGAACGATCTGGCCGAGGCATTTGCCCAGGTGCTCGGTCGTCCGGTTCGTGCGGAGGTAGTGCCGCGCGAAACATGGGGCGCACTGTTCCAGTCCCAAGGTACGAAGGAACCGTTGCCGCGTATACGCATGCTCGACGGGTTCAATGAAGGCTGGATCTGCTTCGAAGGCGAGGAAGCCGACATCGTCAAGGGCGAAGTGGAACTGGAAACCGTTCTGCGAGATCTCGTCTCGCAGGCGGGCTAACGCGGGCGCAGTCGGCGACGCATACAGGATGACGCGTCGCCGGGTGCTTTGCGCTCATCGTTCATCAAGGGATTCAAATCAAGGGATTCACTATGGAATACAGCACACTCGGCAGGTCAGGGCTGCGCATTTCGCGTCTTTGTCTTGGCGCCATGACTTTTGGTGCCGGTACCGGAATCTGGGGCGAAATTGCCGGCCTGGACCGTGCCCAGGCCACACGGCTTGTCGCGATGGCCGTCGAACGCGGTATCAACCTGATCGATACGGCTGACGCCTATTCGCAAGGGCAATCGGAAGCGGTCGTCGGTCAGGCGCTGGCTGACCTCGGACTTGACGAATCACGCATGCTGGTCGCGACCAAAGTCCGGTTGCGCACCGGAATCGGCCACAACGATGTCGGGCTCGGCCGCTCGCACATCATGCGGTCGGTGGAAACGAGTCTTCGGCGTATCGGCCGGGATCATATCGACCTGTTTCAGTTGCACGACCGCGATGAACTCGTTCCGCTGGAAGAAACGCTTCGTGCTCTCGACGACCTCGTGAGGCAGGGCAAGGTGCGGCACATCGGCGTCTGCAACTTCAGCGCGGGCGACCTGGAGCGTGCCCAGGGCGTGACCAACCGCACGCACTGGGCCCGCGTTGTCAGCAATCAGGTTCACTATGCGCTGACGAGCCGCGACGTCGAGCATGAGATCGCGCCCGTGGCAAAGGCGAACGATGTCGCGCTTCTGGTGTGGAGTCCACTCGCGGGCGGCTACCTGAGCGGTAAGTACACGCAGGGGAGCAGCGGCGAAACCGGGCGCCGCACCAGGCTGAATTTTCCGCCGATCGATCCAGCAAAGGCGGAT
Organism: Paraburkholderia aromaticivorans; assembly: GCF_012689525.1. Lineage (NCBI taxonomy): Bacteria > Pseudomonadati > Pseudomonadota > Betaproteobacteria > Burkholderiales > Burkholderiaceae > Paraburkholderia > Paraburkholderia aromaticivorans. The sequence continues at coordinate 693,846 of NZ_CP051515.1, forward strand.
CCTGTCGTGCGCATCGTGTGCGACATCGCTACGGAATTGAACGCGTCGCCCGCTCAGGTGGCATTGGCGTGGCTTCTGGCGCGCCGAGAAGTCTGTTCCGTGATTGTTGGCGCGCGCACGCCCGAGCAACTGACCGCTAACCTCGACGCTCAGCAACTCGCGTTGAACGCAGCGCAGATCGAACGTCTGAATCAGGTTTCGCAGCCGCACCTGCCCTATCCTTACTGGATGCAGCAGTTTCACGACAGGGACCGGCTCGTGGTTTGATTGACTGGCGAGAAAACGCGAGCAAGCCGCGCGCAAGTCAGCATCGCATGGCCGGAAACGCCCGTAGCACGGGCCTGAGCGGCCGATAGCGCGAGTGGGGCGATGCGAGTATGGAATGTGAGCTTTTACTCGTAACATCCTCCGTACGGAACGCGACGAGCGATCCGATTCAACGGAGATCGACATGACCGATATCACCACCAGCATGAAGCTCAATCACCTGAGCTTCCCTTCATCCGATGTGAGCGCCACCGCCGCCTTCTTCGAGGACCATCTAGGCTGTACGGTTGCCGCGCGAGGGACGAGCTGGTTTCTGAAACGCCCCGGTTTCGACATCGTGATCGATGACGCCGCCGACCATCCGGTCGAGTGGCCACACAACTTTCATATCGGTTTCGAGCTGACGTCCCTCGACGAGGTTCGCGCGCTTTACGAACAGATGGCCGCCGCCGGTGTCGCGATGAAAACCGGCGTGTTCAAGCATGAGCGTGGCTCGCGGTTTTTCTGCGAGGTACCCGGCGGCGTTCTCGTCGAAATCAATACGCGTTCGGATGCCGACGAGAAATATCGCGGCACCTTCGACCTCTGATGTTTTCGACTGCCGCACCGCCGATCCGAACCGCGCTGAACCGCGCCGGATCAGAAGCTGACGAACGCCTGCACGAGCCGGTTAAATGCGCCGGCGTTCGACACATTCATGCCGTGCGACGCGCCGGCGATGGTTTGCCGCTCCGCATAGTCGATCCACTCCGCGAGCTTTTCGACGTTGTTGCGGAACATGCGCGGGCTGCGCTGGCCGTCGATCAGCAGCGTCCTGCACTTCACGCCGCGCGCGGTTTCGTGGGAATAGGCGGGCAACGGATCGCGGAGCTGCTTGGGCAGCGTGCCCGCGTTGTCGATCGCCATGGTGCGAAACGCAATCGGACTCTTGCGCCACGATCCGGGTACGCTCACCGAATCGACGAAAAGCTCCAGGCCCGCGTCGATCTGCTGGCTCTCGATGAGTTCAGCGACGCGCGCGCGCAGCACATTGGTCGTGGCCGGCAGCGACGCGTCCGGCATTCCGTCGATCTGCAGCGGACCGCCCGGGTCGGCGAGGGTCAGCGTTTTCACGAGCCGCGGATAGTCGCGCGCGACATGAAACGCCACGCAGCCGCCGCGCGAATGGCCGACCAGATGCACGGGCCCCAGGTCGATCGCCTCGAGGAACTCGGCCAGTTCGCCGACGTGCGTCTGCCAGCCGAACTCGCCCTGAATGCACGCCTCGCTCGCCGGCCAATAATGGCTCAGGCTCACCGAGATGCAGCGGAAATGCTGCGACAGCGCCGCCGTCTGCGCATTCCAGTAGCGATAGTCACACAGCGAGCCGTGCACGAACACGAGCGGCTCGCCTTCTCCGCACTCGACGTACGGCACGCAGATGCCCGATGCGATGGTCGCAAACGACAGTTCGGGTACGGCAAGCACTGAGAGGTCGGTACGGGCGTTCATGGACTGGCTCCTTTGCGGCCACTATGCCCCATGTCGCAACTTTAGAAAATCGCGTAATATTGATCGAATCTATCTACTTTTCTGATACCAGACCCCTTGAAAGCCCTCGACCTGGACGTGATGACCATGATCGTCGCCGTCGCCGACACCGGCAACATCAGCCGGGCGGCGGAACTCGTGCATCGTTCGCAATCGGCGGTGAGCATGCAGATCAAGACGCTCGAGACCGCGCTGGGCAAGCCGCTGTTCGTGCGCAAGCCGAGAAATGTGGTGCCGACGCAGGACGGCGAAGTCCTGCTGACATACGCTCGCCGCATGCTCGCCTTGCGCGACGAGGCATGGGCGGCGGTGGTTCGGCCAGACGTGACCGGGCGCGTGAGCATCGGCGTGCCGGACGATTACGCGTCGTCGCTGCTGCCGCCGATCCTCAAGAAGTTTTCCGCGACCTATCCGAAGGTGGAGATTCGGGTCGTCGGTTTGCCGAGCGTCGCGCTCGCGCCGATGGTGAAGGACGGCTCCGTCGATCTGGTGTGCGCGACGCGAGTCAAGGGTTTGTCGGGCGAGTTCATCCGTCATGAACCGATGGAATGGGCTGCCGCGCCGAGTGCCGATGAAATATGGCGCGAACGGCCGTTGCCGATTGCCGTGTTCCTGCCGGGCAGCGTCGCGCGCGAGAACGCGATTCGCAGCCTGGAGCGCGCGAAGATTCCGTATCGCACCTCGTATGAAAGTCCGAGTCTGCTGGGCCTGCTGTCGATGGCCGAAGCGGGCTTGGCAATTGTCCCGCTCGCGCGTTGCGCGGTGCCGGCGCACTTCACGCTGCTTGGGCGCGCACACGGATTGCCCGAAATCACCGCACTGGAAATGGTGCTGGCGCGCAGCACGGCTTCGAATCGTCCGCCGTGCGATTTTCTGGCGGAGAAGATTGTCTCCGAATTGAGGCGCTAGCTTTGCCGGCGTGCGTCTCGGTTGGCCGAGATCATGGGCCGATTTCCGCAGCTTTGAGCGCCGCCCGCGCATGCAACTCGTCTTCGTGATCGAACATGCCAATCAGAACGATCTGCGATTGCGCGGAAGTGCAAGCCGACGACGCGCTGATGACGACGCGGTTGCCGACTACATGCAATTCATGCAACGCGCCCTCGCTGTCCAGCCGGACAAAACCTTTCGCACGCAACAGCTTTGCCGAAAAACTCCGCAACGCTTCCTTGAGTTGCTTGCGGCTCAGGCACGCATCGGTGACAAATGAAAAGCTGCACAAATCGCGCGGGGTGGGAGAGGCGGAGAGCGACAGCGCGCCGGCATCGCGCGCGGGCAGCACATGCCGATCGAAGATCAAACCGAGCGGCACGGCCGCGTGCGTCGCTTGCACGATGACGCGGCTATTCGCAAACGCTTCAACGCGCGCTACGACAGCCTCGCGCTCAGGTTCGCTGAGCAGATCCATCTTGTTCAACACGATGGCCGTTGCGCCCGCGATCTGCCGCTGCGCGATATCGCCGACATAAGGATCGGCCAGCGTCTCTTCGACGCGCTCCGCATCCACCAGCACGACGATGCCATCGAGACGAAACGCGCGATCGAGCAAGCCGATCTGCGCGATGCGCACCGGGTCGGACACGCCGCTCGCTTCGATGATCAGCAGATCGGGCGCGTCAGGGCGCGAACTAATGGCAAGCAACGCCTCGACCAGCCGGCCGCCGATCGAACAGCAGACGCAGCCGTTTTCCAGACTGATCACGTCGTCGGTGCGCTGGCGAATCAGTGACGCGTCGATATTGATCGAGCCGAAGTCGTTGACGAGTACGGTGATGCGCCGCGATCCGGCGTTGCTCAGAACATGGTTGAGCAGCGTCGTCTTTCCAGCGCCGAGATAGCCGCCAATGACGACGAGCGGAATCGCGTTCATCCCGCCGGTGCCTGGAAGATGCGGCCGCCGAGCACTGTGCCCCACACTTCGAGATCCTTGAGACGTTGCGGCGCGACTTCGGCCGGGTCTTCGGCGAGCACCGCGAAGTCCGCGAATTTGCCGACTTCGATACTGCCCACCAGATGGTCCATTTTGATTGTATAGGCGGCGCCGAGCGTGATCGCGCGCAGCGCGTCCGCAACTGGCACGCGTTCGTTCGCACCGAGCACGCGCCCCGACGAGGTCTCGCGCTGCGACGCGCACCACGCGGTGAAAAGTGGGTTCAGCGGCGTAATAGGCGCATCAGAATGAAACGCGAACGGAATGCCCAGGCGGCGCGCGGATTCCGCCGCGTCCATGCGATTCGCGCGGTCCGCACCCATGGTTTGCGTGTAGTGCGCGTCGCCCCAGTAGTAGATGTGGTTCGAAAAGAAATTGATGCACAGGCCGAGGCTCGCCGCCCGCGCGAGCTGGCTCGCATCCGCCATCTGACAATGTTGGAGCGTATGCCGATGATCGCGTCGCGGATGAAGCGTGAGAAGCCGCTCGAAGGCATCGAGCACGAGTTCGGTCGCCTCGTCGCCGTTGGTGTGCACGTGCAGTTGCAGGCCGGCTTCGTGAAACGGCGTGAATACTTCAACGAACTGGCTCGGCGGAATCAGCCACAAACCATTGGGCTTGCCGTTCAGATAGCCGGGCCATTTCAGGCGCGCGGTGAAACCCTGAATCGAACCGTCGACGATAAACTTGACGGGCCCGAAGTGCAGCTTCGGCGTCGCGGTTTCCATCGCCGAGAGCACCCGTTGAGCGCCGCCTTCGGGACTGCGTTGCGGCGCGAAGGCGGGCACGATGCGCACGGGAAAATCGGCATTCCCGGTGATTTCGCGCAGATTGCGATTGCCCAATTCGGAGAAGTCGTTGACCAGATCGGTGGCGGTCGTCACGCCGGCGAGCTGCGCGACGCGGCCGAAATTCCAGATGGCTTTCGCGCTTTCGCTCGCGGCGATCGAGAGGCCGGCGCCGATCACGCGGTAGACCGGGAACATCGCGGCGAACTCCTGCAACTCGCCGGTCGGCTGTCCGCTCTCGTCCTTGTCGATGCCGTCGATATCCGTTTCGTCGTCGATCCCGGCGCGGGACAGCATCGCCGAATTGACGTTCATCAGGTGCACGCTCGCGTGCAGGATCACGATGGGCCGCTCGGCCGACACCGTGTCCAGTTCGCGCACGGTCAGACGACTGGTGCCGAAGAAGATCGGATCGAAACCCCATGCGAGCAGCGGAGCGTCGGCCGACGTCATCTCCGCTTGAGCCGCCTTCAGACGTTCGATTACGGCGTCCAGCGTTGTCAGGCCTGGCCAGCGCCGGCCGTCGGGGCCGCGGCGGTCGTAGTAGCCGACATACACGGCGTCCCACATCGCGCCTTCCATCAGATGGCAATGACCCTCGACAAATCCGGGCATCAGCACTTTATCGCTGAACGTATCGACGATTTCGGCATCGCCCCATTGCTTCACGTCGTCAGCGCCGCCTACCGAGAGGATCTTGCCGTCGCGAATCGCGACATGCGTCGCATACGGTTGCATGGGATTCATCGTTACGATTTTCTTCGCAACGAAGACCTGGGTCGGGTGCTTCTCTTCTCGTTGAGTCATAGGGCTGTAATTGAAGTTCGTTCAGCTCGATATCAACCGAGCGCGTGCGCACGGCTCGGTTTCGCGGTGAGGTTCACCGCGGTGAGTACCAGCAGGTTCACGCCGAGGCAAACCAGTCCCAGATTGAAGCCGCCGAGGTCGATCTGCAACATGTACAGGATGATCGCCAGGACCTGCCCGGTCAACATGCCGGACGCGATGGCGGACGGCCGCACGCGCAATCCGAACAGAATGACCATCACGCCGGGGAAGAACTGCGTGACGCCGTAATACGTGGTGTTGATTAGCGTGAGCATCAGATTCGGCGTGAGCAGCGTCATCACGATCGACACCAGCAGGTACAGCACGATCACCACTTTCGCGCTCGTCTTCTGGCGAGCCTCCGGCATGCCCGGCAAGAGATTGCGTGTGACGATCGGGCCGATCGCGAGACAGATGCCGGCCAGCACGAGCAAGCCGGACAGCGACGCGCCAGCGGCGACGAGTCCGAGCAGCCAACTCGGCAACAGGCGGATTGCGGCCGCGAAGAACGCTTCGTTGGGCGACGCGAGGTGCAGGTTCTGACTTATCGCATAGTACGACGCGACCACGAGAAACGGATACATCAGCATGTACAGCGGCATCGCGACCTGCGTGCGGCGGATCGTGTTCGCGCTTTTCGCGGTAAAGAAGTTCTGCACCGCGAACGGCATGACGTAGAAGCCGAGCGACTGGAACAGCATGGTGCTCATCGAGAAGGTCAACTGGTGCGAATTCATCCGGTTGCTCACATGCTGGCTGGCGGCATGAAAGACCTCGGTCACGCCGACTTGCATCGACACGGCAACGCCCGTGACGACGATCGCGACGACCATCAGGATATCCTTCAGCACGGCGATATACGCCGACGCGCGCACGCCTGCAATGGCGATATAGGTGAACGCGAGCAACGCTGCAAACAGGATCAGATACAGCGGTTTGAAATTCCAGCCGAGACCGTTCAATGCGGCGACGAGTCCGGTGAACTGCAACTGCCCCCACGGCAGCAGAAAGACGATCGCGGAGCCCGCGACGATCAGTTCGAGCGAGCGGCTCTGAAAATGTCCCTTGAACAGATCGGGCAGCGTGATTGCGTTATAGCGCTTGCCGGCTTGCCAGATCTTCGGGCCGATGAAATAGCCGACGGGATAGGCCAGCAGAATGTAGCCGAGAAACCAGACGCCGTACGTCGGTCCTTTGGCATAGATACCGCCCGGAAAGCCGACCATCGTGCCGATGCTGTAGATCTCGCCGGCCGCGAGGAAGAACACGAGGTAAGCGCCGAACTGCCGTGACGCCACGAAGAAGTCATGCACGCTTTGCGGGCCCCGGCCCTTGTTCGAACGGATCGCGAGGTAAAGCGAGAAAGCGAGGAAGCCGAGAAAGACTGCGGTGGCCATCCGGACACTCCTTTAGCAGTTTTGCGGGTGGGACTCGTCGTGGCGGCAGTCGAACACACGCCAGCAGATCATCAGGCAGCCGGAGGTGAGGATGAACCACGCGAAGATCCAGGCGTAGATGAACGGCACGCCTAATACGAAGCGGTCGACGGACGCCACCCACGGCAGCAGGCCGACCACGCCCAGATAGGGAATGCCGAGTCCGATAAACATTTTGAGCACGTTAGCTCCTCGCAGTGTGTGGCCAGTACCCTCAGTGTTGCCGAACAAAAAAATAGAGCCATAGAGCCAGTTGACGGGAGTCGATGAGTCCAATCCAGCCCATGCCGTGGAGAGGGCGAAACCCGCGTCCCCATTCGCTGCACCAGGCGAAAGCACCGCACTGGACCTACCCGTCAGAAAACCCCCTGCCTACAATTTCCTCACGGATCGCCAGCCACCGGCGGCGTCTCATGCCTTATCGAAACGAACGCGAAAGCGAAAGTCATCCAGGAGGAGAAAGCAATGGCTCAAACACAGACCCCACTGCAGCACGTCACGGCCGAGACACTGGCCGCGTTTTCCGATGCGTTCAATCGTCATGACGCGGACGCGTTGATGACCTTCATGACCGACGATTGCGTGTTCGATGCAGCGGGCGGTCCGGAGGTCTTCGGCACGCGCTTCGTGGGCCGCGATGCGACCCGCGCGGCGTTCGAAGCGGTCTTCAAGACCTTTCCCGACGCGCATTGGGGCAAGGGCCGCCACTACGTGAGCGGCGAGCGCGGCGTGTCCGAGTGGGTGTTCACGGGAACGCACGCGGAAGGCTGGCGTATCGAGGCGGAAGGTTGCGACCTGTTCGAGTTCCGCGACGGCCTCATCGCGGTCAAGCGGGCCTTCCGCAAGGAACGTCCGAAGCAGAACCTCGCACGCTGATCGGGAGCTTCACATGGAGCACAGTGAAATCGAACGGGTCGCGCAAGGCATGCCGTCCGGCCGCGAAGGCGATACGCGCTACGATCCGGCGTACGACCCGCTGGTGTCGCCGGGACCGGGCTGGGGCAAGCAATACGCGCCGACCTACTGGGTCGCCACCGCGGGCACGCCGCCCGAAGACGACGGCCCGATCACGGCGGACGTCGACGTGGATGTGGCGATCATCGGCGGCGGCTATACGGGGCTCGCCACGGCGCTCTGTCTCGCACGGGAGCACGGCATCAAGGCGGTGGTGCTGGAAGCCAACAAGACGAGTTGGGGCTGCAGCAGCCGCAACGGCGGGCAAGGTCAGAACGCCTCTGGCCGGCTATCGCGTTCTCAATGGATCGAGCGTTGGGGTAAAGACGTCGCGTTGAAAATGCACGACGAGATTCAGGAAGGTTTCGATAACTTCAAGTCGCTGGTCGCCGAGATCGATTGCGATCCGCAACCCGGTGGCCACTTTTTGATCGCACACCGTCCGCGCATCATGCAGAAGCTCGCCGCCGAGGCCAAGGTCTGGAAGGACGTGTTCGGCTATCCGTCCGAACTGATCGACAAGCAGACCTTCCAGCGCGAGTACGTCAACGATCACGAAGCGGCCGGCGCGCTGCACGAGCCGGAGGGTATCGGCATTCATGCGTTGAAGCTCGCCTTCGGATATCTGCGGCTGGCTCGCGAAGCGGGCGCCAAGGTGCATCCGGCGAGCCCGGTGCTCGGCTGGGAAACGATCAACGGCGTGCATCATTTGCGCACGCCTGGCGGCATCGTGCGCGCGCGCGCGGTCGGCATCGCGACGGGCGCTTACACGGCGCAAACACTGCACGACTCGCTGCGCAGCCGCATCATGCCGATCCTGTCGAATTCGATGGTCACGCGTCCGCTCACGAAGCAGGAAATCGACGCGTGCAACTTTCGCACGACCCAGGTGCTGACCGATACACGCACGCTGCGCTTCTACTATCGCTTTCTGCCGGACAATCGCCTGCAGATCGGCAGCCGTTCCGCGATCACCGGCGCCGACGCGCCCAATTCGCGCCACTACGATCTGCTGTTGGAAGGCATGCTCCGGAAGTTTCCGGCTTTGCGCGGCGTCGCGATCGATTATTCATGGTGGGGTTGGGTGGACGTCAGCCACGACATGATGCCGCGCGTGTATCAGCCGGATCCGATGCAGACGGTGTACTACGCGCTCGGTTATGGCGGCAACGGCGTGTCGTATTCACAGCAGGCCGGGCGGCGGCTCGCCGAACGCATCGCGGGAAAGGGCGCGAAACAGACGCTGCCGATCTTCACGTCGCCCTTGCCCGGGCACCCGTTTGCGCCGTTCCGTCGCATCGGCCAGCGGATGCTGTATCAACTGTATTTCCGCCGCGACGAAAAGCCCTGATGCCGTGCGGCGCTGAACTCGCAACTTGCCGCGCGCACTGCGCAAACGGCGCACACTTGCACCATGCGCGAGAACTGCGCGGTGCTTCATAAAAAATCATAGGGCGAGACGCATGGGCGTCCTCGCCCCATCCAGTCTTGAAGACGCCGGGACTCGGGCGGTTGCGAAAGCAGACCGCCCGAGCCCGCGATCGGATAACGGAATTGGAGGTGACATGCAGCGATCAACAGACACAACGGAATTGAAGGCGGGCCTCAAACAGCGCCACATGACGATGATCGCGCTCGGCGGCGTGATCGGCGCGGGGCTCTTCGTCGGCAGCGGAGTGGTCGTGCAACAGGCCGGCCCGGCGGCGGTGCTGTCGTTTCTGATCACCGGCGTGCTGGTCGTGCTGGTCATGCGGATGCTCGGCGAAATGGCCTGCGCGATGCCGGCCGTCGGTTCGTTCTATGAATATGCGCGGCTGGCGTTTGGCGGTAAGCGCGCTTCCGGCAACCTCGCGGGCTTTTTGACCGGCTGGATGTACTGGTATTTCTGGGTGATCGTCGTCGCGGTGGAGGCCGTGGCCGGGGCGAAGCTCGTGCAGTTCTGGTTGCCCGACGTCCCCGCGTGGGCGATCAGTCTCGTGTTGCTGGTCACGCTCACGGCGACCAACCTGGTCTCGGTCGGCAGTTACGGTGAATTCGAGTTCTGGTTCGCGTCGATCAAGGTCGCGGCGATCATGGTGTTCCTGTTTCTCGGCGGCATGTATGTGCTGGGACTGTGGCCCGCGGCAAAGCATGTCACCTCCGTGCTGCCGACGCTGCTCTCGCACGGCGGCTTGATGCCGAAGGGAATCGGACCTGTGTTGAGCGGCGCGGTTGCGGCCACGGGCTTTTACTTCGGCGCGGAGATCGTCACCATCGCGGCGGCTGAAGCGAAGGAACCCGCCAAGGCCGTCGCCAAGGCGACCAACTCGGTGATCACGCGCGTGCTGGTTTTTTATGTCGGCTCGATCCTGCTCGTCGTCGCGCTGGTGCCGTGGAATTCTCCGCACATGGCCACGCCGTATGTCAGCGCGCTCGATGCCATGGGTATTCCGGCCGCCGCCAACGTGATGAATGCCGTCGTGCTCACCGCCGTGCTGTCGGCGCTCAACTCGGGGCTCTACGCCGCGTCGCGGATGATCTTCGCGCTGACGCGCCACGGCGACGCGCCCGCCGCGCTCGCCAAGGTCAACCGTCGCGGCGTGCCGGTTCGCGCGATTCTGATCGGCACCGTGTTCGGCTACGCGTCGGTGGTGATGTCGTATGTGTCGCCGGATACCGTGTTCGCCTTCCTGGTGAATTCGTACGGCACGGTGGCGATTTTCGTCTACGTGCTGATCGCGATATCGCAACTGAAACTGCGCGCCCGCATTGAGCGGGATGCGCCGCAGACGCTGCGCGTCAGGATGTGGTGCTACCCATACCTCACGTGGGTCGCGATCATTGGCATGGTCGGCATTCTGGTGGCGATGGCGTTTATTCCCGAACAACGTCAGCCGTTGTGGTTCGGCGTCGCGAGCCTCGGTGTGCTGCTACTTGCCTATTTGCTGCGGATTCGCAAAACCGACGCTACTTCTAGCGAACCGGACACGCTCGAATACCGGCACCACCATCGCTGAAACATGAACCACGCAGTGCATTGATTATAAAAAACGAGATGATTTGTATCGAAAAAAGAAAGTGCGTATGATGAACCGGCGAAGCCGCGCTGCTGGCATCTTGAGCGTCGGCCGCCGCTGTGACGAAGTGCGGAGGAGACCGTAGTGACCGATATCGTGACAGGCAAACCGGACCGGATGGTCCCGGTGCGCACATTGTTTGGCATCGACTCAGACTTGATGGTGCCGGCCTTCAGCGAACGAGACGACCACGTTCCGGAAATCGACGAGGTGTATCGCTTCAATCCTGAAGTGACGCTGGCGATTCTCGCCGGCTTCATGCGCGAGCGCCGCGTGATGGTGCAGGGCCTGCACGGCACGGGCAAATCCACTCACATCGAACAGGTCGCGGCGCGCCTGAACTGGCCCTGCGTGCGCGTGAATCTCGACGGGCATATCAGCCGTCTGGATCTGGTGGGCAAAGACGCCATCATCGTGCGCGACGATGTGCAGGTCACCGAATTCCAGGAAGGCATCGTGCCGTGGGCGCTGCAACGGCCCATGGCGTTGATCTTCGACGAATACGACGCGGGCCGTCCCGACGTGATGTTCGTGATCCAGCGCATTCTGGAGCGCGACGGCAAATTCACGCTGCTCGATCAGAATCGTGTGATTCATCCGCATCCGTATTTCCGGTTGTTCGCCACGACCAATACGGTCGGCCTCGGTAATCTGAACGGGTTGTATCACGGCACGCAGTTGTTGAATCACGCGCAACTGGACCGTTGGAACGTGGTCGCCACGCTCAACTATCTGCCGCGTGCCGAGGAGGCCGGCATCGTGCTGGCGCGCGTGCCCGAACTCGCCGACGAGACCGGCCGCGCGCTGATCGAGTCGATGATTAGCGTCGCGGAATTGACGCGCAAAGGTTTTGCCACTGGCGATCTCTCCACGCTGATGTCGCCGCGCACAGTGATCGACTGGGCGGAAAACTGCCAGATCTTCCGCGATCCGGCGATGGCGTTTCGCCTGACCTTCGTCAACAAGTGCGACGAGGCCGAACGGCCCATCGTGGCCGAGTATTTTCAGCGCTGCTTCGATAGGGAACTGGAAAGCACGGCGGAGCGCGAGATGCGCTCGACGGTGGCCCAATGACGCCTGCCGAGCGGCAAGCGACACGCCGCGCCGAACAGCGTCAGAACCTGTGCGCGGCGGCGGTGCGCGCATTGACCGGCGACGCCGCGCTGCACTACCGCGCCGGGCGTCTGTACCGTGGCTTGCGGGCGCTGCCGCTGCATGCGCCGCATCTGCGCACGGACCCGCAGGTCGACGATCTGAGGTCCCTGCGCGGCGCCGCGGATGGCGCGGCACTACGCCTGACGCATTCCGATGCGCAACTCCACGCGAGCCTGTGTCCCGCCGAACCGGCCGAGCCGGTCGAGCGACTCCTGTTCGAACTGTTCGAGCAGCTACGTTGCGAAGCGCTTGCGCCGGCCAGCATGCCGGGACTCGCACAGAATCTGCGCCATCGCTTCGAAACATGGTCGCGTGCTTTCTATCGCACGGGACTGACCGACGGCCACCTCGGCATCCTGCTTTACACGGTGGCGCAGATCGTCTGGTCGCGTCTGTCGGGCTGGCCCGTGCTGGAAGAGACCGAAGGTCTGATCGAAGCCACGCGCGCCGCGATCACACCGACGTTGGGCGTGCCGCTCGCGGCGCTGCGGCGGCATCGAACGGAGCAGGGCGAGTTCGCGATTCATGCGCTCGAACTGGCTCGTCTCGTCAGCCAGATGATGCGTGACGCCCGTGCACAGTCCGTCGAAGAAGAAGACGCGCAGGCACCGGAAGACGACGAAGCCGTGCGCGCCATGTTCGCGCTCTGGTTCGATACCGACGACGGCGAGCAGGTCGACATGGGCCTCGCGGCCACCGGCGACAGCCGCGTTCTCAGAGACGCCGAGCATCGCTACCTGGCTTACACCACGCGCTACGACCGCGAGTTCATGCCGGGCTCGCGTATCCGCGGCGAGTTGCTGGCGGAATACCGCGACCAGCTCGACAAGCGCATTGCCGCGCAGCGCATCAACGTGCCGCGACTCGCGTATGCGCTCAAGGCCGCGCTCGCCGTGCCGCAACGCGACGGCTGGTCGTTCGGTGAAGAGCACGGCCGTATCGACGGCCGGCGTCTCGCGCAACTGGTCAGCTCGCCGGCCGAGCGGCGTTTGTTTCTGCTTGAACGGCACAAGCCGCTCGCCGATTGCGTGGTGAGCTTTCTGATCGATTGCTCGGGGTCTATGCGCACCTATATCGAGCCGGTGGCCCTGCTGGTGGACGTGCTCACTCGCGCGCTCGATCAGGCCGGTGTCGCCAGCGAGGTGCTGGGTTTCTCGACCGGCGCCTGGAACGGCGGCCGCGCGCGGCAAGACTGGCTGGCCGGCGGCCGGCCGTCTCATCCGGGGCGGCTCAACGAGGTCGCTCATCTCGTCTTCAAGGATGCGGCGACAAGCTGGCGGCGCGCTCGCGCCGATATCGCCGCGTTGTTCAAGGCCGATCTGTTTCGCGAAGGCGTGGACGGCGAAGCGGTCGACTGGGCCTGCACACGGCTGCGTGCGCGTGCCGAGGCGCGGCGGATTCTCGTCGTAATCTCGGATGGCAGTCCGATGGATAGCGCCACCGCTCAGGTCAACGACACTTACTACCTCGACAATCATCTGAAGCAAGTAGTCGCACGCAACGAAGCCGCGCGCGACGTCGAGTTGCTGGGTCTTGGCGTCGGACTCGATCTCAGTCCGTATTACCGCCGTTGCCTTGCGATCGATCTGTCCACGCCGCCGGACATGTCGCTGTTCGCCGAACTCGTCGGCTGGATCGGCGCGCGGCGGTAGAGCGCGCGTGACCTCGCTGTCTTAACGGATCAACTGCCGCAACGCATGCAGGATCAGCGAGCCGCCGATCACCACCAGAATCGCGTACGCGATGCGGCGCGTCATCACACCCGACAGCGGCGGCGGATACTGCCGCGCCACGAGCGTCATCAGCGCGACGACTGGGACCGCGAACGCGGCCTGTATCCAGAGATCGGCGTCGAGTTGGCCTTGGTACGCGCTGAACAGCGTGCGAGTGGTCGAGGTGACCGTAAAGATCAGAATCAACGCGTAGCGGATCTGCATGAGCGAGAGCGGCTGGCGGTAGAACTGAAAAATCAACGGCGGCCCGGATACGCCGAACATCCCGCTTAGCAGACCGCCGAACAGGCCGCTCACAAAGAAACTGCGATCGCCCGACCGACAAGCGAGCGGGGCCGGCCGCAGCGCCGCGCTTAAGCCCCCATACAGCACCACGGCGCCCAGCAGCAGTTGCAACACACTGGACGCCGCATTGCTCAACAGATCCAGCACCAGCACGCCCGCCACCACCGACGGCAGAATGCCCAGCGTGGCGGCGCCCACCGCGCGCCAGTCGATGTGATGAAGTTTGCCGGGCAAGGCGGTCGCGCTGTTGGCGAGCGTCACGACGCTGAGCAAAGCGGCGAGACTCGTCACCGGCGCGAGGTCCAGGCCGCTGGCCGCGCCGATGACGATCATGCTCAGGCCGAAGCCGGTAATGGTTTGAAAATAGCTCGCGACGCCCATCAGCGCGAGCAGAGGCAGCAACTTCTGAACGATCATGAATGAGACGGTGTGAGGAGGGCGTCGGGATGCGTGAGCGCGGCTTGCGCCTGGACCGCGGTGACGGCGGTGACGTAGTAGATGTCGTCCGCGCTGCAACCGCGCGACAGGTCGTTGGCGGGCTTGCGTAGGCCTTGCAGCAAGGGGCCGATCGCCTTCGCGCCGCCGATCCGCTCGGCCAGCTTGTAGCCGATATTGCCGGCCTCCAGACTCGGAAACACCAGCACGTTGGCGTGGCCTTCCACCTGCGAATGCTTGACCTTGCGCAGCGCGATCTCGGAGACGATGGCCGCGTCGAGTTGCACGTCGCCGTCGATCGCGAGATGCGGGCGGCGTTCCTGCACGATATGAGTCGCGTTGACCACCTTGTCGACTGCCGCATGGTGCGCGCTACCGCTCGTCGAAAACGACAGCATCGCCACGCGCGGCTCGTCCATCAGCAGGCTTTTTGCGCTGTCCGCCGCGGCCATCGCGATCTCGGCGAGTTGGCCGGCATCGGGTTCTACCACGAGTGCGCAGTCGGAAAAGATCAGGCCGCCCTTGAGCGTGTGGAACGGCTCGCAGAGCATCATTAGAAAGAAGCTCGATACGAGCTTGAATGACGGTGCAATGCCGATGATCTGGATGGCGGTGCGCACCACGTCGGCGGTGGTGTTGACCGCGCCGGACACGGAACCGTCGGCGTGGCCGAGGCGCACCATCAGGTTCGCGAAGCACAACGGGTTGAGGATTTCTTTCTGCGCTTGTTCAAGCGTCATGCCTTTCTTGCTGCGCAATGCGAACAGTTCGTCGGCATATAACGGTGCGAGCGCCGACGCGGCGGGGTCCACCAGTTCCATACCGGTGAGATCGACGTCGAAGCGGGCGGCGGCCTCGCGGATGCGCGTGGCGTCGCCCGCCAGCAGAATACGGGCAATGCCTTCGCGGCTCGCGCGCTGCGCCGCCTGCAACACGCGCGGATCCTCGGCCTCGCTCAGCACGATGCGCATCGGCGAACTGCGCGCTTGTTCAATGATGCGGTTGATGGCTTTCATAGGAGTGGCCGATTGAAGAGGCAGCGAGACGTGCAACGAAGAAGCCGGAGACAGAGCGTCTGAAAGGACGCGCCTGTTTCCGGCCTGTGCGCGCCGCAGGCTCCGTCTGTCTAAGCACGGAGGCCGCGTGCGCCCAAAACGCTCAGACGTAGTCCTTGTACTTGTCGAGCATGCGCACCGGCTTGGCGAGCGCGTCGCGGCGGAACGGATCGCCCAGTTCACGCGTACACATGATCTCGATGATGGTGGTCTTGCCGTGATTCATTTGCGCGTCGATCGCGCGCTTGAGCGCCGGGCCCACATCTTCGAGACGATCCACCACGATGCCTTCGGCGCCCATCGCGCGGGCAATCGCCGCGAAGCTCTGGTTGTCGAGTTCACCGGCGACGAAGCGGCGGTTGTAGAAGTCCACCTGGTTTTTCTTCTCCGCGCCCCACTGGCGGTTATGGAACACCACCGCCGTCACCGGAATGTTGTGGCGCACGCACGTCATGGTTTCCATCAGGCTCATGCCCCATGCGCCATCGCCCGCATACGACACGGCCGGACGGTGCGGCGCGGCAACCTTCGCGCCGATGATGGTCGGAAACGCGTAGCCGCAATTGCCCCAGCTCATCGCCGCAAAGAAGCTGCGCGGTTTGTTGAAGCGCAGATAGCTGTTGGCCACCGAGTTGATGTTGCCGATATCGGTCGAGACCATCACGTCTTCAGGCATGGCCTTTTCCAACTCGCGCAGCACCTGCCGCGGATGCAGATAAGTGCCGCCGCCGGGCGTGCGCTCCTGCTTCTGCTCTTCGATCATGTCGAGGCTGTAGGCGTCGCGTTCGTGGGTCCAGTCGTCGAGCTCTTTCTCCCACGCGGCTTTCTCCGACGCGGTCTGAGCGCCGCGCTCTTCGCGCGTGGCGTCGCAGGCAATCTTGCGTCCCGCAAGGCGCTCGGTCAGCGCGACGGCGGCGGCTTTCGCGTCGCCGCAGATGCCCACCGAGATCTTCTTCACCAGGCCGAGCATCTTGTGATCGGCATCGATCTGGATGATCTTCGCGTTGGCCGGCCAGTAGTCCATGCCGTGCTGCGGCAGCGTGCCGAACGGTCCGAGGCGCGAGCCGAGCGCGATCACGACGTCGGCGCGCGACAGCAGTTTCATCGCCGCCTTCGAGCCCTGATAGCCGAGCGGGCCGCACCACAGCGGATGGTTGGCGGGGAAAGAATCGTTGTGCAGATAGCTGTTGACCACCGGCGCGTTCAGACGCTCGGCGAGCGCCTTGCACTCTTCGATCGCATCGGCCATCACCACGCCGCCGCCGGAAATGATCACCGGGAATTTGGCTTGCGCCAGCAGTTCAGCCGCTTCGTTCAGGCGTTGCTCACCGCCCGCGCCGCGATCGAGACGCTGCGGCTGGGGAATTTCTACCTTGACCTGACCATAGAAGTAATCGCGCGGGATGTTGAGTTGGGTCGGTCCCATTTCCGCCATCGCGCGGTCGAAGCAGCGGCCCGTGAATTCCGCCATGCGGGCCGGATGGGTGACGTGGCCTTGATACTTGGTGAACTCCTGGAACATGGGCAGTTGTTTGGCTTCCTGGAAGCCGCCCAGACCGATGCCCATGGTGCCGGCCTCCGGCGTGACGATCACGACCGGGCTGTGCGCCCAGTAGGCCGCCGCAATGGCGGTGACGCAGTTGCTGATGCCCGGGCCGTTCTGGCCGATCACCACGCCGTGACGTCCCGAGACGCGCGAATAACCGTCGGCCATGTGGCCGGCGCCTTGCTCGTGCACCACCGGAATCAGGCGGATGCCGGCGGGCGCGAAGATGTCCATGGCGTCCATGAAGGCGGAGCCCATGATGCCGAACATATCGGTCACGCCGTTGGCCGCCAGGGTTTCGACAAACGCTTCCGACGGCGTCATGGCCTGCGGGCCACTGGCACGGTTGTCGGCGGTAGCGTCACGCGGGGAAGGATTCTGCTCGCTCATGGGGTGTCTCCAGCTCTTTGAGATAAGTGGAACAAAAAATACCGAAAAATGCTTGGTGTCTGAAATGTAGGCCAGCAGTTTCAGCGCGTCAACCAAAATTCAAATAAATGGAACGTTTTGTATCAAAAAAATGTATTGCTTCATGGGGGCGGTTTGCGCCGTGGCAGCGACGGCCGCTGCTCCGGCCTCACTGCCACGGCAGCGAGTACGTTTTCACGTTGGTAAAGCTCTTGATCGCTTCCTGAACGCCTTCCTTGTAGCCGAGCCCCGAATCCTTGATGCCGCCGAACGGCGTCAGTTCGAGCCGGTAGCCCGGCACCTCGCGCACGTTCACGCTGCCGACCTCCAGCTCCGCGATAAACCGCGTGATGTAGTCGAGCCGATTCGTGCAGACGGAAGAAGACAGGCCGTAGTCGGTGGAGTTGGAGATACGGATCGCTTCGTCGATGTCGCGAAAACGGATGACCGGCGAAACCGGCCCGAAGGTTTCGTATCGAACAAGCGGCATATCCGGCGTGACGTGATCGACCACGGTCGGCGAATAGAGCGCGCCGCGACGCACGTTGCCGATCAGCAGTTTCGCGCCGCGGCTCACGGCGTCGTTGACTTGAGCTTCGAAGAACTTCGCGGCGTCTTCGTCGATCACGGTGCCCATGTCGGTGGCGGGATCGGCCGGGTCGCCGTAGCGTATTGCGCGGGTCTTTTCCACCAGCAATTCGACGAAGCGGTCCGCTACCGCTTCATGCACGAGCATCCGCTTGACGGCGGTGCAGCGCTGCCCGGAGTTTTTGTACGAACCGGAAACGGCCAGCGTGCTCGCTTCGTCGAGGTCCGCGTCTTCCATCACGATGATCGGATCGTTGCCGCCCAGTTCGAGCACCGCGCGCCGATAACCCATTTTGTTCGCGATGCTTTTGCCGATCGCGACCCCGCCCGTGAACGTAATCAGGTCGACGTGCCGGTTCGTGATGAGTTCGTCGGCGATGTCTTTCGGGTCGCCCGTCACCACCTGAAGCATCTGTTGCGGCAGGCCGGCGCTGTAGAGAATGTCGGCGAGCAGGCAGGTGGACAGCGGCACCTTTTCTGACGGCTTGACGACGATCCGGTTATTGGTCGCGATGGACGGCACGATCTTGTGCGCCACCTGGTTCATCGGATGATTGAACGGCGTGATCGCACAGATCACGCCGAGCAGCGGCTCGCGCTGCGTATAGACGCGGCGCTGTTTGCCGTGCGGCGTCAGATCGCAGGAGAAGATCTGGCCGTCGTCCTTCAGCGCTTCATTGGCGCCGAAGATCAGTACATCGCTGACGCGGCCCGCTTCGTATAACGAATCCTTTTTGCAGAGGCCGGACTCAGCGGTGATCAGATCGGCGATTTCGCCGGTCCGTTCGCGCACGATATCCGCCGCGCGGCGCAGGATCTGCGCGCGCTCATAGCGTGTGAGTTTGGCGCGATAGGCGTGCGCATACTCGAAAGCGTGGCGCACGTCGTCCACGGTGGCTTTCGGAACGGTGCCGACCCGTTCGCACGTGTAAGGGTTGAATACCTCTATGACTTCGGCGCGCGTGACCCTTTCGCCGCCGATGCGCATGGCCTCGTGCCGACCCTCAATAGATAGCTTCGGTTTAACGATGGCGTTCACGCGGCCCCCTGACTGGATTGACGATCGTGGAAGGTAAATGTCTTACCGTTGAGGTTGATATTGCCGGTGGGCACGGCAACGGGGTAGAGCCAGCTTGGGGGAGTCGCTGAGTCCAGCATCGTGTCTACGTGAGGCAAAACAAGAAAGGGCCCGAAGAAGGGCCCTTGTCAGCGAAGTACGGCGACGCCTTGTCAGACTTTGCCTTTCCAGGGCACCAACACCCGCTCGATATAACGCATCAGCAAATCAAAGCAGAGCGCAAAGAACCCGATCACGATGATCCCCATGATCACCACATCGCTCGCCAGAAATTCCGCCGCGTTGAGCACCATGAAGCCGAGGCCGCTGGACGAAGCGACCATTTCAGCGGCCACCAGCGTGGTCCAGCCCACGCCGATGCCGATCCGCATGCCGGTAAAGATCTCCGGCATCGCCGACTTCAGGATCACGTACAGCACCACCTGCGTACGCGAAGCGCCCATCGAATACGCGGCGTGAATCTGTTCGATCGACACCGACCGCACGCCCGCGCGCGCCGCAATCGCGAGCGGCGCGAAGATCGCCAGATAGATCAGCAGCACCTTCGAGAATTCGCCGATGCCGAACCAGATGATGATGAGCGGCAAATAGGCGAGCGGCGGCAACGGCCGGTAGAACTCGATCGGCGGATCGAATGCGCCGCGCGCGAAGCGCGACACGCCCATCATCACGCCGACGGGAATCGCCGTCAGACAGGCAAGCGCGAACGCACCAAACACCCGCAGCAAGCTGATGCCGGTGTGCTGGGCGAGCGTCGAATTGGCAAAGCCTTCCGTTGCGACATAGATGAACTTCGCGTAGACGGCCTGCGGCGACGGCAGGAACAGCGGCTTGATCCAGTGCAGATTGGTCGCCGCGAACCAGAGTGCGATGAACGCGGCGACGGTGATCAGGCTGGTGACGACACTGCTGCCTTGCCCCGGCACGCCGAACGTGTCGCCGGGCCGGGCGGGTTTCTTCGCGAGCATACGAGGACCGCGCCCCGGTCTGCGGGGTGGTCGGATCGGCGTGTTCGTCTCCATGGGTGCGGCCTCGCCGTGCAACACGGCATGAGCGGATTTTGAACTAAACATGAGCGACTCCCGCCTCGGCGCCGTGCAACTTCTCGTCGCCGTAAATGATGTTGAGGACACGCTCGCGCATCGCGATGAAATCGGGACTCGATTTGATCGCCCGTGCGTCGCGCGTTTCGAGAAAGCGGCGATTGAAGTCCAGTTCGTAGGTATGCGTGATGCGGCCGGGACGCGGCGACATCACGATCAGCCGGCTCGCAAGGAACAGCGCCTCTTCGACGCTGTGCGTGATGAAGAAAAACATCTTGTTGGTCTTCTTCCACACGTCGAGCAGAAGCTCCTGAATGGTCTCGCGAGTGAGCGCGTCGAGCGCGGCCATCGGCTCGTCCATCAACAGCATCGCCGGATCGCAGGTGAGCGCGCGGGCAATGCCGACGCGCTGCTGCATGCCGCCCGAGAGCTGATAGATCATGTGCTTGTGGAAGTCCTGCAGGCCGACCAGCGCGAGGTTGCGCACAGCAATGTCCCGCCGTTGCGCGCGCGGCACGCCTTGTAGCTTGAGGCCGAATTCCGCGTTGTCGATCACGTTGAGCCACGGCAACAGCGCATGCTTCTGGAACACCACGCCGCGATCCGCGCCCGGCCCCGCAATAGGTTCGCCGCCGAGCAGCAACTCGCCGCGGCTCGGCGCGATGAAGCCGGCCATCAGCGATAACAGCGTGGTCTTGCCGCAGCCGGACGCGCCCAGCGCGACTACGAAGTCACCCGAGCGGATCGTCAGGTTGATATCGTCGAGCGCCTGCACGGTCTGCCCGGGACGCTGCCCCGGAAACACCACGCTCACGTTTCTGACAGTCATGTTTTCCATGTTGCCTCCCGATCCCAAGGATCACGGTTACGTCATTTGAGTTTCGCGGCGGCTTCGGCATAAGCCGGCGTCACGAATTTCGAGTAGTCGGGCAAGACGGCGCTGATCTGCTTCTGGCTCTTCAGGAACTCCGAGGTGTCCTTCAGCGCGAGCGCGGCGCGGCTCGTCGTGCCGCCGCCCAGCCATTGCGCGGACGCCTGCTCATCGAGCGTGGGGAAGGCGTAGAGCGACAGCGACGCCGGCACGTCCGCCGGCGAGCCGCCGATCATCTTCGCGATGGCGGCGGCTTGCGGCGACGTCGCGTTCCATTGCGACGGATTGCTGCGGTATTGCTGGTCGGCGTCGGCGATCGCCTTGACGAGTTTGGCCATGAAGTCCTTGTGTTCCTCGCCCCATTTGCGATCGACCGCAATGCCGTCGAAGGTCGGTTTGCCGAGTTTCGAGAGGTCGCCCGACGTGATCAGCACCTTGCCGCTTTTCTTCAGCTCGGCGAGCGCGGGATCCCACACGTAGGCGGCGTCGATGTCGCCGCGCGACCAGGCCGCGACGATCTGATTGGGCTGCATGTTGAGGATCTTCAGGTCAGACGGATTGATGCCCCAGTGCTGCAGCGCGAACATCGTGTGATAGTGGGTCGTCGAAACGAACGGCACGCCGATGGTCTTGCCCTTCAGGTCCGCCGGCTTCGCGATGCCGGAGCCGTTGCGCACCACCATCGCTTCGGCCTGGTTGATGTTGTCGAGAATCCAGAAGAGCTGCAGATCGAGGCCCTGGCTCACGGCGGCGGCGAGCGGGCTCGAACCGATCACGCCGACCTTGACGTCGCCGGATGCCAACGCGGTCGCCACTTTGGCGCCGGACTCGAACTGCCGCCAGTTGATCTTGTAGCCGGTGGCCTTTTCGATCGACCCGTTCGCGATGCCGACCACCCACGGATCGACGATCTGCTGATAGGCGATCGTGATTTCCTTGTCTTCCGCGTGGCCGGGCGTCGCTACGAAACACGCCGTGGCAGCGAAAACCAGCGACAGAACGCAGCGCGCCGTCCATTGGAACCACGGCCGTAATGTCGAGTTTTTATGGCGTTTCATAATAGGTCTCACAATAGGTTCGGACAGCGGGTTTGAACTGCGGCTGTTTATGGAGCACGGAAGTCGTGTGGCCACGACGGGTGCTTGTCCCAATCGCACTGGACGGGGTGAGTCGAGTATCGTCAGTAAAAAATGGAGCAAGTTAGTGCCAGACGGCGCCGATCGTTGAGTCCACATCGGCGCGCCGAACTGCTCTGGCCGGCCCGCGCCATCGCCGCTCATGCGGCAGAGGGCCGTCACGTGCAGCGTTGGCGTGACTGGCGCGGCTCTTTCACTTTCAGGAGGAAGCATGTCTAGCCGTACAGCGACGGCCCTTTGGACGCAGCGTTTTCAGCGTCCGAGCGACTCGAACATGAGCCTGCAAGGGCAGATCCGCCAGATGCTGGTGGCCGCGATTCTGGACGGCCAACTGCCGCCGCAGACCGCGTTGCCGTCCAGCCGGGAACTGGCCGATCAACTGAGCGTCGCGAGAAATACGGTCGTGCTGGCGTACCAGCAACTCGTGGAGGAGGGCTATCTGATTTCACGCGAGCGCAGCGGCCACTTCGTCAATCCGGCGATGCTGGAGGGACGCCACGGCTTCAAGCCGGCGCAGACGCTGCCCGCCCACGAGCTCGACACAGCCCCCGCGCGCCCCGATTGGGCCCAGCGTGTGCAACGGCGGCCGTCCGCGCAGCGCAACATCGTCAAGCCGGGCAACTGGCAGGACTACGAATATCCATTTATCTACGGACAGTTCGACCAGTCGCTTTTTCCGATCAACGACTGGCGCGAATGCTGTATGAAGGCGCTGTCGGTGATGGAGATTCGCAACTGGGCACCGGATCTGATCGGCCGCGACGACGACACGCTGATCCAGCAGATCCGCACGCGCGTGCTGCCGCGGCGCGGCGTGTTTGCGATGCCGGACGAGATCGTCATCACGATCGGCTGTCAGCAGGCGTTATATCTGATCGCCGATCTGCTCGCGCGCGAGCGCACCACGGTGGGCTTCGAAAATCCCGGCTATCCGGACGCGCGCAATATCTTCGAGAACCGCAATGCGCAACTGGTGCCGCTGCCGGTCGACGAGGGCGGCGTGCGCCCCGTCGAAGACGCGCATCTGTTCGCCCAATGCGACTACGTGTACGTGACGCCGAGCCATCAATGCCCGACCACGGCGACCATGCCGATCGAACGCCGGCATGCATTACTGGAACTCGCGCAGAAGCACGACTTCGTGCTGATCGAAGACGACTACGAAAGCGAAAACAACTTCTCGGGCCTGCCGCATCCGGCGCTCAAGAGTCTCGACAAGGCCGACCGCGTGATCTACATCGGCAGTCTGTCGAAGACGTTCGCGCCCGGCTTGCGGCTCGGCTATATCGTGGGTCCGCGCGAACTGGTGCAGGAATTGCGCGCGTTGCGCCGGCTCATGGTGCGGCATCCGGCGGCGTACATTCAGCGTGCGTTCGCGACGTTTCTCTCGCTCGGCCATCACGACGCGCTGCTGCGCCGGCTGGCCCACGCGTATCGTGAGCGCGCGCTGGCGTTGATGGCGGCGCTCGATACGCACATGCCCGAAGCGCGTCACATCCCGATTACAGGCGGGGCTTCGTGCTGGGTGGAAGGCCCGCCCTGGCTCGACGCCGTGCGTCTTGCTGACGACGCCGAACAGCAAGGCATTCTGATCGAACTGGGCGGCGTGTTCTTCATGGACGGGTTGGAGCAGAAGAACTGCTTTCGCATGGGCTTCTCGGCGATCAAGCTCGACAAGATCGACGCCGGCGTGCGCCTGCTGGCCGAACTCGTGCGCAAGCAGAAGCCCGCGCTTTAACCGCGCCTGTCGTCAAACACGCGCGTGAAGAGCGCTAGGCGTCAGAAGGTTGCCGCGAGTTCCTTGGCGGCTTCCTGAAGACGCGGCACGAATTCGAGCGCGCGCGACAGCGGCGCGCGCGAAACCGGCGCATGCACGGCAATCGCTGCAATACAGGCGCCGTTGGCATCGACAACGGGCGCCGCTACGCACACGATCCCAGCCAGAAACTCCTCGTTATCGATCGCAATGCGCTTGTGCGCGGTCCGGTCGAGTTCCGCCTCGAGCAGTTCCGGATCGGTGATGGTGTTCTGCGTGAAGCGTTCGAGCTTCAGCGCGCGCACCAGCGCCGAGCGCTGTTCGCGCGGCAGCATGGACAGCAGCAGCTTGCCGCTCGCGCTGCAATATGCGGGGACGTGCGAACCGGGTTTGAGATCGAGGCGTAACGGCCACGGCGCTTCCATGCGGTCGAGGTACAGCACCTCGGTTTCGTGCAGCATGGTCAGATTGCAGGTCTCGCCGAGATCGGCCACCAGACGCGCGAGGATCGCATGACGCAGGCGCCGCGCGCCGGAATGCATCACCACGCCCAACGCGAGCTGTGCGAGCCGCGGCCCGATCACATACGCGTTCTTCTGGCCGGGCTCGCGAATCACAAGTCCGCCTGCCTCCAACGAAGCCAGCATGCGATGCAGCGACGCCTTGGGCAGCGCGACGTCCTGCGCGATATCGGCAAGCGACACCGGGCCGTCCGAGTTGACGAGGTGTTCGAGCAACGCAAACGCGCGCAGCGTCGGAGTATCCGCTTTGGTCATGCCTGCTGTTCCGGAAAATGGATCGGCGTCATTGTACAACTCCGCTTTGGGCCGCCCGGCCTTGGCGCCGCCGGCTGGAGACTCCGCCGTGTCTAACGGATCGCTCATGGGAAAGGCCTCAACGCTCATGGTACGGATGCTCCGTGGAAGGGCCGGCGGATAACAGCGGAGCGAGCTTCTGCGCCGCGTCCTTGAGTTTCGGCACGGCCTTCAGCAGGTCGTTCAGGCTTGCTCGCGCGGTCGGCGCATGAATCGCCAGCGCGGCCAGCACGTGCCCGTCGCCGGCATCGCGCACCGGCACCGCAACTGCCACCATGCCGCGCACCAGCTCCTCGTTGTCGATGCCGATCCCGCGCACGGCGAGCCGGTCGAGTTCCGCTTCGAGCAGATTCAGCTCCGTCAGCGTGGCTTGTGTTCTGCGCTCCAGCGTCAGCCGTGCGAGCACGGGACGGCGCTCGGCCGGTGGCATCTGCGAGAGGAACAGCTTGCCGCTCGCCGTGCAGTGCAAGGGCACGCGCGTGCCGGGCTGCAGATGCAGGCGCAGCGGTTCAGTGGTCTCCACGCGCTCCAGATAGAGGACGGTGTCGTGGTCCAGCGCGGTGAGGTTGCAGGTTTCGCCGAGCGCATCCACCAGCGAGCGCAGCAGCGAACGGCAGGCTCGCCCGAACGTGTTGTTGGATAGCGTGGTGAGCGCGAGTTGCGCCGCTTTCGGACCCAGCGTGATGCCACGGTCCGTGCCGCGCGAATCGGGCAGATGCGTCACGTAGCCCTGCGCTTCGAGCGATTCGATCAGCCGCATCAGCGTGGCTTTGGGAATGTGCAGGCGCAGCGACAGTTGCGAAAGCGAAAACGGCTGTCCCGCGGCCGCGAGCTGTTCGAGCACGGCCAATGCGCGCAGAGCCCGTGAATCCTCGGCGAGAGGTTCACCGCGTGGGGACGAGCAGAGTGCTTGCATACGCTTCCTGGCTGTCGATCAGTAGCTGTCCAGCGTCCGCGTACGTTGCGCGGGCCGGCCGGTCATTTCTAAAAGTGAAACAAAAAACGCTGTTTCTGTTTCAGATGAGCCGATAGTAGCGGGAATTTCTTGAAGAGGAAACGGGATGACCATAAATTTCAACGAAACATACCGTTTTTTATAAAACATGCAGGAGACAGGTCACATGGCAGACCGATTCGACTTCGTCGTCGTCGGCGCGGGATCCGCGGGTTGTGTGCTAGCCAACCGGCTTTCCGAAGGCGGCCGCTACTCGGTATGTCTACTCGAAGCCGGCCCCGCCGATCGCTTCATGTGGATTCATATCCCCATCGGCTATGGCAAGACGATGTTTCACCCGGTCTACAACTGGGGCTTCTATACCGATCCCGATCCGAACATGCACAACCGCCGGCTCTATTGGCCGCGCGGCCGCACGCTGGGCGGCAGCAGTTCGATCAACGGTCTGATCTATGTACGCGGACAGAAGGACGATTACGACCACTGGGGCCGCCTTGGCAATCGCGGCTGGAGCTGGCAGGACTGCCTGCCGTATTTCAAAAGGCTGGAACACAACGAGCTGGGCG
Organism: Paraburkholderia aromaticivorans; assembly: GCF_012689525.1. Lineage (NCBI taxonomy): Bacteria > Pseudomonadati > Pseudomonadota > Betaproteobacteria > Burkholderiales > Burkholderiaceae > Paraburkholderia > Paraburkholderia aromaticivorans. Next base: position 720,060 of record NZ_CP051515.1, read on the forward strand.
AAGGTCCGACGCGCGGTGTCGACGGGCCGCTGTGGGCCTCGACGATCAAGCAGCGTCACGAACTGGTCGACGCGTTTATTGCGGCCTCGAATTCGTTAGGCGTGGCAAGCATCGACGACTTCAATACGGGCGATCAGGAGGGCGTCGGCTACTATCAGTTGACCACTCGCCGCGGGTTTCGCTGCTCGACGGCCGTTGCTTATCTGAAGCCCGCACGGCAGCGCCAGAACCTGCATGTGGAAACCGACGCGATGGCGTCGAAGATTCTCTTCGAAGGTACCCGTGCCTGTGGCGTGCAGTACCGGCAGCACGGTGCGTTGCGGGAAGTACGCGCCAATCGCGAAGTGATCCTGACCGCCGGCGCGCTGCAGTCGCCGCAATTGCTGCAACTATCCGGCGTGGGACCAGCCGCGCTGCTGGGCGAGTTCGGCATTCCCGTGGTCGCCAATCGCGCGGGCGTCGGCGAGAACTTGCAGGACCATCTGCAAATCCGTCTGATCTATGAAGTGGCGAAACCAATCACGACCAACGATCAACTGCGTTCGTGGACGGGGCGCGCGAAGATGGGCCTGCAATGGGCGCTGATGCGCAGCGGTCCGCTCGCGGTCGGCATCAACCAGGGCGGCATGTTCTGTCGGGCGTTGCCTGAAGAATCGGCGACACCGGATATCCAGTTCCATTTCTCGACGTTGTCGGCGGACTCCGCCGGCGGCAATGTGCACGATTTTCCCGGCTGTACTTACTCGATCTGTCAGTTGCGCCCCGAATCGCGCGGCGCGGTGCGCATTCGCAGCGCCGATCCGCGTGAGGCGCCGTCCATTCAGCCGAATTATCTGGACACCGATCTGGACCGGCGCACGACTATCGCCGGCGTGCGTTTCGCGCGCCGAGTCGCGGCGGCCGAGCCGATGGCAGGGCTGATGAAACGCGAGGTGCGGCCCGGCGCGGATGCGCAGACCGACGACGAACTGCTGGATTTCTGCCGGGAGTACGGACAGACAATTTTCCATCCATCTGGTACAGCAAAGATGGGAGCGGCGGGCGATCCGCTCGCGGTGGTCGATGAACGTTTGCGCGTGTACGGCACGCAGGGGCTGCGCGTGGTCGATTGCTCGATCATGCCGACGCTCGTCTCGGGCAATACGAATGTGCCAATCGTGATGGTGGCTGAAAAAGCGTCCGACATGATTCTGCACGACGCAAGCGGCGTCGATCGAGGCGTGGCGACGACGCCCGCGGCAAAAGTGGCCGCTTAAAGTAGCAACTGAAGTAGCAGGTGCAAAACGACGGCGGGCGATGTCCGCCGCAATACGCAGCCGTGGGCCATTAGTCAATGACCGGCCCGAGGTCTGCACATAAACCGCCCCGGAGGAGACAACTGGGGTTATCGGCCAGGCACGCGTGTCGATACGCGCGGCATGGCCGTCTATTGAGGAGCTGCTGCTATGGCAATCGATCCCCGCGCTATCCGTCGCGTTGCGTTCGCCAGCGTGATCGGCGCAACCGTCGAATGGTATGACTTTTTTCTTTACGGAGTGGTCGCCGGCATCGTATTCAACAAGCTCTATTTCCCCGCCAGCGATCCGCTCGTGTCGACGCTGCTCGCCTATTCGACTTTTGCGGTGGGTTTCGTGACGCGGCCGCTCGGCGGCGTGATATTCGGTCATTTCGGGGATCGTATGGGCCGTAAGTCCGCGTTGATTCTGACGCTCATCATCATGGGGATATCGACGGCGGGCGTCGCGTTCGTTCCCACTTACGCGCAGATCGGCATCTGGGCGCCGATTCTGTTGTTGTCGCTGCGCGTGCTGCAAGGCATCGGGCTCGGCGGCGAATGGGGCGGCGCGGTGCTGATGGCCTATGAATACGCGCCACCCGAAAAGCGTGGCTTGTACGCGAGCCTGCCGCAGATCGGTTTGTCGATCGGACTCTGTCTCGCATCGGGGATGGTCGCCGCGCTCTCCCGCTTATTGCCCGAAACGGCCTTCCTGTCGTGGGGCTGGCGGATCGCGTTCGGCGCATCGCTCGGTCTCGTTCTGATCGGCCTGTATATTCGAGCCAAAGTGATGGAAACGCCCGAATTCCTCGCGCTCAAACGCAATCGGCGCGAAGCGAAGATTCCGTTCGTCGACATGATCACGCGCTATCGCGGCGCCGTGGTGCTCGGCATGGGCGCGCGCTATATCGACGGCGTGTTCTTCAATATCTTCGCCGTGTTCTCGATCGGCTACCTTACGCAGCATGTCTCGATGAGCCGCACCGACGCCTTGCTCGGCGTGATGATTGCGGCCGCCGTGATGTGTTTTTTCATCCCGCTGTTCGGCGGCATGTCCGATAAGCTCGGCCGCGCGCGGGTGTATTTCTGGGGCTCGCTGATTTGCGGCGTGTCGGTGTTTCCGGCTTTCTGGCTCATCGAAATGCAGCCGGCCAACACGCTGTTGATCTGGGCGGCCATCGTGGTGCCCTTCGGCATTTTCTACGCCATGGTGTACGGCCCTGAGGCGGCATTGTTTGCCGAACTGTTCGATGCCGAAGTGCGTTATACGGGTATCTCGTTCGTGTATCAGTTCTCGGGTATCTTCGCGAGCGGGCTCACGCCGATCATCGCGACGATCCTGATGCGGCTGAACGGCGGTAAGCCATGGACCGTGTGCGCGTATGTGCTGTTCTCGGCTTTGATATCGGCGCTGTCGGTGCGCGCGATCGAGAGGAAGCGGGCGGGTGCGTTCGATGCGGTGGTGCACGCGCGGTCGTGACTCTGCAACGTGCTTGGGATCGCAGAAGCGCGGCGCGTGTCGCACAGCGCGCCGCCGCGAAAACCGCACTGACACGTACGCTGCTACGCTACCGTGGCTTCACGCCGTGTCATTCCCGAAACGTCTTCGCGGTCTCTTCCGCCGCGTGGCGCAAATCAGGCACAAAGGCGAGCAGATCGTCGAGCGTGACCCGTCCCACCGGCGCCTGCACGGCAATGGCCGCGCAGGCGCGATTGCGATCCAGCATCACCGGCACGGCAATCGCGATCAGCCCTTGCAGATGTTCCTGGTTGTTGATTGCGAGCAACCGCCGTCGCGTGGTGGTCAATTCCTTGCGCAATGCATCGCGATCGGTGATCGTCCGTTCCGAATAACCGCGCAGCGGCAGCGTCTCGATCACGCGTTCGCGTCTGTCCTTCGGCAGAAAACTCAGCAGAAGCTTGCCGCTCGCCGAGCAGTGCAGCGGCACATGTGAACCGGGCTGCAAATGCATGCGCAGCGGCCATTCGGTTTCGACGCGGTCCACGTAGACGATATCGTTGCCGGAGAGCATGGTCAGATTGCAGGTCTCGCCGATTTTCGCCACCAGTTGTTCGAGCAGCACGTGACGCGCGGCAGCCGGTCCCGCATGCATCAACACATTGACCGCGAGCATGCGCACGCGTGGCGAACATTCGTAAAGACGATCGCCCGCGCCGCGCGTGACGAGCCACGCATCCATCAATTGCACGAGGATGCGGTGGACGGTCTGCTTGGGCAGGCCGAGCGCATTCACGAGTTCCGTCATTGAAAGCGGGCTGCCCGCTTCGGCAAGCGTTTCGAGCACGCGAAACGCGCGCACTGCAGCTGCATTCGACTGGTTTGACGTCGACATCCCACTCCCTCGAAAGCGTATTCACAGCGTTGATTTTGCATCGACTTCATTGCTTTTCGGGACTATGGAAAGTACCGAATTTTGCGTTTTCCGATGCTGGCGAACGCACTGCAATGGATAGCTCGAAAAACGGGACTTCGCTTGAGGCCCGGCTGGCTAGATTGATAGCACTGCAATCAATCTATTCACGCGGAGCGAACCCATATGAACGTCAGGGCCACAGGAGCCGAAATCGCGGGCCACCATGCAAACGGCGAAGCCGAGCGCATCGTTGCCACGCTCGTTGCGAAGGCGCGCGCGGCGCAGCGCGCTTTCGAGCATGCAGGACAACAGGCGCTCGATACTGCCGCCGACGCCGCCGCGTGGGCCATCATGGAGCCCGAGCGCAACCGGCAACTGGCGGAACGCGCCGTGCACGATACGGGCCTCGGCGACGCCGACGACAAGTTCCGCAAGAACTATCGCAAAACGCTCGGCCTGCTGCGCGACCTGCACGGGCAAAAGACCAGCGGCGTGATCGCGGAGGACAGGGCAAACGGCCTCGTCGAGATCGCGCGCGCTGTCGGCGTGGTGGCGGCGATCACGCCGTCGACCAATCCGGCGGCGACACCGGCCAACAAGATCATCAACGCGCTCAAATGCGGCAATGCAGTAATCGTCGCGCCGTCCCCCAAAGGTTACTCGTCTTGCGCGTTGTTGATCGAGTTCATTCACGCGCAATTCGCCAAGGCGGGCATCGATCCAGACCTCGTGCAGATGTTGCCCGCGCCGATCAGCAAGGCGGCGACCGCTGCGCTGATGCGGCAGTGCGATCTGGTCGTCGCCACCGGCTCGCAGGCGAACGTGCGCATGGCGTATGCGAGCGGAACGCCCGCGTTCGGCGTGGGCGCGGGCAATGTCGCTTCGATCGTCACGGCGTCCGCCGATCTGCATGATGCGGCGCGCAAGATCCTGCGCTCGAAAACCTTCGACAACGCGACGAGCTGCTCGTCCGAAAACAGCGTCGTGATCGAAGACGCCGTCTATCAGCCGATGCTGGCCGAACTCGCCGCGTGCGGCGGCGTACTCCTCGATGCCGGACAGAAGGCCCGCTTGCAGGCGGTGATGTGGATCAACGGCAAGCTGTCCGAACAGTGCACCGCCAAATCAGCCGAGGTGATCGCGCGCGTGGCGGGTTTGGAGGAGGTGGCCGCGCGTCATCCCGCCTTCCTGATGGTGGAAGAGAGCGGCGCGGGCAGCGACTATCCGTTCTCCGGCGAGAAACTCGCGCCGGTCCTCGCCGTGTATCGCGCCGCCGACTTCGATGGCGCAGCCGACGTGGTGCGCGGCATCTACGCATACATGGGCGCGGGCCATTCGGTCGGACTGCATTCGACCGATGCCGCGCAAGCGGTCCACCTCGGCGTGACATTGCCCGTCGCGCGCGTGATCGTGAATCAGGCGCATTGCCTCGCCACCGGCGGCAACTTCGATAACGGCTTGCCGTTCTCGCTGTCGATGGGCTGTGGCACGTGGGGCCGCAACAACTTCTCGGGCAATCTGGGCTTTCGCCACTATCTGAACACCACGCGGGTCGCCTATCCGATCGAGGAACGCGTGCCGGAAACGGACGAACTACTCGGCGATTTCTTCGCGAGGTACGGCCGATGAACACGCCCGCTACCCTTCGCGCGCTGATCGACGAGCGCGCCGCGCAGCATCCGGACAAGCCCTTCCTGCTCGCCGCGCTCGACGACGATGAAACACCGGTCCCTGATCGGCGCGCGACCGTCCTGACGTTTCGCGAATTGCGCGACGACTGCCGCGTGCTGGAGGCACGCTTCAGGGACGCCGGTCTGCAGCCGGGCGACGTCATTTCGGTGTTCATGGGCAACGGCATTCAGACGGCCCGTCTACTGCTCGCGGCCATGTACAGCGGGCTTGTCGCCAATCCGCTCAATCTCTTGTGCCAGCCCTCACAGGTGCGCTATATCGTCGATCATTCCGATACGCGGATGATCTTCGCCGCGAGTGACACGCAGGCTGTGATCGGCACAGCCGTGGCCGAATTGCGCGCGGCTGGGCTGACGCGTGAGATCGCGCTGATCCAAACCGAACCGGACGACGCCGAACCGCCTTCGCTCGTAAAGCGCGAGCCGGCTATGGCCGAAGCCGCAGCCCATGGCGCGAGCGCTGCTGCCGCGCCAGCGTTCGCGACGCGCAGCACGCCTCGGCACACAGTAGACGCCGCAACGTCACATGAGCCCACAGCAGACGATGTCGCGTTGCTGATGTACACCTCAGGCACCACAGGCACGCCCAAAGGCGTCCTGCTGACGCATCGCAACCTGGTGGCGAACGCACGCAACATCAGCGCCGAACACCGGCTGACGTCGGACGATCGCGTGCTCGCGTCGTTGCCGCTTTATCACATCAACGGTCTGGTCGTGACGCTGCTCGCGCCGCTGTTTCATGGCGGATCGGCGGTCATGACGTCGCGCTTCTCCGCCCGCACGTTCTGGCGCGACGTCGCGCTGCATGCCTGCACGTGGATCAACGTGGTGCCGACGATCGTCGCCTATCTGCTCAACGCCGACGAAGCGTGCACTTACGATCTGTCGGCGCTGAAGTTTTGCCGCAGCGCGTCGGCCGCATTGCCCGTCGATCATCATCGCGCGTTCGAGGCGCGGTTCGGGATCGGCGTGATCGAAACCATGGGCATGACGGAAACCGCCGCGCCAATCTTCAGTAATCCGTATGAAATGGACCGGCGGCGGGTCGGCAGCATCGGCCTGCCTTCGGGTGGCGAAGCGAGAGTGATCGATCGAGAAGGGCGCGAATGCGCCGCCAACGAATGCGGCGAGCTGGTGTTGCGCGGCGAGCAGGTGATGGGCGGCTATTACAAGCGGCCCGAAGAAACGGCCGCTGCCTTTACGCCGGACGGCTGGCTGCGCACCGGCGACCTCGGTTATCGCGACGCGGACGGCTACTTCTACATCAACGGCCGCGCCAAGGAACTGATCATCAAGGGCGGCGAAAACATTGCGCCGCGCGAAATCGACGAGGCGTTGTTGCGTCATCCCGGTGTGCTGGATGCTGCGGCTGTCGGCGTGCCCGATCCGGCATACGGCCAGGAGATCGTCGCCTTCGTGGTGCCGCGCACGAGCGACGGACGCAGCGCGCCCGACCCGGCGGATCTGCGCGAGCACTGCGTGCGCGAACTCGGGCGCTACAAGACGCCGAAAGAGTTTCGCTTCGTCGATGAACTGCCGCGCGGACCTTCCGGGAAAGTGCAGCGGCTCAAGCTGGTGCCCAGCTGACGCGGCGCCGCCCGCGAGCGGGCAGGGCGCGGGCGGAGACACATCGGCAGTCGCAGTGCGGTAAGTCGGACGGCCGCTCGCGGCCATCGTCGAGACGCATTAGAGATCGATACATACAATAGAAAGGAGACAGCATGGAAACGCGTATCCGGCGTGTCAAGACACGCCATATCATCCTGGCGGTCATGTGCCTGATGTACTTCATTTCGTACATCGATCGCGTGAACATTGCGGTGGCCGGTCCGTTGATTCGTCACGAAATGGGACTCACGACCGTTCAGCTCGGCCTGGTGTTCTCGGCCTTCGCTTATCCGTATGCGGCCATGCAGGTCATCGGCGGCTGGCTCGCCGACAAGTACGGGCCGAAACTGGTGCTCACCGTGCTGTCGCTGATCTGGGGCGTGGCCACGCTCGCCACCGGTTTCGCGGGCAGCGTCACCATGCTGGTTGTGATGCGCTTCGCGCTCGGCATCGGCGAAGGCGGCGCGTTTCCTACCGCGACGCGCGCCTTCACCTACTGGATGCCGGTGGCCGAGCGCGGTTTCGCGCAAGGCATCACGCACAGCTTCGCGCGTCTGGGCGGCGCGATCACGCCGCCGCTCGTGCTGGCCGTGGTGGCGACCGGCGGCTGGCGCGACGCGTTCATTCTGCTCGGCATCGCGAGCCTCGCGTGGACCGTGCTCTACCTGTTCGTATTCACGAATTCGCCGGAACAGAACCGGCGCATCACGCCCGAGGAAACCGCGGAAATCGGCTACCGCGCCGGCGATTGCGATCGCGCCAAACATGCGGCTACGCCGTGGCGCAAACTCGTGCGCCGCATGTGGCTCGTCACGTTTGTCGACTTCTGCTATGGCTGGCTGTTGTGGGTCTATCTGACCTGGCTGCCGTCCTATCTGCGCGAGTCGCGTGGATTCGATCTCAAGCAACTGGCGCTCTTCACCGCACTGCCGCTGCTGGCTGGCGTGGTCGGCGACACGCTCGGCGGCGTCGTCTCGGACAAGCTCTACAAGATCACGGGCCGCTTGCGCTTCGCGCGCTGCGCGGTGCTGGTGGTGGGCATGGGAGGCTCGCTGGTGTTTCTGCTGCCGATGGTGTCCGCCACCGATCCGCTCACGGCCGTGTGGTTCCTGTCGGCTTCGTTCTTCTTCCTCGAAATTACGAACCCGGTGTTGTGGACGTTGCCGCTCGACATCGCCGGCAAGTATGCGGGCACCGCCGGCGGCATGATGAACACGGGCTTCGGCGTGGCGGGGATGATATCGCCGGTGGTGTTTGGCTATCTGATCGAGAAGACCGGCAGCTACAACGTGCCGTTCAATATCTCCGCGGGCCTGCTCGCGGTCGGTATCCTGGCCGCACTCTTCATCGACACCAGCAAGACCGTCGAGGCCGATGAGGAGCGCGAGCGCGCCGAGGGCGTGGAGTTGGGCGGCATGCCGTCTTTCCTGCACGCAGGCGCGGGTGTGAGGCTGGAGCGCCATCACTTGCGCCGGCCGTTGCGTTGGCGCAAGTGAGACGAGTGGCGTGAGTGACGAGAGTGGCGCAAGTTACGGAGGTCTCGCAATTCACGCAATTCACGCAATTCACGCAATTCACGCAATTCACGCAATTCACGCAAGGCGGGCGCATGGGCAGCGCCCGCCGCTTTCATTTGGCGGCTGGCTTGAGTGCGCGTAAGCGCCAGATCAGGCTTGACGTGTCGAACCGATTGCCGCCGAGCGCCTGCACGTCCGCATAGAATTGATCGACGAGCGCCGTCACCGGCAAGGACGCGCCATTGCGCTTCGCTTCGTCCAGGCAGAAGCCGAGGTCCTTGCGCATCCAGTCGACAGCAAAGCCGTAATCGAACTTGCCGTCGATCATGGTTTTGCCGCGATTGTCCATCTGCCAACTCGCCGCCGCGCCTTTGCCGATCACTTCCAGCACTAGCGGCATGTCGAGACCCGCAAGCTGGCCGAAGTTGATCGCCTCAGACAGTCCCTGCACCATGCCGGCGATGGCGATCTGGTTGACCATCTTCGCCAGTTGGCCGGCGCCCACGGCCCCGATCAGCGTGACGGCCGCCGCGTAGTGCGCGAGGACTGGTGACGCCTGCTCGAAGACGGCGGGCTCGCCGCCGCACATGATCGTCAACTTGCCGTTCTGCGCGCCGGACTGGCCGCCCGACACGGGCGCGTCGATGAAATGCAGATCTTTCTGACCAGCGATTTCCGCGAGTTCGCGCGCGACGTTCGCCGACGCTGTCGTGTGATCGACGAATGCGGTATTGGACGCCATGCCCGCAAACGCGCCGTCATCGCCGAGCGTAATGCTGCGCAAATCGTCGTCGTTGCCGACGCAGGCGAGAATCAGGTCGGCACCGTTTGCCGCCTCACGCGGCGTGTTCGCGGCCCGGCCGCCATACTCCGACACCCACTGCTGCGCTTTCGACGCGGTCCGGTTGTACACGGTCACGTCGAGACCCGCTTTCGCGAGATGGCCGGCCATGGGATAGCCCATCACACCGAGGCCGAGAAAGGCGACGCGGCGAACGGCGGCGGTGGAGGGCTGCGCGGTGGGATGATTCATTGGGGCTCCGTGGTATGGGCTGGGTTTGGGTGGGGCAATCATTATGACAAGGCCCGGCATTTTTCGCCGCGACGCCCCGTTGTGCCACCGACCTCATCCGCGCTACCGCCGAAGACGACAGAAATCTCATTCTTCCGCCATGTTGGCATGGCGGCAGGGCCGCAGCATCGGTCGCACCTCGTCAATACGTCGCCTCACCATGCTCACCCGCAACCTTGCAGCCGTACTTGCGATCGCTGCGATGAATCCGGCCTTCGCGCAATCCGTTGAGCGCTGCCCACGCTCCTAACGAAATTTTGGCCTGTCACCTACCTTGGCTATGGCTGCGATGGCAGGCAGGAATTTGGCGCCCCGGCTGAATCATTTCATGCACCGCATAGGCGAACGTCCGTCAGTTCACGCGGCCCTGGCTGCGGAGGCGGAGCCAGAAGGCCGATAAGCGGTTGGAGCTAACGCTGCTACCGATGCTCGCGCTACAGCACAGACTCGTACAGTTCGAGCGCGGGCTCTGAGTAACCCGGCACGCAGTGTCGGGGCGGAGCGCGAGCTCGGTGCGCCCAACCGTTAGGTATGCAACTTAATCCCCTCATTCTTGATCGAAACTAGGCATCCTGAAGATGAAATCCCAGCTCTGACCTCAGAACAACGCGACGCGTGGCTAGGAGACCGTCCGCAGCATGGCGAACAGCACGTCGCAGCGTCGTCTGGCAAGAGCGATGAGCGCCTGATTGGGTTGTGTTGCGACAAAATGGACGGGGAAAATCTTTTATGGTAAGGATTCCTGCACCACCAGAGAATAAAGTTGAGCAGCATCTGTTCGCGTGACGTCGTCGTTCTTCAACTGTCGTTTCCGGATCATGTGGATTGTCTCAATCGTCCGTTCAGAAAGCGTAGTAAGGCCCCGGGCCCGCCGATGTTTCGCGCGAGGCGATCGCTGTATAGACGCGTCGTCCGAAGAAGAACGGCAAGCCCCAGCCGAAGCCGCTGCTAGTCACGCCGGCCAGATTGTTGAAGGCGTTGTTCGACGACGTGAACAGCGCGTTCGAATTGCCGATTGCAAACGAGACCGTGTTCGACGTGCCGTCCGTGCCGGTGATCGCGGCGTTCGCGGCCTGAATCGACGTCGGGCAGTACCAGGGGCCGCACTGCGGGAACTGAGTCGTGCGGAAGAACAGCCCGTTCGAACCGCTGTCGACATAGCTCCGCGAATAAGTCTGCCCGCCGCTCGTGGTGACGACGTAGCCCGTCACGGAATTCGCCTTGAGGACGCGGGCGCCGTTCAGCATGTTGTTGGCCTGGGTGCCGATGCCGAAGATCATCGAACCCGATACGCTGGCCGCGCCGGCGTCCGCGATGGCCGGCAGGTCGATCACCACGCCGTTGTCGTCCAGCGCAAAGCGGCTGACCGGATTGGTCACCTGCTGCGCAAGGGCTTGCTTGCTGGCGAGGCAGACGCCGCTAGCGTTGCAACTGTAATACCAGCGTGGCAGCGCGGCACTGACGCAGCCGCTGCCGCAGTCGGCCGCGAACAGGCCCACGCCGAGAATACCGTTCGAGCGCAAGCCGGCCACCGTCTGCATGGCGCGGCCGGATCCCGCGCAGTCGGCGGGCACGGTGGGCACCGCCGGGTCGGCGATCGTCTGGATCGGGATCGACGCGGCCAACTGGCCGGCCATGCGGACGTCCGCGCTGCGCACCGCGCCCCAGGTGTAGCCGCCGCCGAATACCGCGCATTCGCCGGCGATCCCGCTGTCTGACGCGACTGACGCGACTGACGCGAGCGTGAAGCCCGCCGGTAGCGCGGACGCGAGAATCCTAAGCCCGTGCGAACCGGTGTCGACCTGGACATTGTCGATCGTCGCGCAATGGCTGGTGCCGGGCTGGCAGACGGTGACGCTGGTCGTCAGCATGTTGCGCGTCAGATGCGGCGCGGCGGTCACGGTGATCGGCTGAACTTCGGCGTGTTCGACTGCGGCACGGAGGCGCCTGGGCTCGCGCCCGAGGCCGCCCATAAGCGATTGCCGGTGAGCGTCTTGAGACGGTACATGCATACTGCCGGGGATATTGCCGCCGGCGGCACGTGCCATTACTTTGCCGTGAGGCTGTCATGCCGGTCCATTGGAGGTGCCATTTCGCCGCCATGCGAAGAAATTGCGTGTAGCTGCTTGTTGCGGGCAATCGTGCTGGCGTCTGCCGGGTATCGTGTCCTGGTGGTTGGAATCACGCCATCGTGTTGTGCTTGAACCAATTCCTGTTTCACCTCCGCGCGAGATTTGCCTTGTGCCTGCGCAACTTGTGAGGCCACACCGATCGTAGAAATGGCAGCGGCGCAGAGAATGAAGAGTCTTGCGGTATTCATATTGAAATCTCCTTTGTGACGACCGCCGTTCGGCGATTCGCGAGACTAGTATGAATCTCAGGCGGTGTGCCATCGCGATCGAAACATGAGAAAAATGTCAGAACAGGCGGCATCGGCGAGGCGTCAATCGTGGCCGCCTGCATGATGTTTTTGTCACATTGGGACGAGATGTCTTTTATAAATAAGTAAGCCTTATTGATTGAACAGGACGGCATTCCAGACATTGGGCCCAGCGGTGTCCATGAGCTCGCCACTGTTATAGGGCGAGGTTCAAACCAAGGGTAACGCGGGACGGCTGATGGCGCCGTGATGGCCGATCGTGGCAGCCCATTTCAAGTCGTGGTGCGTGCGCGAGTCGATCTGGAATGAAGCGATGAAGAAGACGAAATCGCTTATCACGGCCATCGCTTGCCGGCTTTCGTCATCAGCTGCGCGGTTCGCTCGTATTTCCGGTTCGACCGGAGCCTCCGCGAGATCGAGCAGTTGCTGCTCGAACGAGGCATCTTTTACTGTTGCTCATCACCAGGCATCGGTTTGATTTGGATCGCCACTTTATCCGATCCGATAGGCCTATTTGCTCGAGAACCGGCTCCCGAAAGGACGGCATATTTTGGCATCGTCGATCGGGTGCCGCGTCATGCCCGGGCCAGTTCCTGCTCGCGAAAGTACATGACGAAAAACCTTGTCCTTGCAGGCATTCTCGGTGCATTTGCCATGAGCACACACGCGCAGTCCAGCATGACCCTCTACGGCCCCCTTGACGCCGGCATGATCTACGCGAACAACGCCGGCGGGAATAGTGTGTGGCAGTTGGGCAGCGGTGCGCTTTCGTACAACTATTTCGGTTTGCACGGCGTCGAAGATCTCGGCGGCGGGCTGAAGGCGATTTTCAAGCTGGAAAGCGGTTTCGCTATCAACAGCGGCCGCATTCGCAATGGCGATTTCCTCAACCGTCAGGCCTGGGTCGGCCTGTCGCGCATGGAGCGCCGGCGCGACGTACGGAAACGGTCCGTTCAACGTCGCAGCGGGCTACTTGCAGACGAACCACTCGGGCAGCCTTGGTGCAGCGAATAGCGCGGCCTCGGCCGACGGGAATATCTCGGCACGTCTGCAGCGCACCTATGGTGTCGGCGCGAACTACGCGTACGGCCCGGCGCGAGCTGGCTTCGTGTGGTCGCACTCGCAGATCGACGGCCTCGCAAGTCTTGCGAGCGGGGGTGGTGCCCTGCCGGGGCTCAACGGTCTGAACCTGCACCTGGACAACTACGAAATCAACGGCGCCTACAATATGACGCCTGCTCTCGCGTTGGTCGGCTCGTACACATTCACCGACGGTACGGTGACGGGCACAGGTAACGGCGATAACTCGCCGACGTGGCACACGTTCCTTGTTGGCGCTGACTACTCGCTCGGCAGGCGTACCGACGTGTACGTGGCGGGCGTCTACCAGCACGCTTCGGGATCGCTCGGTTACAACGCGAACGGTATCCCCATCGCCAACGTGGCAGCGATCAACATGCTTTCGCCGTCGACCACGGACAATCAGTTTGCCGCAACGGTCGGCTTGCGCCACAGATTCTAATTGCACTCCACCCGGGCAGGCGATGGAGCGCTCCACTTCTCCCTGTCCCTTCGAAGCACACATCTCGCGCATCAAACGCTGCATCGGCGAGCGCCTGCTGACGCACAAGCCATTGGCAACGCAAGCAACAAAGTGTGACGCGCGTATGACTGTGCGGCCCTCCTGACAAAAACATCATGTTGCAATCATGCTGACGCTCCCTCCGCGAGCCAAACTGGAGTCAAGTTAATAACGACACCGGGTTGAAAGGAGGTTCAGATGGAGTTTCGAAAAGTACTTGTTATTGGCCTGTTTAGCGTTTTTTTATCCCCGCTGGCACTCGCAGACGCAGGGCAGGCGTCTCCAAGGTATGTCCCCGTCGAAGGTTATGGCGGCGCACCGGAAACAACTATGTCGTCGGGTGCGGCACCGGCGGTCAAACCGGCGCGTCAGGGGAAAACACGCGCCGAAGTTCGCCAGGAGCTCATTCAGGCATATAGGGACGGTCTCATAGCGACGACGGAAGCCGACTATCCGCCGAGCAGACGGACTATCGAGCGCAATAAGGCACTGTTTGCCGAATCCGAACGCTACTTCAAGTAATCGGCAGGCGCTCGTGTTCCTCTCATCGTTGTCTCTCGCACCAACCCGCGCGCATGCGCGACATTATTCGACAGTCACGGAATCGCATATGAATTCGATCATCACACTCGCCCTGGCTTCGGCCGTACTTGTTACTTCCGCTGCTCAGGCTCAGGGCTTGACACGTGCCGAGGTGAGGCAGCAACTCATCGAGGCGCTGGCCAATGGCTTGCACTACGTTACTGAGTCGTCCTATCCGGAAGTTCATCCGAGTTTCGCCCACATGGTGAAGGCCAACGCCGCGACACAACCGGCGCAGAGCGGCGAAGGCGGCGTGCCGGCGGGATCGCATGAATCGGGCGGCGCGCCGCACGGACTCCCGATGCCTGACGGCAATCCGCACTGCGTTGGGCCAGTCAGTTTCTGCAGCACCTATTCAGGTTCGTAATGGTCGCCCTTGAGCACGGCACCGTCGCTGGCGTGGCAGGCGAACCTGCCATGTCCATCCGAGGCAATGCGACGGAGTTCGTCAGCTCTTCGCGTCAGCCGCTTGCGCAGGCGTGCGTCAGAATGTCAGCACAAACGCCGTGCGCACACCGAAATCGCCCGTCGCACCGAATTCGCCATCGTGCTCGTCCATGAGCGAGTGGGCCATCGCGGGCCCGAGGCCCGCACCAATGCCGAATCATGGCGCGGTCGGATCGACCCGATAGCAGCACTCGCAAACATGTCCCCGGTATTCAGCCGCAATCGCCGGTCCAGTATCAACGACACCTGCTGCCGGTAAAGCGTGTCGTTCGCGCTGTCGCGCACCTGGTCAAGCATAAGGCTGCTCCGTCAGCGTTTTTTTCTTTGCAAATACGCGCCCGCCTTAGATTCAACTTCGACAATCAAATCTTTTCACTTCGATCCCTTTCGTCAGGTTCATTACCTGGCACGCACACATGACGGATTTATCATTTGGATGTCATGCACGTGTACTTTTTCGTCATTAAATTAGGTAACCGAAGCATTAACCCGCGTCATGTTGTGGACGAATGCGTCGTCATTGCGCACCCGACGCATCGAGTCAATGCATTGACCCGCTGCCCGGGCCACCACACAACGTGGAGACGATGGCCGGTCGACCTGCGCTGCTTCGAGTGCCTGTCTCCCGAAAACCCCGTCGATCTTCATACCTTGTACGAAACGTCTGGATTACACAACCATCATGAATCTACGCGAACAGTTTGTATCGTTTCCCCGCGATATGTTTGCCGGCACGGTCGTCTTTCTCGTCGCACTTCCGTTGTGTCTCGGCATCGCCAATGCATCCGGCGTCGATCCGTTTGCCGGCCTGCTTTCCGGAATCATCGGCGGCCTTGTCGTCGCCTTGCTGAGCGGCTCGCATCTGAGCGTCAGCGGTCCCGCGGCCGGGCTCGTGGTGATCGTCGTCGATGGGATGACGAGGCTCGGCAGCTTTCCCTCGTTTCTGATGGCGGTTCTGCTCGCGGGCGCCATGCAGTTCGGATTCGGCCTGCTCAAAGCGGGTCGCTTTGCCGCCTACGTGCCGTCTTCCGTCATCAAGGGCATGTTGGCGGCGATCGGCCTGTTGCTCATCATCAAACAGGCGCCGCTCGCGGCGGGCCTGGCCAACGGTAGCGCGAGCGGCACGACCGGCACGATCGTCACGCCGTTCGGCGCGATGTCCGTGGCTGCATGCGCGATTGCGATCGTATCGCTGGCGATCCTCGCCAGTTGGGAAACCAGGGCCGCGCGACGCTTCGCCCTCGTGCGCCATGTGCCCGCGCCGCTTGCGGTCGTGTTGTTCGGCATTTCGGTCACGCTGTTGCTCGACTTTGCCGCTCCCGGGTTCGCGCCGCCGCTCGAGCATCGTGTGTCGCTGCCGTCGTTGGCCTCGTTTGCCGCATTGGACCAAGCGTTCAACTGGCCTGAATTGACGCACTTACTGAACCCCGAGGTTTGGCGCCTGGCAATGACGATCGCGATCGTCGCGAGTCTGGAAACGCTGCTCAGTCTCGAAGCCGTCGAGCAAATCGATCCGAAGAAACGCCCTGTGCAGCCGGACCGCGAACTCAAGGCACAGGGCATCGGCAACATGGTGGCGGGTGCGATCGGCGGCCTGCCGATCACGTCCGTGATCGTCCGCAGTTCCGCCAACGTCGAAGCGGGTGCGCAAAGCCGCTGGTCGGCCGTCGTGCACGGCGTGTTGTTGCTCGTGAGCGTCTTCGCGCTGACAGCGGTGATCAATCTGATTCCGCTCGCGAGTCTCGCCACCATTCTGATCTTCACGGGGCTGAAGCTCGCCAAACCGTCGATGTTCGCGGATGCCGCCAGACAAGGCCTTGCGCGTTTCGCACCATTCGTCGTGACGATCTCCGCCGTGCTGCTGACCGACCTGTTGATGGGCATCGTGCTGGGGATCGTGTGCAGCATCGCGTTCGCCATTCATGCGCACATGCAGCGCCCAATCACGCTGGCGCAGCATGACGACCACTTCCTGCTGATATTCCGCAAGGACGTGTCGTTTCTCGCGAAGGTCAGCCTCAAGGAACATCTGAAGGCGATCCCTGATGGCGCCACAGTGCTACTCGACGGCAGCCGCGCGGATTTCATCGACCCCGACGTGCGAGAAATGATCGATGAATTTCTGGGGAATGTTCCTGCGCGAGGGATTCATGTCGAGTGCCGGCAGTTGGGGCCTATTGTCGAGGAACGCGTCGGATTGCGAGGTATCGGGGCGTTCTTGCGCAGGCAGTGAATTGCGTATGGCGTTCCCGCGAAGTGGTGAATCGTTGGAAACGCAGCGTCGTCGTTGTTGATGACATCGTGAAACAGCTGCAACCTTTCGAGGCTTCCTCCACGAATAAAATATCCGCTTTGCGTTCGGATGCGTCACCACGTACAAGGGCGGTTATACCCGAAAGCGTTGTATTTTCGGGCAAGAAGAGAAGCTGCGGCTCGACGCCGACTGCCTGGAGCATCGCCGCACTCATCGCGTTTCTTGCGGCGCCTTGCGCGCACGCCAGCCGCGTCGCCCTGTCCAACGACACCACCGACCCAGGTTGTGCGGCGATCTACGATACATACTCCGCAGCAGGCTACTCGGGACCGGAGTGTCAGATTCAGTCGGGCAACGCGGGTACAGCGGCGTCGGTTGGATTGATTGACGGGCTCAATCTTGTGTCGAACAAGACCGGTCTTTTCGTAACCGGTGGCCTCGAAGTGTTTGGCACGGGCGTGATCGCGGGGCTTCCGGCCGCATATGTTCACGGCGGATTGAGCCTGTTCAGCAATGGCACGACATCGGGTACCGCCAACAAGCTGATCGGTCTCACTCCCGCTGCTGTGACCGCCAACAGCACGGATGCCGTCAACGGCGCGCAACTCTACGCGGCCAATCGCTATTTCAAGACCGACGGCCTCAATGACGGCACCGACGATGCTGTTGCTAACGCGGCGGGCGATGTCGCAATCGGTCGCAATGCCCAAGCGTTGTACAACAACACCGTCGCCATCGGCGATGGCGCCAGGGCGGACTACAACGACAACATGGCCGTGGGCGCGGGCGCCTCGGGTCGTGGTGGTGTTTCGATGGCGGTGGGTACACGTGCTTCGACCGTTTCTACGTCGGGTGCGAACTATCAGATCGCCTTGGGGGGGACGCCGGACGGCTCGACCGATCCGATCTTCGCGGCACACAGCGACCGGGACACAGAAGCGGCAGAAGCAAGCGGGACGCATCCACGGCGGCAGGTGCGAATGCCCAGGCGAGCGCTCACCGGGCAACGGCACTGGGCGCGAGTGCAACGACCACCACGGCCAACTCGGTGGCGCTGGGGGCGGGCTCTGTCGCCGATCGCGACAACACAGTCTCGGTCGGCTCTGCGGGAGGTGAACGGCAAATCACCCATGTAGCGGTCGGCACCCACACGACGGACGCGGTCAATCTGGGTCAACTGGACGCTTCGATCAACCAAGCCAGGCAGTACACCGATCAACGGGTGACGGCGCTCGGCAACACGTTGGGCGCGATATCAAGCTACGGCGATTGGCGCGACGGCGCGCATCACGCCGAAGATCAAGGTACGCCTGGGCGCGGGTTTCAGTTCGGCGGCCACATCATTCGGCGCAGGTGCGGCCTACCAGTGGTAAGGCTCCGAGCAGTGGACTGGGTTTGGATCGGGGCAATCACCATGACAAGGCCGGACATTGTTAGCCGTGACGCCCCGTTGTGCCGCCGACCCCATCGGCGCTGGCCGCCGAACATGACAGAAATCTCATTTTTCCACCATGTTGGCATGGCGGCAGGACCGTAGCATCGGTCGCACCTCGTCAACACGTCACCTCACCATGCTTACCCGCAACCTGGCTGCCGTACTTGCGATCGCTGCGGTGAATCCGGCCTTCGCGCAATCCGCTGCGCCGCTGGCGCAAGACAATCGACCCTCACCATCGACCGCACAAGCTGAGCCGCCCGAAGGCGCCGCCTTGTCGCTCGATGAGGCGCTCGGCATCGCCGCCGAGAACAACCCGCTGCTGCGCGGTGCGCGCGCCGATGCCGATGCGTCGCGTGGCACGTTCATGCAGGCAGGCGCCCGCCCCAATCCGCAGATCTCGCTGCTGCAGGAAGGGTTCGGCCGCATGGAGCGCACGTCGACGGCGCTCGTCAATCAGACCGTCGAACTCGGCGGCAAGCGTCAGGCGCGCCTCGACGTCGCCTCTTATGGGCGCGAAGTGGCGCTCGCGTCGCTCGATGCGCGCGGCGCGGCCCTGCGGTCGGACGTCATCGCCGCGTTTTACGGATTGCTCGCGGCGCAGCGCCAGTTGCAGGTGGCGCGTGAGTCGGCCGACATCGCGACGAGATCGGCGGAGCTGGCGGACAAACGCGCGCGGGCGGGCAAGGTGTCGCCGGTCGAGGCGACCAAAGCGCGGGTCGCCGCGACCGGCGTTCAGATCGAACAGGCCAACGCGGCCTCGCGGCTGACCATTGCCGCGGAAAAGCTCTCGAACGTGACGGGCAGTCCGCTCGTGCGTGGACGCCCTGTGGCAGGTGACATCGACAACGTGCCGGCGATCGAACTGCTTGCCGAACTGTTGCCCCAACTGTCCGACGCACCGCTCGCGCGCGCCGCGCAGGCCGAGACGCTGCGGAGCAACGCCGCGATTGCCGTCGAGCGCGCGAAACGTATCCCCGATATCACGTTCAGCGCGGGCATGAAGCGGGTCGTGACCGGCGGGGTGCCCGGCAACCAGGCGGTGGTCGGTGTTTCCATTCCGCTTCCGCTGTTCGACACCAACAAGGGTGCGCTGCTCGAATCGGTTCACAAAGCCGAGAAGGCGAGCGCCGACTTCGAGAGTGAAAAGGCGCGCCTGCAACTCGACTTGATTCAGGCGTACGCCAACTACGAGCGGTCGAGCCTGGAAGCGCGGCGTCTGAAAACCGATGTCCTGCCGGCCGCGCGCGAGGCGCTCGACGCGATGTCGCGCGGCTACGAGCTCGGCAAATTCAGCTTCCTCGACGTCCTGGATGCGCAGCGCACGCTGTTTCAGGGCCAGTCGCAGTACGTGCAGGCATTGACCGATGCGCACCTGGCTTACGCCGAGATCGGCCGGCTTGTCGGTGTTCCGCTGCCCGGCAGCGCGCCCCGTCTACCTTGAAGGACTTCTCATGCTAAGCAGAAAACTCATTGTCGCCACCGCGGTGACCCTCAGCGGCGTGAGCGTCGCGCTCGCCGTGTTCGCGTTGACGGGGGTGTCGTCGAAAACCGCGGGCGCTTCGGGCGTTGTCGAAACATCGGCAAGCGCGCCGGCTATGACCGGCCAGCATGGCGGCACGGTTTTCCGACACGGCGCGCTGGCCGTCGAAGTCGTCCTGTCCGAGAAGCCGGGGGACGCGCGCCTCGTCGTCTATCCTTTTGTCGAAGGCAAACCCGCGGACAAGGACCTGGCCGTGTCGGGTTCGATCAAGCGCTACGACGGTTCGATACAGCCATTGCGATTCGCGTCGGCAGGTCAAAAGCTGACGTCCGCCGAACCGATCGCGAAGCCCCACGTCTTCGACGCGTCCATCGACCTCAAGTGGCGTGGGCAATCCGCATCGTTCGTGTTTTCGCGGGCCGATGGGGCAATCGCGCTCAGCGCGGCGCAAATCGAGGCGGCGCAGATTCGTCTCGACCGCGCCGGTCCCGCGCAGATTCTCACGACGTTCCAGCTTCCCGGTGAGATCAGATTCAATGAGGATCGGACAGCTCACGTCGTGCCGCGCGTGGCGGGCATCGTCGAGCGAGTCAATGTCTCGATCGGCGAGAAAGTCGCGCAAGGGCAAGTGCTGGCGGTCATCGCCAGCACCGATCTTGCGGATCGCCGAAGTGAACTGCTGAGCGCGGAGCGCCGGCTCGCCGCCGCGCGAACCTCGTACCAACGCGAAAAGACGCTGTGGCAGGAGCGTATCTCGGCCGAGCAGGATTATCTCCAGGCGCAGGTCGTGTTGCGCGAAGCCGAGATCGCCACGCAAAATGCCCGCGCGAAGCTCGCCGCGCTAAATGCGCCGCCATCGGCCGGCGCCTTGAACCGTTACGAACTGCGCGCCCCGTTTGCCGGAACGCTGGTCGAGAAGCACGCGACGCCCGGCGAGGCGATCGCGGCGGATGCCAAGGTATTCGTGCTCTCCGACCTCTCGTCCGTGTGGGCCGAAATGGCGGTGCCCGCGCAGCGCCTGAACGATGTGCGTGTCGGCCGCGAAGCGACGGTCAGCGCAACCGCGTTCGACTCGAAGTCGAGCGGTCCGATCGCCTACGTCGGCGCGTTGCTCGGCGAGCAGACCCGCACCGCGCCGGCGCGTGTGGTGTTGCCGAATCCAGACGGCGCGTGGCGGCCGGGCATGTTCGTCAATGTCTCGGTGGATGCCGGCAAACAAAGCGTGCCGCTCGCGGTGGCGAGCGACGCGCTGCAGGAGATCGACGGCGCGCCCGCGATCTTCGTGCAGTCGCCCAGGGGTTTTGTCGCTCAGGCCGTCGAGACGGGACGCCGTGACGACAAGGTCGTCGAAGTGGTGAAAGGACTTGGGCCAGGTCAACAGTATGCCGCCGCGAACAGCTTCGTCCTCAAGGCCGAACTCGGGAAAGGCAGTGCCGAGGAAGATTGACGCCCCGTCGCCATGAAGCTGCCGTGACCTGCCTTTAGCAGACCGCTTTCCCGAGCCCCGGTTTCCAAGGATCCTTCGCATGTTTGAAAGACTGATTCGCTTCGCCATCGCGCACCGCTGGCTGGTCATGCTTGCCATTGCCGCCATCGCGGGATGGGGGGTGTACAGCTATCAGAAGCTGCCCATCGACGCCGTGCCCGACATCACCAACGTTCAGGTGCAGATCAACACCTCGGCGCCGGGCTATTCGCCGCTCGAAGCCGAGCAACGCATCACGTATCCGGTGGAGACCGCGATGGCCGGTCTCCCCAATCTGGCGCAGACGCGTTCCATCTCCCGCTACGGCCTGTCTCAGGTCACGGTGATCTTCAAGGACGGTACCGACATCTACTTCGCGCGTCAGCTCGTCAACGAGCGGATTCAGGAAGCCAGGGACAAGCTGCCGCCCGGTGCGACGCCGGCGATGGGCCCGACCTCGACGGGCCTCGGCGAGATTTACCTGTGGACGGTGGAAGCCGACGCGTCGGCCGTCAAGCCGGACGGCACCCGCTATACGCCCGTGGATCTGCGCGAGCTTCAGGACTGGGTCGTCAAGCCTCAACTGCGCAACGTGCCGGGTGTCACCGAGGTGAATTCCATCGGCGGCTATGTCAAGGAGTTCCGGGTCGCGCCGAATCCCGCCAAGCTCATGTCCCACGGCTTGACGCTCGCGGACGTGGTGCGCGCGATCGACCGTAGCAATGCCAACGTCGGCGCGGGCTACATTGAAAAACGCGGCGAGCAATATCTCGTGCGGGTGCCCGGTCAGGCTCGCTCGGTCGACGACATCGCCAATGTCGTGCTGACCAACGTGGGCGGCGTGCCGGTTCGCATCAAGGACGTCGGACAGGTGGATATCGGCCGTGAATTGCGCACGGGCGCCGCGACGTCGAACGGCGAAGAGGTCGTGCTCGGCACCGTGTTCATGCTGATCGGAGAGAACAGCCGCACCGTCGCCAAGGCGGTCTCCGTCAAGATGGAGGACGTCAACCGCAGCTTGCCGCCAGGCGTGCGCGCGATTCCCGCGTACGACCGCACCGTGTTGGTTGAAAAGGCCGTGCAGACGGTCAAGAAGAACCTGCTCGAAGGCGCGGTGCTCGTGATCGTCGTGCTGTTCCTCTTTCTCGGCAACCTGCGCGCGGCGCTGATCACGGCGCTCGTCATTCCGCTGTCGATGCTGATGACCTTCACCGGCATGGTCAATGCGAAAGTGAGCGCGAACCTCATGAGTCTGGGCGCGCTCGACTTCGGGATCATCGTCGACGGCGCGGTCGTGATTGTCGAAAACTGCGTCAGGCGCCTGGCTCACGCGCAGACGCTCGCCGGCCGGCCGCTGAGCCGCGAGGAGCGTTTCGCCGAAGTCTTCGGCGCGTCGCAGGAGGCGCGGCGCGCGCTGATATTCGGTCAACTGATCATCATGGTGGTCTATCTGCCGATCTTCGCGCTCACCGGCGTCGAGGCAAAGATGTTTCACCCGATGGCCGTGACGGTCGTGATGGCGCTGGCTGCCGCGATGCTGTTGACGGTCACCTTCATCCCCGCCGCGGTGGCGCTGTTTATCGGCAAGCGCGTCGAAGAAAAGGAAAACCGTTTGATGGGTTGGGCGAGGCGAGCCTATGAACCGCTGCTCACCGTTTTCATGACGCGCCCGAAACGCGTGTTCGCCGGCGCGGCCCTGATCGTCACGCTGAGTATCGGCCTGGCGGCGCGCCTGGGCAGCGAGTTCGTCCCGAGTCTGAACGAGGGCGACCTGGCCGTCGCCGCATTGCGCATTCCGGGTACGAGTCTGTCCCAATCGGTCAGCATGCAAAAGTCCATTGAGAAAACATTGAAGCAACGGTTCCCGGAAATCGAGCGCGTTTTTGCCCGTACGGGGACGGCGGAAATCGCGGCGGATCCGATGCCGCCCAACCTGTCCGACGGCTACATCATGCTCAAGCCGACGGACCAATGGCCGGACCCGAACAAGTCGCGCGACACTCTCGTTGCGGAAATCGAAGCCGTTCTTGCGGAATTGCCGGGAAATAGTTACGAATTTTCCCAACCGATTCAACTCCGTTTCAACGAATTGATCTCTGGCGTGCGCAGCGATGTCGCAGTGAAACTCTTCGGCGACGACATGACGGTGCTCAGCGACACGGGCGAGAAGATCGCGGCGGCCTTACAGAAAGTGCCGGGCGCTGCGGAGGTCAAGGTGGAACAAACCAGCGGCTTGCCGGTTCTCACCATCAACGTGGACCGGGACAAGCTGGCGCGCTATGGCGTCACGGTAGGCGACATTCAGGACACGGTTGCGGCCGCGGTCGGCGGCCAGAAAACCGGCACGCTGTTTCAGGGCGACCGGCGTTTCGATATCGTCGTGCGCTTGCCGGACGAACTTCGCTCGGACATCGAAGCGATCAAGCACTTGCCGATTGCGTTGCCGTTTGCCGCGGCGGTGGGCGGCAGCGTGCCGCTCGCGCAGGCGCCTTACGTGCCGCTCGCCGAACTGGCCACGGTTGACGTCGCTCCTGGTCCCAACCAGATCAGCCGTGAAGATGGCAAGCGGCGCGTGGTGGTGAGCGCGAATGTCCGTGGGCGCGATGTCGGCTCGTTCGTGGCGGACGCGCGCGAGCAGATCCGCCAGGACGTGCAGGTGCCCTCCGGTTACTGGTTGTCGTGGGGCGGACAGTTCGAGCAGTTGCAAAGCGCGAGCGAGCGCCTGAAGCTGGTCGTGCCGCTTTCGCTTTTCATGGTGTTTGTCCTGCTGTTCATTATGTTTAATAATGCTAAGGATGGTTTGCTGGTTTTCACGGGCATTCCATTCGCTTTGAGCGGCGGCGTGCTGTCGCTCTGGTTGAGGGGTATTCCGCTTTCCATCACCGCGGCCGTGGGGTTCATCGCGCTGTCGGGCGTTGCAGTGCTCAACGGACTCGTCATGATTTCCTTCATCCGAAATCTGCGCGATGAAGGCACGGCGCTGGACGCGGCCGTCCGCGAGGGCGCCTTGACACGGCTGCGGCCCGTGCTAATGACGGCACTCGTCGCGTCGCTCGGCTTTTTGCCGATGGCGTTCGCAACCGGCACGGGCTCGGAAGTGCAGCGTCCGCTGGCAACGGTGGTCATCGGCGGAATTCTGTCGTCCACGGCGTTGACATTGCTGGTCTTGCCCGTGCTGTACCGGGCCGCTCATTCGTCGTCATGGCGCGCTGCTGCATCGAGCTGGCTGGGGAAAGCGTCGCCCGGCCAGTTGCTGCGCCGGTTGGGTATTTTTTCGAGGTAGTGGGAATGCGGATTCTGTTGGTGGAAGATGAGCCGAAGACCGGCGCTTATTTGCGAAAAGGCTTATCGGAGGCGGGATACGTCGTTGATTGGGCGGAAGACGGTGTGACGGGCCAGCATCAGGCGGAGACGGAAGACTACGACCTGCTGATTCTCGACGTGATGCTGCCGGGACAGGACGGTTGGACGCTGCTGCAAAACCTTCGCCGCACACGGCCCACGCCCGTGCTGTTTCTCACCGCGCGCGACGACGTGGGGGACCGCGTCAAGGGACTGGAACTCGGCGCCGACGACTACCTCGCGAAGCCGTTCGACTTCGTCGAGCTGATCGCGCGCGTGAGGTCGATCCTGAGACGCGGCAAGCCGCGCGAATCCGCGTCGCTGAAGGTCGCCGATCTCGAACTGGACCTGACGCGGCGCAAGGCGACCCGGCAGGGCGACGTGATCCTGCTCACCGCCAAGGAATTCACGCTGCTGTGGCTGCTGATGCGTAAGGAAGGGGAAATCCTGCCGCGCGCGACGATCGCGTCGCAAGTGTGGGACATGAACTTCAACAGCGATACGAACGTGGTCGATTCGGCAATCAGGCGGCTGCGCTCCAAGATCGACGACGCCTACGAATCCAAGCTCATTCACACCGTGAGAGGCATGGGGTATGTGCTGGAAAACCGGGGCGGCGGCAATTGATCGGGCGCGCGGTGCCACGTACGCTGCGTGCAAGGCTCACGGCTCTCATCATCCTGTCCACGTCGGCGATCCTCGCGCTCAGCGGGCTTGCGCTATATCAGGCGCTTCGCAGCCGCCTCGAGTCGACCTCGATCGAGCAGATGTCCAGCACGATGGCGGCGTTGCGCACGCATCTGGCGGGGATTCCGACTGTGGAGGGCATTGCCGGCGATGCGCAGACGTTGATCGACCACCTGCATGGGCATCCGCACATGGCGCTTGCCATCTACGGTACGGCGGGGCAGCGCCTGTTGAGCACCGCGGGGTTTAAGCCCTCTGCGCCGATTCTCGCAACCGGGGTGAGCGGTTCGCCTGTAGCTCTCACGCGCGCCCGCTCGAATCTTCGATACCTGGCGGAGAGCGCGCCGCTCAATGGCGGGATTGGACCGCGGGTGCGCGTCGTCGTTCAGTACGATCGAACCAGTGATCAGGCTCTGTTGCACGCATACGTGTATACCGCGCTGGTCATTGAAGTGTTGGGTGTGCTTCTGGCCGCCGCGTTCGCCTACGGCATCGCCATGCTCGGCCTGCTCCCGCTGCGCAGGCTGGTGGCCCGGGCAGAGGAGATGTCGACGAGCGGCCTGGCGCAGCCGCTACCGGAATTGGATGTGTCGTGCGAGTTGAGGGAACTGGAGCAGGCCTTTAACGGCATGCTGGCGCGGCTCGACGAATCGTTCACCCGGCTGAGCCAGTTCTCCGCCAATCTCGCGCACGATATGCGCACGCCGCTCACCAATCTGCTTGCCGCTGCTCAGGTGGCGTTGTCACAGCGTCGGAGCGCGGAGGACTACCGGGACGTGATCGAGTCGAGCGTGGACGAGTATCAGCGGCTGTCGCGCATGATCGAAGACATGCTTTTCCTCGCGCGCTCCGATCAGGCTGACGCGCTGCTGTCCTTCCGTTCATTCGACGCGGTCGCGGAAGCCGAACGCGTCGCCGGCTACTACGAGACCGTAGCCGAAGATGCGCAGGTCAAGATCGAGGTGATGGGCGAGGGCAAGGTGCGGGCCGATCTGCTGCTCTTTCAACGCGCGCTCAGCAACCTGCTGTCGAACGCGCTCGTGCAGGCGCCGCAAGGCAGCACCATAGCCATCGACTGCAAGGAAGAGCCGGACTCGACCACGCTGAGCGTGTCGGACTCAGGAGCGGGAATCGAAGCTCGCCATCTTGAACGCATATTCGAGCGGTTCTATCGTGTGGACCCTGCGCGGCACCGTTCGGCATCGGGCACGGGGCTGGGTCTTGCCATCGTGAAGTCGATCTTGAACAGCCATGGAGGACAGTGTGGCTGCGAAAGCCGGCCTCACGTCCGCACCCGTTTCTGGCTGCGCTTTCCCAACCACGGCGGTTCACGTAACGGCATGACGACGTCCCCGACACGCGACGCCGTGCGCAAAGCGTGAGGGCGCCCCGGTCATTGGCAACAGGTGCACGCATGCCGCCGGACATGTTGTTCCCGGCGGCACGTGCCGTTACTTCGCGGCGAGCTTGTCATGCTGGTCCATTGAAGCCGCCGTTTCGCCGCCATGCGACGAAATTGCGTGCGTCTGCTTGTTGCGGGCAATCGTGTTGGCGTCTGCCGGGTATCGTGTCTTGCTGGTTGGAATCACGCCATCGTGTTGCGCTTGAACCAATTCCTGTTTCACCTCCGCGCGAGACTTGCCTTGTGCCTGCGCAACTGGCGAGGCCGCGCCGAATATCGTCAGGACAGCGACGGACAGGGTGAAGAGTCTTGCAGTAGTCATGTTGAAACCTCCTGTGTGACGACCGCCGTTTGGCGATTCGTGAGCCCAGTATGAATCGCAGGTGGTGTGCCATCGTGACCGAAACATGAGAAAAATGTCAGGACATACGGTATCGACGAAACGGCAATCGGGCGGCCGCCTGCATGAGATTTTTGTCATATTGGCGTGATGCTGGCAGCGACCTTCGCGGAGCAGGATGGCTCATCTTTTTCCACGAATGATGAGGCGGCGATATGCGCGCGTTACTGCAAAAATCTGCCTTGACGGCGATCCTTGCCGCAAGCCTTGCGGGATGTGCAAGCAGCGGTGGCAAGCCGGCGGCTTCCGTTAATCCACCGACGTCCACGCATAAGGCGCCGACGGACCTTGCACCAGGCGAGCAGATCGACTACGCCGGCCATCGCTGCGGAAATCCGAATCTCCATGTGAAGACGCATCTGTGTCTTTTCCCGCGTCGATAGTGCTGCCTACGTGCCGACCTTCGCTTCGAGATAGGGCGGCCCGGCCGCGGTTTATCCACATTTGAGAACAATCCTCTCCACGCACGGCCCTTATTCTCAAGCACCGACCTTTCTAGACTGTCGTCACTGAATTACGAACAGGGCTGTTCGTAGCAGAACAAAGCGAAGTCTGGAGGTCGTCATCATGAAGTCCCTTATTCAAGCCGTTGTGGTTGCCGCTGCCCTTGCCGCGCCGGTTGCCGTGTTCGCTCAATCGAACTCGCCTGTCACTCGTGCGCAAGTGCGAGCCGAACTGATCGAACTCGAACAGGCCGGCTATAACCCGGGCCGCGGTGAAGACCCGAACTATCCGGCCGATATTCAGGCTGCCGAAGCACGGGTGGCGGCACGGCATGCCGCGACGGGTTTCGGTGGCACCGCGAGCGGTTCGTCGGACGCGGGACGCGCGCCGGTCTCCCGCTCGGATTGGAATGCGATGTACAACCATCCGTGATGGAAGGTGCGGCGCAAGGCGCCCTGTCAAAGGTGGAGCGCCCGTGAGATCCGGGTATTGCACGAATTGCCGCGCGTGCTGGTCGTCGACGACAACGTCGGCGCCGCCGAAGCGCTCGCCACGTATCTCTCCTATGAAGGCGTCGACGCCCGCGCCGCCGACGGCTGCGAGCAGGCGCTGCGCTGCGTGCGGGACTGGGTGCCCGACGTGGTGGTGCTCGACATCATGATGCCGGAGCGCGACGGCTATGAAACCGCGAGCGCGCTACGCAGCTATCTGCCGACGCAGAGTCTGGGCATTGTCGCGTTCACGTCGCTCGACGAGGATCACGTGAAAGAAACCGGCAAGGCACGTCACAATTTCGACGGCTATTGTCAAAAAGGCACGGCCCCGACGGCGTTGCTCGCGCTGATGCGAAAGCTTTGGCGGGAATAGAAGCGCGGGATCGCGTCGCGCGCGTCACGTTGGCGTCAACTTCAAGCCCCAACTTCAAGCCGGCTCGCTCTCCACCGGTTCCGCGACGATCTGCTTGAGAATCGCCTCCATCAAGCCCGGAAACCGGGCGTCCAGGTCCGCGCGCCGCAGCGAATTCTGATGCACGGTGCCGGCCACGCGCGTGCGCACGAGGCCCGCCTCGCGCAGGATCCGGAAGTGATGCGACACGCTCGACTTCGGACGGCCGCCGTCGAGTTCGCCACAGGTGGCCTCGTCGACCGACGCGAGGCGCCGCACGATCTCCAGGCGGACCGGGTCGCTCAGGGCATGAAAGAGCCGCCCGAGCGCGAAATCCTCGGCGGTGGGGTGGTTATAAGTGCGCATCCTGCAAATGATAAAGGTTTCTGCGATACTTCGTTATTCGATGTTTATCGAACTACCGTACAAGCAAGTCCAGAGGAGTTTAGCCTGATGTCCGCATTGTTCCAGCCCTACAAGCTCAAAGACGTTTCCCTGCGCAACCGGATCGCCATTCCGCCGATGTGCCAGTACACCGCCGAAGACGGCCTGGTCAACGACTGGCACCGCATCCATCTGGCCGGTCTGGCGCGCGGCGGCGCGGGGCTGGTGATCGTCGAGGCGACGGCCGTGTCGCCTGAAGGCCGCATCACGCCGGGCTGCGCCGGCATCTGGACGGACGAGCAGGCGCAGGCCTTCGCGCCGGTCGTGGCCTCAATCAAGGCTGCCGGCTCGGTGCCGGGCATCCAGATCGGCCACGCGGGCCGTAAAGCCAGCGCCAACCGTCCGTGGGAAGGCGACGATCACATCGCCGACGACGACAGCCGCGGCTGGCAAACCATCGCGCCGTCGGCGATCGCGTTCGGCGGCAATCTGCCGAAGGTGCCGAAAGCCATGACGCTCGACGACATCGCGCGCGTTCGCGAAGATTTCGTCGCCGCCGCGAAGCGTGCGCGTGACGCGGGCTTCGAATGGCTCGAACTGCATTTCGCGCATGGCTATCTCGGCCAGAGCTTCTTCTCGACGCACTCCAACCAGCGCGACGACGCCTACGGCGGCAACCTGAAGAACCGCAGCCGCTTCATGCTCGAAACGCTGGCGGCGGTGCGTAAGGTGTGGCCGGAGCATCTGCCGTTGACGGCGCGTTTCGGCGTGATCGAGTACGACGGCCGCGACGAGGAAACCCTGGTCGAATCGATCGAACTGGCGAAGAATTTCAAGCGCGAAGGCCTCGACATGCTGAGCGTCAGCGTCGGCTTCTCCACGCCGACGGCGGCGATTCCGTGGGCGCCGGCGTTTCTCGCGCCGATCGCCGAGCGCGTGCGCCGCGAGGCTGGGATTCCGGTTTCGTCGGCGTGGGGTATCGACACGCCGGAACTGGCGGACCGTTCGGTGAAGGACGGGCAACTGGATCTGGTGATGGTCGGCCGCGCGCATCTGGCCGATCCGCACTGGCCGTATCATGCGGCGAAAAAGCTCGGCATCGAGCGTCCGTCGTGGACGTTGCCGGCGCCGTACGCGCATTGGCTGGAACGCTATAAGGTCGCTTAAGCGCCTGAGTTTTCGCGTCGAGTTGGTGGTGCCAATCGTGTCGCCTGCTCCGCCGCTTTATGCGCCGGGGCGGGCGGTACATTTCATTTCGGCCTCCACGCGAGCGCCCGGCGCCTCGTGCACCAACACGCGCTCGATCGACTGCAGCGCCCGCAGCAGTTCGCGCCGAGTGCTCTGCCCTTCGGCGCCGCGTCTCCAATCGCTACACCGATTGCAGCGCTCGCAGCATCTCATGCCCGAGCGCTCTGCCACTCAGCCACGCGCCTTCCACTCGTCCACCGTTCAGCCAGTCGCCGCACAGACCCAGGCCATCGACGTCGCGCCATACATAACCCGGCGCGGGATCGCCGTCCGGTGCGACATCCGCGTGACGCCAGCGGTGCGCGGTCCACGCCGCCGGCCTCGGTCCGCCGCAACGCTGGAAGGCTTCCAGCATGGCGGCCGCCACCTGCTCGGCCGGCGTGTCAAGGTGTGCTTCGCTCCACTCCGCCGTCGCGTGCAGCAGCCAGGTTTCCGGACCGCCGCGGCCGGGCTTGCTGCTGTCGCGCGCCATCCAGCGAAGCGGCCCGTGATTGACGAAGGCGGCGTCGAACGCCAGCGGCACACGACCGTCGAAGCGCAGCATCAGCGCCCAGCACGCGCGCATCACCGTGCTGCGTGCCATCATCGCGAGCTCGGGCGCCGGCGCGTGCAGCAGCGGCGCGACTTGCGGCGCCGGCATGGCGAGCACGACCGCATCGAATTTGTCGTCGATGGCGCCGTGCTCAGCCGACCAGAGCTGCCAGCCTTGCGGCTCGCACTGCACTTTCTCGATCGTGCACCGAGTGGTGAGCGGCAGCGTCTCGGCGAGGAGCCGCGCCGGCGCGCTCATGCGCGGCGTGCCGACGAAGCGCTCGATACGCGTGGTGTGCGCCGTCGAACCGGGCGCGCCCAGCACGGCGAGGCGCGCGGGCCATGCCGCCGCCGCGCCGGCTTTCTGCCAGCGCGCGACTTCGGCCCGAAACGCGCGGTCGCGGGCGGTGAAATATTGCGCGCCGTGGTCGCACTGCCAGTCGCCGTCGCGCCGCGCGCTCATGCGGCCGGCCGGCCCGCGGCTGCGGTCGAACAGGCGCAGCCGGCAACCGGCCGCGCGCAGGGTCGTGGCGCATGACAGACCGGCAATGCCTGCGCCGACGACCGCGATGCGGGGGCGGGAGTCAGAAGTCTTCACGATGCATTGACCTAGGTGGCTGGAATGGCTGTCCGGCGTCGGACGGGGTGGCCGCTGGCCGCGCCGCACGGGCGTCCTGGGGAGTCTTCGGGCCGCGGAGTTGAACGGTGGGAGTGACGTTAAAAATCATAGTGCATCAAAAATACCGTTTCAATGATGGATTGTGAGTCGCTAAATCGTTTCGTATCGTCGGAAATGCAGTATGCTTGAATCGAAAACTGAATCACTTAGGGTTTCATGATGACTTCGTATGACGAGCAACAACCGGCTCAACAGGGCTACAGAAGCGGCGAGGCGGCGCGCCTGGCCAAGATGCCGGTCACGACCTTGCGAATCTGGGAGCGCCGTTACGGCGTGGTCGGGCCGGCCAAAACCGCGTCAGGCCAGCGTCTCTACACAGAAGACGACGTCAGGCGACTCAGTTTGATCAAACTGCTGGTGAGCCGCGGCCACGCGATCGGTGCCATCGCGCGGCTGGATCGCGAGCAATTGCAGTTTCTGGCCGCGCGCAGCGGACGCGAAAGCGGCGGCGCGGCTGACCTGCCGCTGGTCGAGTCCGTCGATCTCCGTCTCGCCCTGGTCGGCGGCAGCCTTGCGCAGCGTTTTCGGGCGTCGGGCGTCGATCTGCGGCCCTATGGCGTGAACGAACTGATCACGTTTGCCGATCTCTCCATCGCCGAGGCCGGCAGCGGCACGAGCGGAGAACGCGGCGCGCCGATCGACGCCTTGCTGGTCAGCGTCGACTCACTGCAAGAGGACATCGCGTCGCAGATCATCGCGCTCGGCGACGCAGTCCGCGCGAAAGCGATCGCGGTCGTCTACAGCTTCGGCACCGGCCCGGCGGCGGAGATTCTGCGCGTGGCCGGCGTGCGTCTTTATCGCGAGCCCGACAGCCGGACGGAATTCCGTCAGATGCTCGGCGACCTGTGCGAACGCGTCCGCATTCAGGAACGCATCGGCGACGACGCCGTGTGGTCGCGCGTGCGCCGTCGCTACGACGACCGCGAACTGGAAGTTATTGCCAGCCGCTCTTCGACGATCGCGTGCGAATGTCCGCGCCACCTGGCGGAGCTGGTCATGAAGCTCTCGGCGTTCGAACGCTACAGCGACGCGTGCACGTCGCGCTCGGCGCAGGACGCCGCGCTGCACCGCTATCTGGGCGACGTCAGCAACCGGGCTTGCGCGATGGTCGAGGCGGCGCTCGAGCGCGTCGCGCGGGAAGAGGGCTGGTTCGCCGGACCGCAGTCGCCGCAGGCCGGTCAGGAATAACACGCGCGCACCGTCTCGGAGGATGTGCAATGTCACATGATGCTTCGACCGACGCGACCATCAGCGCGTCCGCACTGGATCAGAAGAGCGCGTATCTCGCGGCGCTGCTCGAGCGCGTTTCAAGGCACGAGGCCGGCGCGTTCGAAGCGCTGTACCGGGCGTCGGCGCCGTCGCTGTTCGGCCTCGCGGTGCGCGTCACCCGCACCAGCGAATCGGCCGAAGAAGTGGTGCAGGACGGCTTCATCAAGATCTGGCGCTTCGCCGGTTCGTACGACCCGGGCAAGGCTTCGCCGTCCACGTGGATGTCGACCATCGTGAAGAACCAGGCGCTCGATTATTTGCGGCGCAATCCGTACTCGGGCGTGTATATCGACGACCTGGACGAGCGCATCGCCGCGAGCGACGCCGACGTGAACTTCTGGCAGGAGTTCGCGCTGGACGCCGAACGTCTGTCCTCCTATCTCGGCCGGTTGGCTCCGGTTCAGCGTCAGGCGATCGCGCTCGCCTATTTCCGGGGCCAGTCGCAATCGGAGATCGCGCATACGCTCGATGCACCGGTCGGCACGGTCAAGAGCTGGATCAGCCGTGGACTGGAGTCGCTACGCGCCATGGCCGACGCACGACCTGCGCCGCATCACGGCGGCCTTTACTGATCCGCCGGTCGCGCCGCGCTTTCGCTGCGGCTTGTCTCGCATAGTCACGGATAAATTGCGCGCTTGCCGCGCGACCGAGTTCACGCGCATTGCCAGGAAGGAATCATCGCGGTTGCGGAACGGCCCTTGCTGCAAGGTCTTTTCATTGACCTGACACGGAGGCTTGACGCATGAACCCTTATATCGTCGCTCACATGATGTCCTCGCTCGACGGCCGCAGCCTGACGGACGGCTGGCACCTCGACTACGCCTCGGACCTGTACGAAAGCACGGCAGCCACTTTCGAAGCCGACGGCTGGATCTGCGGGCGCGTCACCATGCAGGAGATTGCGCACGGCACGGATTATCCGAAAGGGCTCGCCAAGGGCGCCGTGCCTCGCACCGATCACTTTGTCGAGCGCAAAGCGGATCAGTACGCGATTTCAATCGATCCGCAGGGCCGTGTGGCGTGGAAGAGCAACGCCGCGCTCAAGTCGCACGTGATCGAAGCGCTGACCGAACAGGTTGCCGACGACTACCTCGCTTATCTGCAATCGATCGGCGTGTCATATGTATTCGGTGACAAGACCGAGATCGATCTCGACAAGGTGGTGCAAACACTGGCGCGTGAACTCGGTGTGAAGAAGCTGATCGTGGAGGGCGGTTCGCATGTGAGCGGCGCGTTCGTGAACGCGGGTCTCGTCGACGAAGTGAGCGTGCTGATTTTGCCGCTAGTGGATGGCCGCAGCGAACATGCTTCCTCGTTCGAAGTGGCGATGGAGAAGTGGCAAGCGCCCGCGTATCTGAAGCTCACGTCCGTTGAACAAAAGGAACAGGGTGCAGTGTGGCTGCGTTATACGAAGGCCTGAAAAGCAAACGGCAGAGTGGGATCGAATTCCAACTCTGCCGCGCGCTGTTCACGACCGCTGCGGTTCAACGAACCGGCGATGCGTTATCAGCCTTTGGTGTGCTCCGTCGAGAGCCAGCCGCCGCTTACGCCGATCTCGCCAACCTGCTTGGCCACCGCATCGGCGAGGCGCTTCGCGTCCGCTGACACACCGGCGCGTTTGGTTTCGGATACGGCGTGCAAGCCGCCACCCAGCGCCGCCGAGGTCGCGATACTGCCGGCCGCCGCGCCCACGCCCGCCGTCTCGGCCATTCCCGGCGCCTTGCCGCTGTCGGCGTTGGCGGTGAAGGTTTGCACCAGACGCGGCGTGCCGCCCGCAGGCTTATACAGAATCTGCACCGAGCTGCTTACCTGACTCTTGCCCGCACCGAGGCCGATCAACATGCGGCGACGGCGATTGCCCGAGTCGATCGTATCGAAGCTGCCTTGCACGAGTAGCACATTCTGATCGGCGGGTGCGGGGATGTCCGAGCGGATCGCACGCAGACCCATCGACTGCAATTGATGCACGATTTCGTTGGCGACCTGTTCGCGGACTTCGGCGGCATCGGCGGCCTGCTTTTGCGCGGCGGACGAACCTTCGAGTTGCGTCTTCACTTTCTGCATCATGCCGCCGTCCAGTTTGACCTGGTCCGGATTGGCGTCGAAGGTGTAGACATAGATGTTGTCCGGGCGCACCTGGACCGGCGTGCTCGCCGTGCTTGCATCCTTGATGCTGCTACCGGCGCAACCGGTCAGCAGCGCGCTGCAGCAGACCATCGTCACGCAGGCCAAACGGGCGGCATTTTTCCTGAGGAATTTCACTGAAGTCAACATGTTGATCCTGTCGTCGGCACGCGGTGCCGGAATGTTCGAACGGTTCTCTCGATGATCGGGCAACCGGAGGATCGTTGATCATCGGCGAAACGTCTCGCACGTAAAGCACCCTTGATCTCATGCGTTCTGTTTCGTACGCACCGGCAGCGAAACGAAGTATGGGCGCGTGACTTTCCGAACTCCATTCAACAATTATTTCGTCCTATGTCATGGCGCGAAGCGGCGTCGCGTGGGGCTTTCGCGTGTCGCGAAAGTCAGCGGACGTGGCGGGAAAAGGGCGGATGTGCGGAAGGGGATCGACCGCGTCGGCAAGCGGCGTAAGGTTGTGCAACAGCGCGTGTGACGCCGTGTATATCGGCCATCAGTTCAAGGCGAGCCTAATGATGCAGCCAAGGACAAAAACCAATAGGACGGCGGCAACGGCCATGTTCAGCGGGTAGCGCATTCTTCACCAGGGCACCAGTGTTGCAGTGCTCATATCCTAATCACCTGACGGAAGATGAGAAGTGGTCAGTGAAGCGGCAATGTGGGAAAGCTAACGCAGCATGCTGAATGGTTAGACAGGGTGCAAGCGGGAGCGCTTCCAATCGGAAACGCCTCCGTAGAAGTTGCCACGCGCTTGTTGTCCGGCGGAAAAAACGCCCGCGCGCGAAGCGCACCAGCGTGCGTGTCGAGGGGTCACTCGGCTGGCGAGCCACGCGACGGTGAAGCACGGCATAGACCGATCACGTCGTACATGTGCCGGCGTGCCGGCGAGACTTGCGCCGCGCCGCCATCGCGAGAATTACTGCGCCTGAGCCGGCGGCGGCATCCCGTCCGGGCCGCCGTGCGGTGCCTTGTTCGCGGCGGCGAGATCTTCCGACAGACTGGTGCGCAGCGTCGCGATCGCCTGATCGGGATTGGCGGGCTTCAACTGCTCGCGAGCCAGAGAGTCATACACGTAGTGACGCAGCATCGGATCCTGGGTCTTGTTCAGCACGTCGTGATACACGGCGATGATTTCGCCTTGATGTCCGCTCATGGCATACAGACGGCGCAACTGTTCCAGATCGTTGATCACCGCGAAGCCGGGGCCCATCGGCCCCATCCGGGCATGCGGCGACGGCCCGTCGCCGCGTGGCGGCTCGCCGTGCGACTGAGGGCCCGCGGGCGGCGGTGCTTCCTGGGCAAACGCGGCCGTCGCGGCCAGAGTCAGAACGGCGCTCAGCGCCGCGCTCAAGATTGATTTTTTCATGAACTCGCTCCCATCGAGACAGGGCCGGCGCTACAGCGCGCCGGCACATGAGCAACGATAGTCGACATGCCGGTTCGTAGGGTTACTGATGCCGCCTTGTAACTTACCGCGCCTTCCATGTTGCGCGGCCGGTGCCCGACAAGCGCCGTCGAGGGCGCCGCGTGAGCCAGGGTGTGCCCGCTGGCGCATTGTTTCCGGATGGCGCATGATTAAGCGATGTGCCGTCCGACCCCAGAACCAGCGCGTTCCTGCGGACGCACGGCGCACGCGACGCCGCCAGTGCATGCGTCACCGAAACACAACGCGGCGATGCACCGCCGGCGAGTATTCAACCGTTAAGGAGGATTTCGCATGGACCGACCTGACGCCGCCAATCCGTTTGGCGATTTCACCAAAATGCTGGAGCAGTTCAAGCTCCCCGGCTTCGACGTACCCGCCATCATGGAAGCGCGACGCAAGGACGTGGAAGCACTGGTTCAGGCGAATCAGACTGCTTTCCAGGGGATGCAGTCGCTTGCGCAGAAACAGGCCGACATGTTGCGCTCGACCTTGGGCGAATTGCAGTCACTGACGGGCCAGTTGTCGGCCGGCGGTGCCGCGCCTTCGGGCAAAGCTGCCGAGTTGATCCAGCAAAGTCTGCACAAGTCGCTTGCCGATATGCAGCAACTGGCGCAAGCGGCGTATCAGACGCAAGCTGAGTCGTATGCGGTGATCGCAAAACGCGTAGAGGAAAACGTGCAGGAGCTTAAATCGCTTTTGCAGCAGCAGAAAAAGTAACGGGCGTTGATGCGTTGAATCGCTAACGCGTTACGTTCAGAAGACCGATGCCGCGGATGACCTTCGAGTTATCCGCGGCATTTTTTTGTTCTGCGAATCACGATTACCGCATCGATTATCTCTTCATACGAAAAGTCTTTTAGGGTGTTGTATTGTCGGACAAAAACCCGCATTTTCCTTGATCTTTTCAGCGTCTGCTTACATTCACTGCGCAATGCTGCGCGCATGAATTTTTTTCTGCTTCGGCCTTGGGCGGTGCGCTTCACTGTTCGCTTTAAACGAGCCGCGAAGCAAAAACGCGCGCTCAAGCGCCGCCCCTTGGTGATCTGGTCCTGAAATATCAAACAGACCCAAACGACGCCGCGCGGCGTAAGGGTTTAAATCCCTCCGCAAACGATTGGCGCGCATCGTCGCGACGGCTAAAGTTTCGCGTCACCACTCCGTAGACGCATTCACGCAGCCCGACCAGTGTGAATGCAGCACGGCACCACCGGCGAAGCGTGCGCCCCTAGTTTCCCGTTCGTGATCGGCTCGATGCCAGGTCACGAGCGTTTCACCTCGAAGGAACTCACTTGAAACCGATGCTCTATTCCCGCATTGCTCGCGCAATGCTCGGGGCAAGCTGCGCGCTGACGTTTGCCGCGCACGCGACGCTCGGCCAGAACGTCAGCACCGTTGACGGCGATCAGTCCCGCTTGCGCGCGGTGGCCCACACGGCCACTACGCAAAGCGCGTATTCGGTACACCTGATGACGCTGCCGTCCGGCACGCTGGTGCGCGAGTACGTCGCGCCCAACGGCATCGTGTTCGGCGTCGCGTGGGAAGGGCCGACGCTGCCGGATCTGAAATCCGTGCTGGGGACTTCATTCGACGTGTATGTCGCCGCCACCGCGACGCGCCGCGGTACGCCGCTCGCGGTTTCCAGCAGCGACCTGGTCGTGTACTCCGGCGGGCATCTGCGTGCGTTCTCCGGTCATGCCTATCTGCCGCAAGCGGTGCCCGCGGGCGTCGATGTCAGCGTCATTCAATAACGGAGCGCACCATGCGCCTTACGTCTTCGTTCAAAAGTTTGCTGTGCGCGGCGCTGCTCGCGTTGCTTGTCAGTGCCTGCGGCGGCGGGGGCGGCGGCTCTAGCGGTTCGGGCAGCGCGGCCGGCACCAACGGTTCGACCAGTGCCTCGTCCGGTCCCTCCGTGGTCAACACCTCGCCGCTGTCGCAGGCGCTGGCCGCGAACGCGGTGCGCGTGACGGTCGATTCCGGCGTGAGCAATGTGCCGAACATGCCGTTCGTCAGCCTCACGATCTGCGTGCCGGGCACGACGCAATGTCAAACCGTCGACCATGTGCTGGTCGATACCGGATCGTGGGGCGTGCGCCTCTTCGCGTCCCAACTGCCTGCTTCGATGGCGCTGCCGCAACAGAAAGACGCATCGGGCCATCTGGTGGCCGAATGCATGCAGTTTTTCGACGGCTACACGTGGGGCCCGGTCAAGCTCGCCGACTTGCAGATTGCCGGCGAAAAAGCCGCGTCGCTGCCGATCCAGATGATCGACCCGAACTACGCAACGCTGCCCGCCGATTGCGCGAACTTCGGCGCGGCGCGCAACACGCCGGCCACGTTGCAGGCCAACGGCGTTCTCGGCATCGGCGTATTCAAGCACGATTGCGGCGCGAACTGCGTGCAGCAGGCGCTGGCCGGCACGTACTACGGCTGCAGCGGCGCGACATGCACGTCGATTCCACTCGCCGAAGAACTGCAGGTGGCCAATCCGATTCCCTACTTCACCACCGACAACAACGGTTCGATGCTGAGCCTGCCGACGGTATCAGGCGCCGCGCAGTCGGTCGCCGGGCAACTGATATTCGGCATCGGCACGCAGACCAACAATACGCTGGGCGGCGCGCAGGTGATCGGCGTGAGTCCGTCGAATGGCACCTTCACGACCGTGCAGAACGGCACCACGTATTCGCGCAGTATTCTGGACAGCGGCTCGACCGGCCTGTTCTTCCAGACCAGCGCATTGCCGGTCTGCGCGAGTCCGAACAGTTCGTACTACTGCCCGGTATCGACTGAGCAACTGAGCGCGATGATCGAGGGCGTGAACGGCACCACGAGCGCGGTGAATTTCAGCGTCGGCAATGCCACGACGATTGCCCAGACGTATAGCGGCGATTCGGCGTTGCCGCTGCTGGCGGGACCGGCTTTTGTCCAGTCCGCGATCTTCGACTGGGGTTTGCCGTTTTTCTACGGCCGCAATGTGTACGCCGCCGTCGAGCAGCAGCCGACGCCCGGCGGCATGGGACCTTACGTCGCGTATTGAGCGGGACAACCGACGCTGGCGGGATTCGCCGGATGT
Source organism: Paraburkholderia aromaticivorans (assembly GCF_012689525.1). NCBI lineage: Bacteria > Pseudomonadati > Pseudomonadota > Betaproteobacteria > Burkholderiales > Burkholderiaceae > Paraburkholderia > Paraburkholderia aromaticivorans. Next base: position 759,139 of record NZ_CP051515.1, read on the forward strand.
GACAACGGGCCGCGACGGAACATCTTCCGTCGCGGCCCGTCCGTTTGATGCGGTCGAATGGCTTACTTTTTGCCGAGACCGTTCAGCAACGTCAACACGCCTTCGCCGAATGCTTCGGGGCGTCCCTCGAAGATACGTTCGACCGCTTTCCCGTCGATGAGGCGCCGGCGCAGCGCTTCGCGCTCGTCGTGCTGTTCGGCGAGCCGGGCGGCGGCGCGCACGTAGTCGTCGGTCGAGTGAGCCGTCAGCCATGACGGCAGACCAGCGCGTTCGAAGAGGCCGCTGTCAATATGCTCGAACACTTCACGCCCGCACAGGTTGACGCCGGGCAGGCCCATCGTGAACGAATCGACGATACCGTTGGTGTTGCCGAACGGGAACGGGCTCACGAACATGTCCATCGTGTTGAGGATCTTCAGATAATCGGGGTAGCTGAGCGAGCCGTAGACATCCACGTTCGATTCCGGCAGCGTCACGTAGATCGACTTTCTGACGTACGCGAGATCGATGCTTTCGCTCCAGCATGTCATGAAATGGAATTTGACCGGCACGCGCGCGGTGTGAACGATCGCCTTGCACGTCTCGAGAAAGTGCGGATTGATCTTCATCGCGCTGGCCGTCACGCCGATGTTGATGACGTCGCCGCGCTCGGGAACGGACGGCACCACGTTGGTAAGCAGTTTCGACGGCACGTACGGTTGGCCGTCCTTCGGCAGACGCAGCATTTTTTCGCTGAAGCATGCCGGGTCGCCGACGAAATCGTCCTCGACGCTCACGTAGTCCATATGCGCCGCGTGCATCGTGGCAGGATGGCCGAGGCCCGCGATCTGCAGCGGCGCGACCCGCAGGTTCGACAGAAAGATCGTGTGCGAGAACATGCCGACGCTCGGCATATAGAGCACGTCCGGCTTTTCGCGCGTGGCGAATTCCTGGATCTGACGGATGCAGTCGCCGACATATTCCGGATGCTCGAATTCGACTAAGCGGTCGAAAATCGCGCGTCCCGCTTCGTCCACGTGCTGCGCCTCGCCGAACGCGACGACTTCGAAATGCTGGCGCGCGGCGAGCAGGGTGCGTGAATGGGTTCGATAGATCGAGTGACCGCCCGAGAACCATTCGAGCACCACGAGCATCACCGGTTTGCGTCCTTTGATTCGCTTGCGGGCGACCCCAGCCTCGTGGCCCAGCAGGCCGAGCGTGTCCAGCTTCTTGCGCACCAGCCTGTTGATGCTGCGCTTGATCGCATGCCGGTTGGGCGATGTCGAATAACTGCAATGCATGTAGGCGCCGCATACGGCGGCGGTCGGCAAGTCGTCGAGGTCTTCGATGGTGTCGAGCGCGCCCGGCAACCATTCCAGCAGACGTTCGCGCTTTTCGTGCGCGGCGGGCGAGATGTGCACGGCCGCGCTGACCATGGAAACGCCGAGGCTCGTCGCAAGCACCGGGTCGCGCCGATGCAGGTCGGCGAAATCGATATCGTATTGCGAGCCCGAGGTGTAGAGCACGAGTTGCTTGCGGGTCAATATAGCGCGCGCGTCATCGCTGTCCTGCACGGTTTCGAGGAGCTTGCGCACGATGTGATCCGTCGATCCATACGATGTCACGGCGAAGATCATGTCGATCCACGGGCGCCCCCAGAACATGATGTTCATCTTTTCCGCTTCGAGCGGATACTCGGGGGCGGAAAGGAGCGTTGTGAAACCGTCGGCGATGCGCTGCAAGGTGTCCAGCGATTTTTCGTCGCTGGGTGAGTTCGGCGTGCTGCGGGCGAAATATTCAGCGCCGAGCCTGCCGCGCTTGCCGGAAAGCGTCTTGAGTAGTGTGCAGAATTCCTCGTGCGCGGCATCGTAGTCACGGGACTGGATCTGGGATTCGAAACGATCGAGGGAAAATTCGGTGCTCATGGCTTGGGTCGATGGTGAACGGCTTGCGGTGTTCCGCATGCGCGTTATGTTCAATGACAGGGAGGCGGGCGGCGGGGCGTTTGCAACCCGTGGCGGGTTGTGACGCGTGATTCGAAGCACGGCGCGCCGACTGAGGGCGATGTGCGCGTGCTGCGTGTGTCGCCAACGGAATCCGATTGTCAAAGAATTCGACCGGGCTGCATCTAGGAAGAGTCTTATTTTGAGAAAGGGTTTTGCGAGAAATCGCGAGGGGGATCGTTCGGAGACCGGTAATCACGCGCGCTGAACATGTCAGGGATGCGGTTTTACGAGCCGATCCCAACCATGCCGGTTTGCTTCCGAAATACCGGTTAGCGTCGCCTCGTGGCCCGTTTGGCCGGGGCTGCCTGAGTAGCAACAGGCGCGGGCTGCAACGGCGGCTCGGACGCCACGGGTTGCAGCGGCGGGGGCGGAGCCTCGATCGGCGCCGCCGGCTGCCCGCCGGCCTGCGTTGCCGGCGCTGTGGCCGACACCGCGACCTCAGCGGCCGGCGGCTCAGCCTGCGCGGCCGACGCGTCAATCGCATCCACCGGTGCCGCGCCCGCCGCCTGCACTGTTTGCGCCACGCCAGCTTGCGCCGCTGGCTCTTGCAGCGGCACCACCGCCGCCTGACCCGGCGGCGTCGCCGCTTCTCTCGGCTGCGACTTATCGCCGGCCCCTTCGATCACCCGATGTACGAAGCGCAGCTTCTCCACCACCGGCCCGGCCAGCGTGAACGGATACCCGTCCGGCATGCCGAGACTACGATTCAGGCTGTTCAGCGCATAGGTGAGCGGAAACCAGCGCTTCATCAAATTCTCGAAGCTCGCGTCTTCCACCGGCGTGCGATCGGTCAGCGTCGGCTCACTCGGGTCGTCGGGCAAGAGCGCCACGCCATACGACGTCGACGTATCCAGCACGTCGACGATCAGCATGTAATGCGCCCACGTCTCGGCCCAATCTTCCCAGGGATGCATCGTCGCATACGCGCTGATAAACGATGCCTGCCACTCGGCCGGGGCGCCGTCGCGATAATAGGCGCTCAGCGCCTCGCCGTAGTCGACGCTTTCGTCGCCGAACAGTTTGCGGAACGGCTCGAGCCAGCGCGGATTGTTCTCCACCAACTGGCTGAAGTAGTAGTGCCCGGTCTCGTGCCGGAAATGGCCGAGCAGCGTCCGGTAGGGCTCGCCCATCGCGGTACGGACTTTCTCGCGGTAGGCGTCGTCGGCTTCTGCGATGTTCAGCGTGATGAGCCCGTTATCATGACCGGTCATGACGCGCGAACCGTCGCCGCCGTCCTCGAGGAATTCGAACGCGAGGCCGTGCTCGGGATCGGCCTGGCGGGACTTCACGTCGAGACCGAGTTCGGCCAGCGTGTATAGGAGACGGCGCTTGGCCATTTCCAGCCGATACCAGTAGAGCCGGTTGTCCGGCGCGCTCAGATTCGGAATTGTGAGGGTCAACTGGCAGGCGCGGCACAGCACGTCCGGCGAGTCGGCGGGGATCATCCAGTTGCAGACGTTTTCGACGGCATAGTTGTGGCATTGACGGAACAACGCGCCTTCGGCGCTTGGATGCAGGCTGCGCCAGCGTGCTTCGCCGGCATCTTCGAACGCGCTGATTTCCGCCAGTTCAGGCACATAGCCGAGCAATGACTCGCAACGTTCACAACGAACGTTTTCGTAGAACACGATGTGCGAGCAGTGATTGCAGTGGAAGGTTTTCATCGGTCGAGTTTGGGAGGTGGGAGGGCAGCCATAAGCGAACACCTGCCGCAATCTTCATGCCGCATTTGCCAGACGTCACTGGTTTAACGCACATTACGTGCATGATCGTGCATCAGCGCTGCGCCGCTTTGGTGCGCGGCCTTGAAAACAGTAGTGAAAGGGCGCTTGGTTCGATCGACCGGACGGTCGGCGAAGCGCGGCAAGTCTCACAGCAGGCGATGATCCGGGCAGTGCAGGCAGTTCACGCGGTTTTTCGCACTTGTTCAACAAGCGTTCAACAAACGGCATGAAGCTTGCTTTTTGGCGGGCTGCCATCCTTCGTCCAGGAGTCCGGTGTGTCCATACGCGTCGCGTTGCATCATGTCACACATTACCGTTACGACAGGCTGGTTTCACTGTCGCCCCAGGTCGTGCGTCTCAGACCTGCGCCGCATTGCCGAACCCCGATCCTGTCGTATTCGATGCGGGTCGAACCAGCGGAACACTTCATCAACTGGCAGCAGGACGCGTTCGCCAACTACCAGGCCCGGCTCGTCTTCCCCGAGAAGACGCGCGAATTCAAGGTGACCGTCGATCTGGTCGCCGAAATGGCCGTCTACAACCCGTTCGACTTCTTTCTCGAACCCTCGGCCGAGCAGTTTCCCTTCGAATATTCGCCCGGCCTCGCGCTGGAACTCGCGCCGTACCGCGTCAAGCGGCCGATGACGCCGCGCTTCGCCGAGTTCGTCGCGAGCATCGACCGCACGCCGGCCGCCACCGCCGACTTTCTCGTCGGCCTGAACCAGCGGCTGCAACGCGAGATCCGCTACCTGATCCGCATGGAGCCGGGCGTGCAGACGCCCGAGGAAACGCTCGTGAGCGCTGCGGGCTCGTGCCGCGATTCCGGCTGGCTACTGGTCGAGACCTTGCGGCAGCTGGGGCTAGCGGCGCGCTTCGTCTCCGGCTATCTGCTGCAACTGGCGCCCGACGTCAAATCGATCGACGGCCCCAGCGGCACCGAAGTCGACTTCACCGACCTGCACGCGTGGTGCGAGGTCTATCTGCCGGGCGCGGGCTGGATCGGCTTCGATCCGACCTCCGGGCTGCTGGCGGGTGAGGGGCATATCCCCGTCGCCTGCACGCCCGAACCGGGCAGCGCGGCGCCGATCTCCGGCGCCGTCGACGAATCCGAGGTCGAGTTCGAACACACGATGTCGATCGAGCGGGTGCTGGAGACGCCGCGCGTCACTAAGCCGTTCAGCGAAGCGGTCTGGGCCGACGTGCTGAAAATGGGCGCGCAGGTCGACGGGCAACTCGCCGACATGGACGTGCGTCTGACGATGGGCGGCGAGCCGACCTTCGTCTCGGTGCGCGACCGCGACGCCGACGAATGGAACACCGACGCGCTCGGCCCGACCAAACGCGGCTACGCGGTCGCGCTGATGGACAAACTGCGCTCGCGCTACGGCGCGAACGGTTTCCTGCATATCGGCCAGGGCAAGTGGTATCCGGGCGAGCAATTGCCGCGCTGGGCGATGTCGCTGTACTGGCGCGCCGACGGCGAGCCCTGCTGGCACGATCCGTCGCTGTTCGCGGACGAACGCGAGCCCGGCACCTACACCGCCGCCGACGCGCAACGCTTCCTCGCGCATCTGGCGGGCAAGCTCTCGCTCGACACGGACGGCATCCAGCCCGGTTTCGAGGACGTCTGGTACTACCTGTGGCGCGAGCGCCGTCTGCCGGTCAACGTCGATCCCCTCGACGCGCGGCTGGACGACGAACTGGAGCGCGTGCGCCTGCGCCGCGTGTTCGACGCGGGGCTGGGCGGCGCGACCGGTTACGTACTGCCGCTCGCGCGCGAACGCGAAGTGCCCGACGAGGCGCCGCAATGGGTCAGCGGCCGCTGGTTTTTCCGCGACGAGCGCATGTTCCTGATTCCAGGCGATTCGCCGATGGGTTACCGCTTGCCGCTCGATTCGCTGCCGTGGGTGTCGAAGACCGACTATCCGTACCAGCACGCGCACGATCCGTTCGCGCCGCCGGTGCCGTTGCGTCCGGCCGCGCAGTTGCGCATGCAATACGACGGCGAGCAGCGCAGCATGAGCCCCGCCGATGCGCGGCGCGCGGCGGCGTTGTCGTCCTCGGCGGCGGAGTTGCTGAGCGGCATGCCCGGCAGCGGCGTGCTCGCCTATGCGGGCCAGCCCGGCGACGCAGAGGCACCTAAGCGTGGCCAGTCGTCGAAGGAAACGATTCGCACGGCGATTTGCGTCGAAGCGCGCGACCCGAAACGCGCGGCCGGCCCGAAGGCCGAAACCGAGGCGTTCGGCAGCGGCCGTACGCTGCTGCACGTGTTCATGCCGCCGCTCACCGAACTCGACGACTATCTCGATCTGCTCGCCGCCGTCGAGGCGACCGCAGCCGAGTTGCGCATGCAGGTGGTGCTCGAAGGCTATCCGCCGCCGCGCGACGCGCGCCTGAAAGTACTGCAGGTCACGCCGGACCCCGGCGTGATCGAAGTGAACATTCATCCCGCGGCGAACTGGGATCAACTGGTCGATCACACGGAGTATCTGTATCAGTCGGCGGCTGAAAGCTATCTCAGCAGCGAGAAGTTCATGACCGACGGCCGGCACACGGGGACCGGCGGTGGCAATCACTTCGTGCTCGGCGGCGCGACGCCCGCCGACAGTCCGTTCCTGCGCCGTCCCGATCTGCTGGCGAGCCTGATCGCTTACTGGCACAACCATCCGTCGCTGTCGTATCTGTTTTCCGGGCTGTTCATCGGGCCGACCAGCCAGGCGCCGCGTATCGACGAAGCGCGCAACGATCAGGTCTACGAGCTCGAAGTGGCGTTCCGCGAATTGCAGCGGCAGATCGACATGCTCGGCGGCCGCAACAGCGCGAGCCTGCCGGCGTGGATGATCGACCGGTCGCTGCGCAACATCCTGATCGACGTGACAGGCAACACGCATCGCGCCGAGTTCTGCATCGACAAACTGTATTCGCCCGATGGCCCGACCGGCCGTCTGGGCCTGCTCGAACTGCGCGGCTTTGAAATGCCGCCGCACGCGCGCATGAGCCTGGTGCAGCAACTGCTGCTGCGCGCGCTGGTGGCGCGTTTCTGGCACACGCCGTACACGCAGCAGCTCACGCGCTGGGGCACGGAGTTGCACGACCGCTTCCTGCTCGGCACCTTCGTGAAGATGGATTTCGACGACGTGCTCGGCGAGCTGAACCGCGCCGGCTTCGCCTTCGACAGCAGCTGGTTCGCGCCGCACTTCGAATTCCGCTTCCCGCTGGTCGGCGAAACGACGGTGAACGGCGTCTCGCTGACCATCCGCAACGCGCTCGAACCGTGGCACGTGATGGGCGAAGAGGGCTCGCCGGGCGGCACGGTGCGTTACGTGGATTCGTCGGTGGAGCGGCTCGAAGTGCGCGCGTTGGGGCTGAACGACAACCGCCATGTGCTGACCGTCAACGGCGTGCCGGTGCCCTTGCAACCGACCGGCCGCGTCAGCGAATACGTGGCCGGCGTGCGCTTTCGCGCGTGGTCGCAGCCGTCGGCGCTGCATCCGACCATCGGCGTGGATGCGCCGCTCACTTTCGATCTGGTCGACACATGGGCTGGCCGCTCGGTGGGTGGATGCCAGTATCATGTCGCTCATCCGGGCGGGCGCAATTACCAGACCTTCCCGGTCAACGCCTATGAGGCGGAAAGCCGGCGGCGCGCGCGCTTCTTCGCGTCGGGACATACGCCGGGGCCGCTCAAGGTCGATGCACCGCACCGCAGTCTGGAGTTTCCATTCACACTGGACCTGCGCTACTGGTGAAACCAGCACACTCTTAAAACGACACGACCTTGGCCTTTCAATCGACTTTTCCCTTCGAAGCGTCCGCGGCGCGCGCGGACGCTTCGTCCCTGTTGCGCCTGCTGCCGGCCCACGAGGGACATTGGGACGAGTTGCGCGACACCTCCGGCGCGCTGCGTGAACCGTGGCGGCAATTCTTCGAACGGCTCGGCGAAGACGGCATCGCGCGGCTCGACGATCACCTCGCCTCGGTCGCGCAGCAGATCCGCGACAACGACATCAGCTACAACGTCTACGCGGATAACGGCGAGCCGAGGCCGTGGGCGCTCGACCTGCTGCCGTTCCTGATCAGCGAGGACGAGTGGGCGCATATCGAGCACGGCGTGACGCAGCGCGCGCATCTGCTCAACGCGATCGTCGCCGATATCTATGGGCCGCAAACCTTGCTGGAGCGCGGACAATTGCCGCCTGCGCTGGTCTTCGGCCATCCAGGTTATCTGCGCTCGGTGAAGGGCTACGCGCCGCCGGGCGGCCAGTTTCTGCACGTGGTCGCGGTCGATCTGGCGCGCACGCCCAACGGCGACTGGACCGTGATGGCGCATCGCACCGAGGTGCCGTCCGGTCTCGGCTACGCGCTGGAAAACCGCCTGATCGTCTCGACGCTGTTCGCCGATCCGTTCCGCGCCCTGCGCGTGAGCCGGCTCGCGCCGACCTACTCGCAGCTGATCTCGACACTCGTGCAGGCGGCGCAGGCCACGATGCTGCACGACAGCGAAAACGCCGAACATTCGCCGCATATCGCGTTGCTCACGCCGGGGCCGTTCAGCGAAACCTATTTCGAGCACGTGTTTCTGGCGCGCTACCTCGGCGTGACGCTGGTCGAGGGCAAAGACCTGACCGTGCGCGACGACAAGCTCTATCTGAAGACGCTCGCCGGTCTCGAACGCGTGCACGTGGTGCTGCGGCGTCTGGACGATGCGTTCTGCGACCCGGTCGAACTGCGCGCCGATTCGAGCATCGGCGTGCCCGGCTTGTTGCAGGTGATGCGCGCGGGCAATGTGATCGTCTCGAACGTGCCGGGGTCGGGCTTTGTCGAATCGCCGGCTTTGCACGGTTTTCTGCCCGGCATCGCCGAAGTGCTGCTCGACGAAGACCTCGTGTTGCCGAGCGTGGCGACGTGGTGGTGCGGCGAGGAGGCGGCGCGCGACCATGCGTTCGGGCGTCTGGACGAAGCATTCATCGTGCCGACATGGCCGGTCACCGGGCGCGACGCGCCGCCCGGCGTGGAGCAGGGCCGACAGCGCCTGTCGACGTGGCGCGAGCGGATCGAAGCCATGCCCGACACCTACACGATCCAGCAGGCGCAGCGCTTTTCCTGCACGCCGCGTTACGAAGACGGCACCGTCGGCCGCCGTCCGTCGGTGCTGCGGGTCTATGCGATTGCGGACGTCAACGGCGGCTGGCATGTGATGCCGGGCGGCTTCACCCGCATGGCTGCCGAACGCCAGGCCACCGTGTCCATGCAGTACGGTGGCAGCAGTGTCGATACGTGGGTGCTGTCGAGCCAGCCGACTTCGACCTTCACGCTGCTGCCTTCGCCGATGCAGCCCGCCGACCTCGCACGCAAGCATCGCACCGTGTCGAGTCGCGCGGCGGAAAACCTGTTTTGGGCCGGACGTTACGGCGAACGCGCTGAAAACAACGTGCGGCTGTTGCGCCTGATCCTCGGCTCGCTGGAAGGCAACGATGCCGACGCGATGTTTCCGACCCTGGTCGAACTCGCCTTGCATTGCGGGCTCGTGCAATCCGGCGACATGTTCGCGCCGCATTCGCCGCAAGCTTTCGAGCGAGCGCTGGTCGCCAATCTGATCGAGAGCACTGGCGCCTCGAGCATCGGCCAGAACCTGACTTCGCAGGCGCGATCCAATGGCGAGGTACGCGGGCGTCTGTCGAACGATCACTGGCGCACGATTCTCGCGGCGCGCAACGACTTTCGTGATGCGTTACAGATGTTGATGCCGACGCCGGGTTATGGCGGTGGTTCATCTTCATCTTCATCGCAAACCAACGGCGACGGGAATGGCAACGGGAGTGGCGGCGCGAACGGCCGCGGCGAACGCTACGACCGTTACGACCGCGTCACGCTGATGAACGCGCTCGAACACCTGTCCGTGCAGTTGTCGGCAATCAGCGGCGCACAGGGCGACCGCATGACACGCGACGAAGCGTGGCGTCTGTTATTCGTAGGCCGTCACATCGAACGCGTATCGGCGATGAGCTCGTTCCTGCGCGTGGTTGCCGACAAAGGTCAGCTCTCGACACCCGCCGGTTTCGATTTGCTGCTGCAGTTGTTCGACAGCACGCTGACCTATCGCTCGCTCTATCCGGGCCGCTTCGAAGTGCCGGCCTTGCTCGACCTGCTGGTCATCGAGCCGACCAATCCGCGCGGCATTTACGGCGTGTATGAGCGTCTGCGTAAAAAGCTCGACGAGATCGCGGTGGCGGCGGGCAGCACGCGGCATCGTCCCTTTGCCGAACTGATGGCGCCTGCCGCTTCGTTGCCGACGCTCGAATCGCTGTGCGCCGTCGACGAGGACGGCGCCTACGGCAATCTGATTGCGGTGTGCGATCAGATCGGCGGATTCGTCGGCGCGGCCGCGCATGAAATCAGCGCGCGCTATTTCAGTCACGCCAGCACGGTCGCCTCGCAGGTGTGGTCATGAAGCACACGCCGACCGTGTTGTCCGTCTCGCATCGCACGACCTATCGCTACTCCACCTATGTGGAGACCGCGCAGCATCTTGCGACAATCCGGCCGATCGCCTGTTCGTGGCAACGCGTGGTCTCGCACAGCGAAAAGATTGAACCCGAACCGTCGTATCTGAACAGCCGTATCGACGCATTCGGCAACGACGTTCTGTATTTCGCGCTCGACGCGCCGCACGAGCGCTTGCAACTCGTCAGCGAAACCACGGTGGCGCTCATGCCGCGCTGGACCGATCTCGATCCCGAGGCGACGCCCGAATGGGACGACGTGGCCGATGCGCTGCGCTTTCGCGTCGGCGGCCAGTTCCGGCCCGAGGCGGAGTTCTGTTTCGCATCGCCGAATATCGTGCCGCGGCCGTCGTTGCGCGACTATGCATTGCCGAGTTTTCCGCCCGGCATGCCCGTCGCCGCGGGCGCGATCGATCTGATGCACCGCATTCACGAAGACTTCGCCTACAAGCCATCCGCGACAATGTTCGATACGCCCGCTGAACGCGCCTTCGAATTGAAGAGCGGCGTGTGTCAGGACTTCGCGCAGGTGATGATCGGCTGCTTGCGCTCGCTGGGCTTGCCGGCGCGTTATGTGAGCGGCTATCTGCGCAACGATCCGCCGCCGGGGCAGCCGCGGTTGATCGGAGCCGACGCGTCCCACGCGTGGGTGTCGGTGTATTGCCCGGGCAGCGGCTGGATCGATCTCGATCCGACCAATGACGTACTCGCCGATATGGATCACGTGACGCTCGCCATCGGCCGCGATTACAGCGACGTGTCCTTGCTGCGCGGCATGATTCTCGGCGGCGGTGCGCATCGGGTGGAAGTGGGTGTGACGGTTCTTGCGCTTTAGGCGCCGCGCCGCGCATTCCCGATCTATTTAACATCGCTTTTCAGGACCCAGGTAGGGTTCAGACCGCGACCCATGTGTTGTGGCCGTCAAGGTCACGGCTATCCTCCCTTTGCCGCATTCGCGGCTCTCTCCTTCAGGCGTCTGCACTCGGCAATGCAGCAATCCTGCCCAATGCCTATGCCGCGAGTAAAACTTGTGGCCCTGTTGGGAAAATTCCGGCCTTCTCTCAGTGAAATCGTCTAGCGGGCGCGAGCGCCAGCGCCGATACTTTTGATCGAAACGCGGCCATACAGAGTCACGTGCACATTGCCACACGCATAACGAACAATAACGGTTGAAATGGCGGGAAAAAGACAGTCCGAATTCGCACGGGGATTGAATGGGCGTGCGCTTTGGCACACCCAGGCGCTGATGTTCGGTGCGCTCGGCGCTTGCGTGTCGGCGTCCGGGCACGCGCAGGCGCTTGCCGGCGGCAGTAGCCTGTTCAGCGGCCAGCGCAACAATGACGGCGTCGATGCTTCGGCAATGGTGCGGGATATGTCGGCGTCCACAAGCGAACCTGTTGTGAATCCGTACGCGGAAAGTCCGTCGGCGACGCTCGGCTACGCTTTCAATACGTTCCATACGTCGGGGCAAGGAGCAGCGGACACACAGCGTTATCTTGGCTTGACTGCCGGCGTCAATATCGGCAACTGGCAAGTGCGCGAACGGGGTGCGTTGCAGTCCAGTACGGGCCGGGGCACGTCATACCAGAATATCGCGGCTTACCTGCAGCATGACATTCCCTCCTTGACGAGCCGGCTCGTGCTCGGGGACCAGTTCACGGACGGCGCTGTGTTCGACAGCATCGGCGTGCGCGGCGTAAAGATGGAGAGTGTCGATAGCGCGGAGTCTGAGTCGGTGCCCGGTTACGCACCTTTGGTGCGCGGCGTGGCGATGTCGAATGCGCTGGTCACTGTTACGCAGAACGGCAACCGTGTATACGAAGCGACAGTCGCGCCAGGGCCGTTTGAGATTAATGACGTTGCAGCAACAGGTTATGGCGGCAATCTGCTCGTCACCGTGACGGAAGCGGACGGCAGTCGGCACAGCTTCACTGTGCCGTATGCATCCGTCGTGCCACTGGTGCGTCCGGCCTCGACGCGCTTCAGCATCGTCGGTGGCGTGAGCCGTGACCCGCAGATCAGGCATCACAGCGCTTTGCTGCAAGGCGCGGTTCAGCATGGTTTCAACAGCGTGGTGACGGGCTATGGCGGGGCGATTGTCGCGGACGGTTACCTGTCCGGCCTGATCGGTGCGGCGCTCCGTACGCCGATCGGCGCACTGTCGGCCGACGTCTCGGAGGCTCAGGCCGATGTGTCGCATGCGCGGAGTACGCGCGGCACAAGCCTGCGCATCGGCTACAGCAAGTTCGTCGAGCAGACGGATACGAACGTGTCGATCGCGGCAATTGGCTACTCATCCGGTGGCTTCCTCACGCTGCGCGACGCGATGCTCGGGCGCGACGCGATGCTCGGGCGGGACGCAGTGCAAATGGGTTGTGGCGCAGATCGCATCGGACGCCGGCGCAACCAGATGCAGATCACGCTGAACCAGCGCGCGGGCGCCGATGGCGGCGCGCTTTACGTGGTCGGCTCGACATCGAACTATTGGAATCGTTCGGGCTCCGACACGCAGTTCCAGATTGGCTATGCCGGCGCGTTGCGTGTGGCGGAAGCGAATCTGAACTACACCGTATCGGTTTCCCGTCAGCGCAACGGGTTGGCAGGGCCAATGAGCAATCAGGTGTTCGCAAGCGTCTCGATGCCGCTCGGCAAGGTGGAGCACGCTTCGACGCTTTCGGCGGGCCTGATGGATGACAGTCGCGCCGGCTGGTCCGAACAGGCCATGCTCGCGGGCTCCGCAGGCGCTGCGGATGAACTGCGTTACGGCATGTACGGGACGCACTCAGAGCGGTCGACGACAGGTGGTGGCAATGCGCAGTATCACAGTCCTTACGCGACCTTCGGTGGGAGCGCGAGCGGCGGTTCCGGCTACTCGCAGGAGTCGGCGAACATTCGGGGCTCGGTGTTTGTTCGCAGGGGAGGCATCACGCTGGGCAACGCGCCTGAAGTCACAGCGGATATCGTCCCGCCGAAAAGTGGCGTAGCCGTCAGCTCATCAGACTCTGTTGGCCCGAACGCCGGCAGTCCCGGCTATGTACCCGTGCCGCATCTGGTGCCGGGCAGTGCGGATCCGATTGAAATCGACGTCCGGCATGACCTGCAAGACGGCAACGCCGGGCCGACGAGTCTGGGGACTGCGTCGCGGTGGAATGCGTGGGTCGTCAAGCATGAGTCGGTTGGCGATAACGTTGCTGAGAATGTCGCCACTGCGGACCAGACGGAAGGCGCCGAGCGTTTGATGCTGTTCATGAACACCGTGCCGATGAAAGTGTATGCCCGTAATTCAGTCGTCTTGTGGTCGGATGTCGAGCGCGGGAACGGGCATCACTGAAATTGCCTGGGGCGCTCACGCGGAAAGTCGTGACTCGGGGCTGTCATTAAATTGGCGTCGCCTGGTAGCTAAAGATTCGAGAATTGGCCGAGCTTCACTAGAAGCAAAGCCATGTTTTGTAGGTCGTAGTCTGTAGCTGTAGCTGTACTAACTTTATTTCACCCAAAAAAGGCAAGAAAAATGCAAAAGATCGATCGTAACGCACTGGCTCAATCGAAAATCGCTGGTGGCTGCTGCAAGTCCAGCTGTGCACCGGCACCGAAGTGCGCTCCGGCACCGGCACCGAAGTCGAAGGCTTAAGCAGTTTCGCAATAACGGTGTAAGGGCGGGCTGATTATCCGCCCGCAGTCTCGCGAAGCCCAGTCGATCACGACTGGGCTTCGCGTTCAGATGACGAATGATGGCGTTCCTGCGGAACGGCTGTGTCACCGTGACGAAGGAACCCGCATGGAGTTGTTAAAAGCGTTGCGCGCGCTGCCCGTTGCCTTCAGGCGCGGTGCGAGGCGGAGCCGCGCCTGGGTGCAAGGCGCCTGTCTCGCGCGCATTCCGCTCCGTGCGATCGAGCCGCTTGCAATTTCCGCATGGTATGTGGGGAGTCGTTTCAACGCCCGGCTCCGCTGGAGCGGTATTGAGCGGCGGGATGTCGGGCGCGACGTGTTGAAGCTCGAACGTATTGATGACCATCGCGTGCTGTCGGGCAGGGTGCTCGAGAAACTGATCGATCAGCGGCTTCATTTCGGCCGCCAGCGCAATCGCGCCGAAGCCTGGCCGGATTTGCAACGCGCCGCGAGCGTCCTGGCGCAGATCATCAGGAAAGTGAAAACAGCGACGCCGGAGCGGGCGGTCATCGTTTCGCCGTTTCATTACCTTTCGCAATACGCAAATATTTATTTGATTGACGAACTGCGCAAGCAACTCGGTCTCGCGTCCATCGGTGTCGTATCGGGCGTGCCGCAAGACATCTACGGAAGCGATGACGCGATGATTCCGCACATCGACATCCTTCACACCTATAGCGAAACGAACCGCAGCGGATTGGGTTTGCGCGCGGCGCGCTCGCTTAGACGCAACGGTGTCGTCGTGCTGTTTTCCGATGCGCCGCCGTTCACGTTGAGCGGCTATCCCATGGAGACGGTCGGCGTGTCCATTTTCGGCCGTTCAGCGCGTATTCATAACGGCGTATTCCGCATGGGCGCGCCGCTTGACGCGCTGCTGCTGCCGTTCTATCTGCGCTTCGAGTGTGGGCGTTTCAGTGCCGTCGTGCTCGAGCCGATCGAACTCGCGCAAAGCGACGCGCCTCAACGTGTCGCCGACTGCATCGAGAAAGCGCTGAGAGACAACTATGCGCGCTCGCTGGCCGCCGGACATCCTTCAATGTACGCGTTTGCGCCCGCCAGATAACCCACGCAACCGGCGTTAGAAAGACCCATCTCGTCTCCAGAAGAGAGGCGGCAGGACAGTAATGGAACCAACCAGTATTCCGCAGTTCAAGGACATTTCCTGGCGATGGATCGCCTATGTCGCATCGGCAATCGTGATGGTTGCAATTGGCTTCGGCTTCCTGCATGAAGTCGAGCTCAAGCAGGATGTGCAGTGCGAAATCGTGTCGCCGTCTGAAGTGAAGGTACGGGGTTTGAGCGGACTCGTGACGTCGGTGTACGTGCACCCGTCGGAACGCGTGGCGTCGGGTGCGCCCTTGTTCACACTGCAGCGCGATCTATCGTTGTCGAGCGACGGCCGCCAGCGCAATGTGTTCGACTCGCAAATGCGAGACGAGCAGATTCGTGTCGCAGACGAGCAGTACGCGCAGCGCAAGGCGCAGCTCACCGCGCAGCGAGATGCTTCATCGCTGACCGGCTCGAGCCGTCGAGCGGAACTCAGCGCGCTGGATGAACAGATCACCCAGAACCGCCAGCTTTCGGAGGAATCACAGCAGAAGCTCGTGCGCCTCAAGTCGGTGTCGGACTACGTTACAGCCGATCGTATCGAGCAGGCCAGCGCCGACGAGCATCAGGTCAAGGTCTCCATTGCCCAGGGCCGGGCACGCCGCGAACAGTTGCTCGGTGAGATCTCGACGTTAAGCGGCACGCTGATCGACCTCAATGCGCAACTGAAAGAGAACGACGCCCGGCACGAACAAAGCATTCAGGAAATCCAGATGCGCTTCGAGCAGTCGCGCCTCGACGCAACGATCTCGGCACCGCAGGCGGGAGTCGTCACGTTTTCGAAACTCGTGCCGGGCCACATGCTGGAGGCATCCGACGTCGCGCTCGTCATCGCGACGGACGACAAGGGCGCATTGCGGGCGGCGCTACGCATTCCGTCGCGACGTCGTGGGTTCGTCGAAAAAGGTCAGACCGTACGGCTTAAATTCGATGCGTTTCCGTACGCGAAATTCGGCAGCTACGAAGCCCGCATCGACGTTATTTCCGACACGACGATGCAGGCATCCGCATTGCCTCCTGGCGTTCCTGCCTCGCTGGCCGCTCAAGGCGGCGGAGACGGCGACTACCTGGCGTGGGCAACGCTGCGGGGCAAGACGTTCGACTACGGCAGGCAGCACTTTGACATATTGCCGGGCATGCGAGCGACGGCGAGCATCGTCGTCGAGCGTAGGACGATCGCCGAATGGGTGCTGGCGCCGCTTTTCCGCATGATCAGAGGCTAATCAGGAGGCCCAGTGCGAACGATCTATCAGAACGAAGTCGCGGAATGCGGCTATGCCTGCCTGGCCATGGTGCTTTCCCATCTCGGCCGCGCGACTGAAGTGCGCGAATTGTCCGCGTTCAGGCCAATATCGGCAAATGGTCTGACTTTGATGGACCTCTACGACATGGCGACTGACTTCGGCCTGGCGGTACAGGCCTACCGGTTCGACATGGCGGATCTGCCGTCGGCCAAACGCGGCTCGATTCTTCACTTCGGTGGCGCGCATTTCGTGGTGTTCGAGAAATGCGGTCGTGGCTACGTGCAGGTCCTCGATCCCGCCAGTGGGCGGCGGCGGGTCTCCATGGATACGTTCATGGCGAGCGTGTCCGGCTATCTGCTTGAATGCTCGGCTACGCCTTCAATGCCGCGTATTCGCGCGAAATCGCCGGTGCCCGGCGCGCTTGCACGCGTGCGAGCATTGAATCCCGCGCTACGCAGACAACTGGCGAAAGTCATGTTCGTCGCACTGGGAAGCCAATTCGCGATCCTCGCCATGCCTTATCTCGGTAACCTCGTGCTCGACTACGTGGTCTCCGCGGACAACCTGAATTTGCTGAGCGTGCTCGTACTGACATTTGCGGGCATATTCGCGGTCGGGGCGCTGAGCCAGTATGTGGAGGCCCGCCTCGTCGAACTGCTGCATCAGCTTACGCAGATCAACATGACCGAGGGATTGCTCGGTCATCTCCTGCGTAATCCGATGTCGTGGTTCGAGAAGCGCCATGTCGGCGACGTTTTCGCACGCGTCAAGGCGCAGGACGAGATTAGCGTCTATGCGACCCGAACCGTGACGTCGATGTGCATCGACATCGCGGTGGGATCTCTCGCCCTTGGTCTAATGGTGGTGCAAAGCCCGATGCTGACGGCTGTCGCGGTAGGCATGTTCGTTCTTTACCTCGCCGTCGCGCTGGGCATGTTCGCGCGCATGCGGGACAACCACGCGCTTGTGCTGGAGACGTCGGCGCGCTGCGACGACGCATTGATCGAAACGATCCGGGCTGCAAGCCTGATCAAGCTCGCCCAGGGCGAGACGCGCCGTACGGCGCTCTTCATGATCAAGTACAAAGAATATGTGGGCGCGCTGCTTACGAGTAACCGGTTGAACAGCGCGCGCGACGCGATCCTCAAACTGGTCCAGTACGCGGACACGATTGCGATCACGTGGTTTGCCGCGCGGCTGATGTTGGCCGGCAGCGTTTCCGTGGGCGTGTTCTATTCGTTTCTGATCTACAAGTCGTTGATGTCCGAGCGCTTTGCCCATGCCGTCAATGGTGCGTTCGCCTACTTCATGCTGAGCGTGCCGACCGCACGCGTGGCGGACATCGTCGAGTGCGAAGAAGAGCGGTATACGCCGCTTGCCGACCGCAACCGCGTGACGGAGATACGTATGTTCGAGCGTATCGAGGTGCGCAACGTCACGTTTCGTTACGGCGTTTCCGACCAGCCGGTTCTGCGAGACGTGAGCATCGATATCCGGCATGGCGACAAGATCGCCATTACGGGGCCGTCGGGTGCGGGGAAATCGACATTATTCAAACTGCTGTCGGCTGCCGAGCCGCTGCAGGAAGGCCAGATCATGCTCAACGGCATCGCATGGCCCAATCTGACTATCGACGAGATCCGGCGGCATGCGGCCCATATGCGTCAGGGCGACCTGATTCTGCACGGCTCGATTGCCGAAAACATCACGTTATTTGCAGCCAGTATCGACGAAGACCGCGTGCATGCGCTGCTCGAAGACGTGGGATTGATGCAGGACGTCATGCGTCTGCCGATGCGCACGCGAACCGTGATTAGCGACACGATTGCGAACATCTCCGCTGGCCAGCGGCAACGCCTGCTGTTGGCGCGCGCGCTCTATCAGGGCCGAAGTCTGCTGCTGCTCGACGAGCCTACGTCCAATCTGGATCCGGCTTCGGTGCAACACGTGGCCGCCTTGCTGCGCCGGCTCGACTGCACGGTTGTCGTGATCACCCACGACCGGTCACTGGCAGCCTCGTTCGACGTTCGATACCGCCTGATAGACGGCGCGCTGGTGCCCGAGACGCTTGAGCACTTACATCCTCTATCGGAGCCGTTTCATGTTTAAGTTCCGGATGGCGCGCGTTGCAGTGAGCCTCTTTTGCGCCATTGCGAGTCCCGCGTTTGCGACCGACCTTCTCACGGTTACACAGCAGACGCTCGGCCGCGACTCCGGCCTCGCGCAGGCACGCGCCGGCTACGCGGCCGCGCAGCAGGCCGTTCCGCAGGCGCGTGCAGGATTACTGCCGCAAATTTCCGCTGGCTGGGGGCGCACCTACAATCGCCTGGCGACAGATGGTTTTCCGACGACGTCGTACTGGCAATCGGGCTGGACCGTCAATATCGCGCAGCCCTTGTTCGACTGGACGAAATGGAGCAACTACAAGCAGGCGGATTCTGTCGAAGCGCGCGGCGCTGTCGAATTGAATGCTGCGCAACAGGCGGTGATTCTGCGGGCCGTGCGCGTATATTTCGAAGCGCTCGTCGCCGAGGATGAGTTGAGGCGCGTCAGCGATTACGCGGCCGCGGTCGATCAGCACCTGCAATTGATCAATCGAGGCAAAACGGCGGGTGAAGCAACGCTGATCGATCTGCGCGACGCACAGACCGCGCGTGAGAAGGTCGCGATCGAGCGGATGGATGCGGAAAACACGTTGCTTGCGAAGCGCCGCGCGTTCGAGCAAGCTACAGGCGTGCCGTTCGAGACGCTCGCGCGATTACCTGAGTCGTTGCCCATGCCGCGACTACAACCTGAGGACATCGATGCGTGGGCCGCGCAGGCGAAGAATCACGCGTTCGACGTACAACTGAAACAACTGGACTGGGAGATCGCCCGGACGGAAGTGAGCAAGGCGCAGTCGGCGCATTTTCCCTCGGTTTACCTGACCGGAAGCTATACCCCGGCCGGCGCGGCCTCCGGCTACTCGCGGCCCACAACCACGACAACGGGCATGCTGGCCGTCTCGATACCGATTTTTTCAGGCGGTGAGACACAGGCAAAGGTGAAGGCGTCATCGGCTCTGGAAGACAAGGCGCAAGAGGGCTTCACGGGCGCAACGCGAGACGCCGAAGCCGCCGCCCGCGACGATTACAGTCGCTATCAGTACGGGCGCACGCGGATCGACTTGCTTACCCATCTTGTGGCGTCATCGCAAGAAGTGCTGGCGGCAACTCGGGTCGGTTTTCGCGTGGGCAGCCGGACGGCTAGCGACGTGCTCAGAGCGATCGACGCGCTCTATGCTTCGCAACGCGATCTGCTGGCGGCTCGTTATGGCGCAATTGTTGCGCTGATGCAACTCAAGGGCGACACAGCTGCCTTGAGCATGACCGACGTGGTCCAGATCAACAATGTGCTGGTGCACTGAAGCAACAGTGATTTGGCCGCGCTGATATGGCATGAATGCTTAAAATGCACTCCGCGTAGACAACCACATATCGGGAAGCAGCATCGATGAGCCAGTTGAGCAGATTCCGCAACACTCTGTTCAACCTAGCCAAACTTGACGCTGTGCGTATGCACATATAGACTCCACACCATGAACCGCCCCATCTCTTACGACGAATGCAACTGCTTCGCGCTGCGCCAGGCGGCCCGGCACGTCACGCAAATCTACGAACGCCACCTCGGCGAGGTAGGACTGACGGCTGCGCAGTTCACGATTCTCGCCAAGCTCGCGCGCATGCCGAATCTGCCCATGGTGGATCTGGCGGACGCGATGGTGATGGAGCGCACCACGCTGGTCCGCGCGATGAAACCCTTGCAGCGCGACGGGCTGGTGGTGGCCGAATCGGCGGAGCATGACGGCCGCACGTTTCTGTTCAGCCTGACCGAGAAGGGCGAAGCCACGTTCGATCAGGCCGCCGTTGCGTGGCGCGCCGCGCAGGACGAGTTCGAAAAGAAGTTCGGCCATGCGCGCGCCAAAACGCTGCGCGCCGAACTCTTCAGCATCACTGGCTAGTTGAGGCGCACCCGCTCGTTCCGGCGAGCATCGGTCCGCCTCTCTATGTGCATACGCACTCACTAACGAGGAAGTGCAGCAATGGAAGGGCTCTTCGACGACGACTGCTTTGCCATCCGCCAGGCCGCGCGTTATGTCTCGCAGATATACGACCGGCACCTGGTGAATGTCGGGCTGACCATCACGCAATTTTCGCTGCTCGGGCGGCTCAAACGCACCGGCCCCATGACGATGAAGCAAATGGCTGAAGCCATGCGCGTGGAACGCACCACATTGGTCCGCACGATCCAGCCGCTGCGCCGCAACGGTTTGGTGTCGAGCGAGGCGCTCGCTGCCGACGCGCGCGCCCTGACGATCACGCTCACGGCGGCAGGCGAAGAGCGTCTCAAGGCAGGGGGTGAACATTGGCATGCCGCGCAAGCCGAATTCGAGCATCGTTTCGGCGAACGGCGCGCGGCGGCATTGCGAGGCGAATTGTTCGCCATCACACGGGATTCAATCTGAAGTCGCGGCTACGGCGACGCACGGCCGGCGCAATCCACGCGCTTTTTTTTCAACGTAACGAGTGCATACGCACATATCGACATCATGTCCACTACTCCATCGACTATCGCCCCGCCGAGCGCGGCGCAGACCGCCAAACCGGCGCGTCGCATTCCGTGGATGCTGCTCGCGGTCATCACGGTGCTCGCCGTGCTGGCGCTTGCGGCGTCGTACTGGTTCTTCGTCGGCCGCTTCGTCGAAACGACTGACGATGCCTACGTGGGCGGTGATGTCACCGTGATGGCGCCGAAGGTGAACGGCTTCGTCACGGACGTGCTCGTGCACGACAACCAGTTTGTCCACGCGAACGAGGTGCTGATCCGCCTCGACGCGCGTGATTACGACGCGCGGCTCGCGCAGGCCACGGCGGAAGTGCAGAGCGCGCAAGCCTCCGTGACTGAACTGCAGGCGAAAAAGTCCTTGCAACTCGCCACCATCAACGAGCAGGCCGCCGAGGTCCGCGCGTCCGGCGCCGAATTGACGCGCAGCGCCGCGGACCAGACGCGCTACCGCGAACTGGTGAAGGACGACGCGGTATCGAATCAGGTCGTCGAACGCGCGGATGCCGATCTGACCAAAGCGCACGCGGCGGTCGATCGCAGCAGCGCGGCGCTGATCGCGGCGCAACGCCAGATCGCCGTGCTCGACGCGCAGATTGGCGATGCCGAGGCGCGCATCGCGACGGCGCAAGCCGCCCAGCGTGTCGCGGCCCTGAATGTGGAGTACACGACGATTCGCTCGCCGATCGACGGCTATGTCGGCAATCGCACGGCGCGTGTCGGCCTGCTGGCGAACACTGGCGTGTCGCTGCTGACCGTGGTGCCGTCGAGCGGATTGTGGATCGACGCCAACTTCAAGGAAGACCAGTTGAAGAAGATGCGCGTCGGCGACACCGTCGATGTCGACCTCGACGCCTCGAGCACGCCTATTCACGGCGTGGTGGAGAGTCTCGCGCCGGCCACTGGCGCTACGTTCAGCGTGTTGCCCGCCGAAAACGCCACGGGCAACTTCACGAAGATCGTGCAGCGTGTGCCGGTGCGTGTGCGGCTGGATGTGCCGAAGGCCATGCAAGGCGTGCTGCGTCCCGGCCTGTCAGCCACGGTGAAGGTGCATGTCGACGCTGGCGACACGCCGGCGCGCGGATGAGCCGATCATGACTCAAGTTCTCGCCAACCCCGCCGACCTGCCGACGCGAATCAAAGTCCTGGCGTTCACGTTGATGTGCGTCGGGTTTTTCATGGCGACGCTCGATATTCAGATCGTGGCGTCGTCGCTCAAGGACATCGGCGGCGGCTTGTCCGCGAGCCAGGACGAACTCTCGTGGGTGCAGACCTCGTATCTGATCGCTGAAATTCTGGTGATCCCGATGTCCGGCTGGCTCACCCGAGTGTTCTCCACGCGCTGGGTGTTCGCGTTTTCCGCGCTCGGTTTTACGGTCACCAGCATGTTGTGCGGTCTCGCGTGGGACATCAACTCGATGATCCTGTTCCGCGGTTTGCAGGGCGCGCTCGGCGCCGCGATGATCCCGACGGTGTTCACCACGGCGTTCGTGCTGTTCCCCGGGAAGCAGCGCCTGATCGCCTCCACCACCATCAGCGCGCTCGCCACGCTCGCGCCGACCATTGGTCCGGTGATCGGCGGCTGGATCACGTCGCAATGGTCGTGGCACTGGCTGTTCTATCTGAACCTGGTGCCGGGCCTCGCCGTCACGCTGATGGTGCCGAAGTACGTGCACTTCGACGAGGTCGATCTGTCGCTGCTGAAGAAAGGCGATTACCTCGGCATCCTGCTGATGTCCGGCTTTCTCGGTTGCCTCGAATACGTGCTGGAGGAAGGGCCGCGTAAGAACTGGTTCGGCGACGACGTGATCCTGACGTGCGCGTGGATCACGGCGATTTGCGGATTCCTGTTCCTCGTGCATGCGTTCACCGCGAAAGAGCCGATCGTCGATTTGCGCGCGTTGGCGATTCGTAACTTCGGTATTGGCAGTCTGCTGTCGTTCATCACCGGGATCGGGATTTTCTGCGCGGTGTTTCTGACGCCGGTGTTCCTGTCTCGTGTGCGTGGCTTTGATTCGCTGCAGATCGGCGTGGCGTTGCTGTCGGTCGGCTGTTTTCAGCTGGTCGCGATGGTGGTGTATTCGGTGGTCGCGCGCTTTATTGACATGCGGATCCTGCTGGTGTTCGGCCTGGTGCTGTTCGGCGTCGGCTGTTATCTGTATGTGCCGCTGACCAGTCAATGGGGCTGGCACGAGTTGCTGATCCCGCAGGCGTTGCGCGGCATCGGCCAGCAGTTCTGCATTCCACCCATCGTCACGATGGCGCTGGGTTCATTGCCGATGTCGAGGCTTCGTTCCGCCAGCGGCCTGTTCAACCTGATGCGTAACCTCGGCGGCGCGATCGGCATTGCGGTGAGCAGCACGATGCTCAACGACCGCCTGAACCTGCACTACGAGCGGCTCGATGAACATCTGAACGTGGGCCGTCCGGTGGTCGAATCGATCTTGCAGCAGCAAAGCGCGCATTTCGCGGCAGTGGGCGGCAACGTGCTGAACGCGGCCAACGCCGGCCTCGGTGAACTGCATGCGCTGCTGATGCGCGAAGCACTCGTGCTGACGTTCTCCGACACGTTTTACGCCCTGTCGCTGTGTTTCGTGGTCGGCCTGTTGAGCGTGCTGTTCTCACGCCCGTTCGGCAATACCGCGCCGCCGCCCGATGCCCATTGAGGAATTCAACATGAAACCGATCCTTGTCAAAGTACTGGCGAGCGCCGCCTTGCTGACGCTCGCGGCGTGTGCGGTGCAACCGGAAACGCACGCCGATTTGCCGCAAACCGTGAAGACCGTCGCGCCTGCCGCGTGGAATGTCGACGCACCGCAAGACAGCGTCAGCGCCAATGCATGGTGGGCGCAATTCGGCGACCCCGTCATGCATCAACTGGTCGAATCCGTGTTGACCGGCAACCTTGATGTGCAGGCGGCAGTGGAGCGCGTCAAGCAGGCGCAGGATCTGGCGAAGCAGAATCGCGCGGCCCTGCTGCCTGAGTTGAACGCGAGCGCGACCGCGTCCGACTCGCGTCAGAACACGCCGCCGCCGCTCGGCTATGTGCGTCAGGCCGGCGTCGGCTTGACGGCGAGCTGGACGCCCGATGTATTCGGTGGCGAACGTCTCGCCGTGCTGGCGGCGCAGGCGCAGGTGTCGGGACGCCAGTCGGCATTGAACGAGGTGCGCCTCGCGCTCGCCGCGAATACCGCGGCAGCGTATATCGATCTGCGCTGGGCGCAATCGCAGTTGCAGATTCTGAGCGACAACGAGCAGATCCGCGCACGCGCGTTGAAGCTCACGCAGCAGCGTCTGCACTACGGACTGTCGACGCAACTCGACGTCGCGCGCGCACAGAACCAGCTCCAGGATCTGCAGGCGCAGATTCCGCGTGTGCAATCGGTGGTGCAGCATCAATTGAGTCTGATCGCGGTGTATTCGGGGCGCACGCCGGAGAGCGTCGACGGCTTGCTGCTCGCCAACGCACGCGATATGCCGGTGCCCGCGCAAAGCGTGCCGCAGATGCTGCCCTCGGAAGCGCTTCTGCAGCGTCCCGACGTGCGCACCGCGTACGCGACGGTCGAGCAGCGCGCGGCGGAAGTGGGCGTGTCGAAAGCGCAGCGCTATCCGCAGTTCCGGCTCAATCTTGCCGACGGCTTGCTGGCCTCGTCCTACCTCGGCTTGCCGACGCTGACCGACAACCTCTTTAGCGCCGCCTTGAACGCGACGAGCCCGATCTTCAACGCCGGCCGCATCACCGCGAATATCGACGCGAGCGAAAGCCGCATGCGCGAATCGCAACTCGGTTTGCAGCAGACCATGCTGCAAGCGCTGAAGGAAATCGAGGACAACCGCAGCGATCTGGTGAGCGGCGCAGTGCAGGTGCAACGTCTTGGCGGCGCGCTCGATGCGTCGAACCAGGCGCTGCGTCTGTCGAGCGAATTGTACAAGGGCGGCGCGACGGATTTTCTCGATGTGCTCGCCGCGCAGGAGGCGTATCTGCGTGACTCGGAGTCGTTGAACCAGGCCAAACGCGAGCATGCGCTTTCGGCGGTCGCGTTGTACCGGTCGCTCGGCGGCGGCTGGGATGTGCCTGACGCGGTCACGGCGGTATCGGCGAACAACTGATCGACTGATGCACGGGCGTGGCCAATGAGGTGTTGAACCAACTGGAGTGAAATGATGGCGAATCAGCGAGAAGTGGTGATCTGCAATCCGGTGAGAACGCCGATCGGCGCATTCGGCGGAGCGTTGAAGGACGTGCCCGCAACCGAACTCGGCGCGGTCGCCGTGCGTGAGACGTTGCGCCGCAGCGGGCTCGACGCGGCTGAGTTGGCGTCGGTCGTCATGGGCAATGTGATTCAAGCCGGCAACAAGATGAATCCGGCGCGCCAGGCGTCGATCGGCGGCGGCGTGCCGGTGGCCGTGCCGGCGTTGACGGTCAATCGCGTGTGCGGCTCGGGCGCGCAAGCGATCGCATCGGCGGCCCAGGAAATTCTGCTGGGTCTCGGCGATGCCGCCGTGGCCGGCGGCATGGAGAACATGGACCGCGCGCCGTATCTGCTCGACGGCGGCCGCTGGGGCTACCGCATGGGCAACGCGCAAATCCACGACAGCCTGCTACGCGACGGCCTGAACGATGCGTTCTCCGGCGAGCATTCCGGCTGGCACACAGAAGACCTCGTCGCGCAATTCGACATCACGCGCGAAGCTCAGGACCGCTGGGCCGCGCGTTCGCAGCAGCGATTCAGCGAAGCCCAGGCGCGCGGCGATTTCGACGCCGAACTGGTTGCAGTGGAAATAGCAGGGCGCAAAGGCCCGCAGCATTTCACGCGCGATGAACAACCGCGTCCCGACAGCACAGTGGACACGCTGGCGAGACTGCGTCCGGCATTCCGCCCCGACGGCACGATCACCGCGGGCAACGCGCCCGGATTGAACAGCGGCGCGGCCGCGATGCTGGTGGCCGAGCGGGGTTTCGCGGAAGCACGCGGCATCGCGCCGCTCGCGCGTCTCGTGTCTTATGGCGTCGCCGCGGTCGAGCCCGGGATGTTCGGGCTCGGTCCCGTGCCGGCCGTGGAGATGGCGTTGGCGCGAGCCGGTTGGCAATTGCACGATGTCGAGCGCTTCGAGATCAACGAGGCATTCGCTGCTGTGCCAATCGCGGTCGCGCGCAGACTCGGCATTGCGGACGAATTGATCAACGTGCAAGGCGGCGCGATCGCGCATGGCCATCCGATCGGCGCGACGGGCGCCGTGCTGACCACCCGCCTGCTTCATTCGATGCAACGCGATGGCCTCAAACGCGGCATCGTGACGCTGTGTATTGGCGGCGGTCAGGGCATTGCGTTGGCATTGGAAATGCTGTGAGTTTGAATCGATAGCAGCAGTGCGTCGGCATGCGAAATACATGTCGATGCACGTTGTCGAAATCTCGCAAATGCGCGGCGCATCAACTGTGATGCATTCTTCGGCACTAGAGTGCCGTCCCATATTTAAAGTTTTTCCTCCAGCATTACTTTCGTTTAGCATCATTGCCACTTTCACAAGAACATCACGAGACATGGCACTGATCGCTCGAAACATCCTCGGTATTGCAGTACTGCTACTCATCGCGTTCATCTTTTCCACCAACCGTCGTGCCATCCGCTTACGGACTGTAATCAGCGCGCTGCTCGCGCAGGTTGGAATCGGCGCATTCATTCTGTTCGTGCCGGTCGGCAAGTCGATCCTTTCGGGCGCGGCGTCCGCTGTCAATCATGTGCTCGGCTACGGTAACGCGGGCATCGAGTTCCTGTTCGGCGGCCTCGTGCAAGCAAAGATGTTCCAGGTTTTCGGCGACGGCGGTTTCGTGTTCGCCGTGCGCGTGCTGCCGGCCATCATCTTCGTCACGGCGTTGATCTCCGTGCTGTACTACCTCGGCGTAATGCGCTGGATCGTGATCGTGCTCGGCACGGTGTTTCAGAAACTGCTCGGCGTGTCGAAGATCGAATCGTTTTCCGCGGTCACCACGATCTTCCTGGGGCAAAGCGAAATGCCCGCCGTGGTCAAACCGTTCACGCCCGACATGACCGGCGCCGAATTGTTCGCGGTGATGTCGAGCGGCATGGCGGCCGTCGCCGGGTCGGTGCTGGCGGGTTATGCAGGGCTTGGCGTGCGCATCGAGTATCTGCTGGCGGCGTCGTTCATGGCGGTGCCGGGCGGCTTGCTGTTCGCGAAGATCATTCACCCGTCCACCGAACCGAGCCGGGTGCATCTGGATAACCTCAACTTCGACGAGAAGCGTCCCACCAATATCATCGAAGCCGCGAGTTCCGGCGCGACCGTGGGCCTGAAAATCGCGGTGATGGTCGGCGCGATGCTGATCGCGTTCGTTGGGCTGATTGCGTTGCTCAACGGAATCGTGGGCGGCGTGGGCGGCTGGTTCGGCCATCCGCAACTGTCGATGCAATCGGTACTCGGCGTGGTATTCGCGCCGCTTGCCTATCTGATCGGCGTGCCCTGGAACGAGGCCTCGATTGCCGGCAATTTCCTCGGGCAGAAGGTCATTCTCAACGAGTTCGTCGCGTATGCGTCGCTGTCGCCGTATCTGAAAGACGCCGCGAGCGTGACCGCGGCCGGTCTGCAGGCGCTCGATCCGCGTACCATTGCTATCCTGTCGTTTGCGTTGTGCGGCTTCGCGAACTTTTCGTCGATCGCGGTGCTGACGGGCGGCTTTAGCGCCGTCGCGCCGGGACGCCGTGCCGAAGTCGCGCGTTACGGCCTGCGTGTCGTGCTCGCCGCGACGCTCTCGAACCTGATGAGCGCCACGATTGCGGGCATGTTCATTACGCTGAATTGAATCGAGGATTGCTGGATGAATATGGAACAGTTGTTGGAACGCGCGGGCATCGCGCGAGAAAAGGCCTATGCGCCTTATTCGAAATTCAAGGTCGGCGCGGCGCTGCTGACCAAAAACGGGCAGGTCTTCGACGGCTGCAATGTCGAGAACGCTTCGTATGGTTTGTGCAATTGCGCGGAACGTACCGCGTTTTTCAGCGCCATTGCGGCGGGTTATCAGCGTGACCAGTTTGCCGCGCTCGCCGTGATCGGCGATACGGACGGCCCGATCGCGCCGTGCGGCGCGTGCCGCCAGGTGATCATCGAACTGGGCGGCCCTGAACTGCCGATTCGCCTCGGCAATCTGCGTGGCGCGACGCGCGATACCACCGCACGCGAACAATTGCCGGACGCGTTCTATCTATGAGCAAGCACAAGGTTATCTACGACACCGACCCAGGTGTGGACGATGCAATGGCGCTCGTGTTTCAGGCGCTGCATCCGGATATCGAACTGCTTGGTCTGACAAGCGTATTCGGCAACGCGACGATCGCAACGACCACGCGCAACGCGCGCTTCCTCGCTGGACGGTTCGCCGCCGGCGTGCCGGTCGCGCAGGGCGCGGCAGCGCCGCTCAAGCGCATCGCGCCCAAGCCGCTCGCATGGATTCACGGCGACAACGGTCTTGGCAATATCGCGTTGGATACAACGGACGAGGCCGCACTCGACACGCGTCCCGCGCACCGCTTCATCATCGACACGGTGCGCGCCCATCCCGGCGAAGTGACGCTGCTCGCGGTGGGCCCACTCACGAACCTTGCGCTAGCGCTCGCCGACGATCCGCAGATCGCCTCGCTCGTCAAACAGGTGGTCATCATGGGCGGCGCGTTCGGCACGGACGGCGTGCTCGGCAACGTCACGCCCGCGGCGGAAGCCAATATCCTGGGCGACCCGGATGCCGCCGACATCGTGCTCGGCGCGGCGTGGCCGGTCACGATCGTCGGGCTGGACGTCACGCAGCGCACTATCATGAGCCACGAGTATCTGGCCTCGCTGCGCGAGCGCGGCGGCGTGGCCGGTCAGTTCGTATGGGAAGTGTCGCGGCACTACGAGGCGTTTCACGAGCAAAGCGCGCAACTGGCGGGCATCTATGTGCACGATTCGTCGGCGGTGGCCTATGTCGTGGCGCCGCATCTCTATACGACGCGCAGCGGTCCCGTGCGTGTGCTGACTGACGGCATCGCGGTGGGTCAGACCATCCAGAAGCCGTCGACCATGCCCGTGCCCGCCCCGGCGTGGGATAGCCGGCCCGATTGCCAAGTGTGTATCGAGGTGGATGTGCCGGGTATGCTGGCGCTTTACGAGCGCACCCTTTGCGGCACGCTGTGAAAGAGACGCTTACCTGACGCACTGACGGCGTTGCCTGATTTGATCTGAAGTAAGCCGCTGTGCAATGCAACACGCCGGTTCACGGCAATCCTGGCCGGTGCCGATCTTCAATCTTTGCTACATTTCTGCACACGCACTGCATTCGCGCCCCCTGAAGCCTTGGCTCGTGGACGCAAGCGCGTGATCGACACTATCAAGAGGCCAAAGATGCGAATTCTAGTAGTGGGGGCGGGCGCCGTCGGCGGCTATTTCGGCGGGCGTCTCGCAGCGGCGGGCCAGGACGTGACCTTCCTCGTGCGTCCCGGCCGGGCGGAAAAGCTCAAGCGTGACGGGCTCGTCATCAGCAGCGTGCGCGGTGATCTCAAGTTGCCCGATCCCCAAACGATTCTCGCCGGCGTCGGCGCCGAGCCGTTCGATCTGGTGCTGCTGAGCTGCAAAGCCTACAGTCTCGACGACGCCATCGATTCCTTCGCGCCGCTCGTCGGCGAGTCGACGCTGATTCTGCCGATGCTCAACGGCATGCGCCATATCGACGTGCTCAACGAAAAGTTCGGCGCGGCGCGCGTGCTGGGCGGCCAATGCGTGATCGCCGCTACGCTCAACGCCGAGCAGCATATCGTGCATCTGAACGATAGCCACGCGATCACCTTCGGCGAACAGGCCGGCGGCGCGTCGGAACGTGTTCAGGCAATCGCCGAAGCCATGGGCGGCGCGAATTTCGACGCGCTGGTCAGCGAAAACATTTTGCTGCGCATGTGGGAGAAGTGGGTGTTCCTGGCCACATTGGCGGCCGGCACGTGCTTGATGCGCGGTTCGGTCGGCGATATTCTGGCTGCGCCGGACGGCAAGCGCGTGATCGAGAATCTGCTGGGCGAGTGCCGCGCGGTGGCCGAGCACAACGGTTTTACCATGGGCCCGGACTTCGACGCACGCGCCACGCAAACGCTCTTCACGCCTTCGCCGCTCACCGCGTCCATGTTGCGCGATGTGGAAAACCACTCGCATACCGAGGCGGATCATATTCTCGGCGATCTGATTTCGCGCGGCGGCGACGCGCAAAAGGGCGAGCACGGCTTGTCGTTGCTGCGTATCGCCTATAGTCATCTGAAGACGTATGAAGCGAGGCAGGCCCGCACGTCCTGAACGATGCCACGGTGCGAGCTGGCACTCGGCGGGCAGGCCATGACAGCCTAACGATCAGAGGTGAAGCATGCCGAGTCCAATCGGATCAGTGCCCGCACTCAGCGCCGCTTCGGCGACGATCTTCTCGATCGGTATCGTCTTTCTCGGCTACTGGGGTTTGTATGAGCCGACACACTGGCGGGTCGCCGACGTCTTCGTGTTCGTGTCCGCGCTGATCGGCTTCGGTTGCCTCGGGCTCGTGCCGTGGGTTGCCACGAGTCCCGTCGAACCCGAATCCAGCGACGCCCGAATTCGCATTGCGCGGCATCTGTTTCTCGTCGGTGTGGCGGGGATCTGGCTGGCGGTGGCGATGTCGGTGATTTTCTGACCAGCGTGCATCGGTTAGAACGCGTGCAAACGGTGCGTCATGGCCAATCAGCAGCCGTGACGCCCTCTGAGGCAGCGCGCAAACCGCGCCGCCTCGAACTGTTCGCAACGGCTTAGAACACCTTCACCGGCACATTCACCACCAGCCGGTATTCCATGTTGTTGCCGTCGGAGTAGTGGTACTGGCTGTTGTGCCACATCGCGATGAACGTGATCTTCGTGTCCTTGAAGCGTCCGCTTTGCAGCGTGTAGCTCGGAATGAAACCGAACTCGTGATGATGGCCATGCACCGGCTCGCCGTTCTTCCAGTACAGATCATGCAGCGGTGCCGATGGCGAGGCATTCTCCGTCGCGCCCGCCGACGCATCCGCGCCCCAGCCGTATTGCCCCCAGAACATCGCCTTGAGCCCCGGCACGCCGGCGTATTTGCCGTCGAACGTATAGCGCAATTGCAGCGACTGTTCGTGTGGCGCGTTGTAGTCCACGTCCATCGAGTTGGTCAGGTAAATACCGTTGGTCTCGTTGACGTAGTCGAAGAACTGGTCGCCGAGCACCTGCTGGTAGCCGAGCAGCAGCGCATGCGGGCCGTGCTGCGCGGAGACCGACACGCTGTACGCATTGCTGTTGATGTGCCCCTGACGCGACGCGCCGGTGTCGTGCGTCGAGTAGATGTTCGCGAGACCGCTCCACTTGATGGTGGTCGGATCGCCGAACGACTGCGCGACCGAGCCGTAGTACTGACGCCAGACGTCGTCGGCCTGATCGACATACAGGGCCATCTCGCCGTTCTGCGCGTAGTGCCACGTGCCGCCCACATAAGTCAGGCGATCGATCCGCGTGCCGCCGTACGAGGTGGTGAGATTGGTCAGGTTGGTGTGGCCGCGCGCGTCGACCTTGGTGAAGCTGCCGGCCTGGAGTTCGGTGTGCGCGAGATCGTTGCTGACCATCGAGACGCCGAGGAAGGTCGGCGGCAGCGCGCGGTTGTCGTGCGGTTCGAGGAACGGGTTCGTCACGTCCTGCAAGCCGTACTTCACGACCGTTTCCGAAATGCGCCCCTTGATGTCGTACATGCCGGGGTACGCCCACGCGAGCTGCTGCGAACCGCCGCCGTCCTTGCCCACGTGCACCATGTTGCCCGCGCCATTGCCGCCGTCGAGCTTGAGCGCGCCGAATAGCGACGCATCGACGCCGAAGCCGACCAGCCCTTGCGTGTAGCCGGATTCATAGTTGGCCTGCACGCCCTGGACCCACGCGTGACGGTAGATCGTGTTGGGCGCCTGGAAGTAGTCGGAGTAATTGCGAAACTGCAGATTCAGATGGCTGTCGGCGATAAAGCCCTTGCTCGCCGCCTGGCTCGACAGCGGCGCGGGCGGCGTGACTGTCTGACTGGCCTCGGCGTTGACGACGGCGTTGGTGGTGTCGGGTTGGTCGTTGCGCACCTGGCCACCTTGCTCCGCCCGGCGCTTGCCGGACGTATCGTTTTGCTGCGTCGGCGCGGTTTGCGCGAGTTGCGCGGGGGACGACAACGTTTGCGCGACCGTTTGAGCTTTAGGCGCTTCGGAGGTGGGCTCCGTGACGCCGTCGTCGGCATACGCGTTAGCGGCTAGTGTCAGTGCGGGAAGCGTGAATGCGCAGTAAAAGAACGTTGCTGCTCCGGTTTTTTTTGACCGGGTTTTTGATCGGGTATCTTTCATTGAGTACATCTCTGATTATTGTGGTGAATCTTTGGCTGGCGGTTAGCCAGTCCACGCTTATCGTTCCTCCTACGGTTGGCAGGACGAACGAATCCAACGGCGCGACGGCCCGCCGCGCCGGGAATACGGTTTTAATTTCTCAGGTTCTTCGGTGTTCTGGCGGTGCGCCAGCGGCACTTACCTCACGGTGTCTTCCACGCGAATACAGGCGACCCGTGTCGCCTTGGCGCCGTGCGTGACGGGTTGCGGAATCTCCCTGGCGCAGGCTTCGATCGCATCCGGGCAGCGCGTGCGAAACGCGCAGCCGGAAGGCGGACTGAGCGGCGACGCGATCTCGCCGCGCAACAGCAGATGACGGCGCGCGCGCTCCACGACCGGATCGGGCACCGGCACGGCCGAGAGCAACGCGCGCGTGTACGGATGGCGGGGCGTGCCGTATACCTCGCGTTTGTCGCCGAATTCCATCACCCGTCCCAGATACATCACCAGCACGCGGTGGCTGATTGCTTTGACCACGGCCAGATCGTGCGCGACGAATAGCAGGGAGAGCGACAGTTCTCGCTGCAGATCACGCAGCAGGTTGACGATCTGCGCCTGGATCGACACGTCGAGCGCGGACACCGGTTCGTCGCAGATCACCAGTTGTGGTTCGCCGATCAGCGCGCGCGCAATGCCGACGCGCTGACACTGGCCGCCGGAAAACTCGTGCGGATAACGGCGCAGATGCTGGGCGTTGAGACCGACGCGTTCGAGCATGGTCAGCACGCGCCGCTGCACGTCGGTACGCGCGATGTCCTGGCCGTGCGTCATCAAAGGCTCGGCGACGATCTGTTCGATCGTCATGCGCGGATCGAGCGACGCGAGCGGGTCCTGGAAAATCATCTGCACGTCGCGGCGCAAACGCGAGGTGTCGCGGCGCGCGCCCGGCAGCACGGTTTCGTCGCCGAGCCAGCGCACGCTGCCGCTCGCCACCGGCGCAAGTCCGATGATCGCGCGCGCGAGCGTGGACTTGCCGCAACCCGATTCGCCGACGAGTCCCACGGTTTCGCCGCGCCGCACGTTGAACGACACGCCGTCCACCGCGCGCAGCGTCGCTTTGCCGGACCACGGAAAGCCGCCGCGCGGCACGCCGAATTGCACCTTGAGATTGTCGACGCGTAACAGCGTGGACGCGTCCTGGCTTTGTCCCGCGAGAGAAGTGGTGTTCATACGTGTTGTGCCTCGAGAATTTCCCCGACCGGGCGATGGCACGCGCGCAGCGCGTCGGCGAGATCAGCGACGGCGGCAAGGGGCGGGCGCGATTCGCGGCAGCGCTCGGTGCAATACCCGCAGCGCGGCGCGAATGCGCAGCCCGCGCCGACTTCGCCGGGCAGCGGCGGATTACCTGGAATGGTTTGCAACGGACGGTCGTCGTCATCGTCAGTGAGACGCGGCAGCGCGTTCAGCAGGCCGAGCGTGTACGGATGCGTCGGCGCGGCGAACAGCGCGGCGGCGCTCGCCTGCTCGACGGTCTGGCCGGCGTACATCACCATCACGTCGTCGCACAGGCCGGCCACCACGCCCATGTCGTGCGTGATCAGAATGATCGCCGTGCCGCGCTCGCGATTCAGCTCGCGCAGCAGCTCGATGATCTGCGCCTGGACGGTCACGTCGAGCGCGGTGGTGGGTTCGTCGGCGATCAGGATTTCGGGCTCGGAGAGCAGCGCCATCGCGATCATCACGCGCTGCCGCATGCCGCCGGAAAACTCGTGCGGATACATGCCGATGCGGCGCGCGGCATCGGGAATGCGCACCAACTCCAGCGTTTCAATGGCGCGGCGGCGCGCTTCGCGGCGCGACATCTTGCGATGCAACTGCAGCGTCTCGGTCATCTGCCGTTCGATTGTCAGGAACGGATTGAGCGAGGTC
This sequence comes from Paraburkholderia aromaticivorans, assembly GCF_012689525.1. Classification (NCBI taxonomy): domain Bacteria; kingdom Pseudomonadati; phylum Pseudomonadota; class Betaproteobacteria; order Burkholderiales; family Burkholderiaceae; genus Paraburkholderia; species Paraburkholderia aromaticivorans. The sequence continues at coordinate 793,274 of NZ_CP051515.1, forward strand.
ATCGGATCCTGGAAGATCATGCCGATGCGATCGCCGCGAATCCGGTTCAGCGCCGCTTCGTTCATGGTCAGCAGGTTCTCGCCGCGATAGGTCGCGGCGCCCGATACCTTGCCGTTGCCGGCCAGCAAGCCCAACAACGCCATCACGGTTTGACTCTTGCCGGAGCCCGATTCGCCGACGATACCCAACGTGCGGCCCGCCTCGAGCGAAAACGACACGCCTTGCACCGCGTCGACGGGTGCGCCTTCGCGACGCGTAAAGCGCACGCTGAGGTCTTTGACTTCGAGTAGCGGCATGTCAGCGGTCCTTCGGATCGAATGCGTCGCGCAAACCATCGCCGACGAAATTCACGCAATACAGCGTCACGCACAGCATCACGGCCGGGCACAGCAGCAGCCAGGGCATCGATTCGAGCTTTTGCGCGCCGTCCTGAATCAGCACGCCCCAGCTCGTCATCGGCTCCTGCACGCCGAGGCCGAGAAACGACAGCACCGATTCGGTCAGCACGATGTTCGGCACGGTCACGCTGGCGTACACCACGACCACGCCGAACAGATTCGGCACGATGTGACGCGCGATGATCGAACGCGAACTCACGCCGATCGCTCTCGCTGCGTCGATGAATTCGCGCGAGCGCAGCGACAGCGTCTGGCCGCGCACCACGCGCGCCATGTCGAGCCACGAAAACGCGCTGATGGTGAGCACGACCAGATAGAAAGCGCGGCCGAACATGGTCATCATCAGGATGGCGATCAGCATGTAGGGAATCGCGTACATCATGTCGACGATACGCATCATGACGGCGTCGACGCGTCCGCCCAGATAGCCCGCGGTCGCGCCATACGCGACGCCGATCAGCCCAGACACCAGCGTGCCGAGCAGGCCGACTTCGAGCGACACGCGGCCGCCTTGCAGCGTACGCGCGAGCAGATCGCGGCCGAGTTCGTCGGTGCCGAACCAGTGCATGTTTTGCAAGGTCGGCGGCAGGCTGATCGCGCTCCAGTCGCTATCGATCGGATTGTTCGGCAGGAACCACGGACCGGCCACGCAGGCGACCACGATCAGCATCAGCACGACGAAGCCGGTGAAAGCGGCGCGGTTGCGCACGAAGCGCCACGCGGCGGTGGCGAGCGGGCCACGCGAACGCGGCGCCTTCGCGATGGCCGCGAGCGGATCGAGCGCCGCGGCAGTCGATTGAAGAGAGCGGGGCATGGATCAGTACCGGATGCGCGGATCGAGCCACGCATACGCGAGGTCGACCAGCAGATTGAACAGCACGGCGACAGCGGTCGTCAGCACGACGAGGCCGAGCACGAGGGTGTAGTCGCGATTGATCGCGCCGTTGACGACCAGCTGGCCGAGGCCCGGCAGCGCGAACACCGATTCGGTCACCACCGCCGCCGTGATCGACGAGATGCAGATCGAGCCGAGCAGCGAGACGACCGGCATCAGCGCCGGTTTCATCGCGTGGCGCAAGACGATCGTGCGGCCCGGCAAACCCTTGGCGCGCGCCGTGCGGATGAAGTTGCCCGACAGCACTTCGATCATGCTGCCGCGCATCACGCGGGCAATCGCCGCGACGTTGATGATGGTGAGCAGGACGATCGGCAGCACGCGATAGCGCCATTCGCCGTCGCCCCAGCCGCCGGCCGGCAGCCAGCCGTGTCCTTCGGAAGTTTTCAGCAGGATCGCGAAGATCCACACCAGCACCGGACCCAGCACGAAGGGCGGCACCACGTTGCCGAGATTGCCGAGCACCATCACGAAGTGATCGACGAAGCGGTCGCGCCGCACCGCGGCCACCGTGCCGAGCGCGACGCCGATCACGAGCGCGATCGGCACCGACACGCCGCCCACGCCGAGGCTTACCGGCAGCGCCTTCCACACCAGATCGTTGACCGACCAGTCGGCGTAGCGGAACGACGGCCCGAGGTCGCCGTGCAGCAGTGAGCCGAGGTAGTGGAGGTACTGCAGCCACAACGGCTCGTCGAGGTGATACTTGGCGTTGAGGTTCGCGAGCACGGCCGCCGAGAGTTGTTTCTCGGTGTCGAACGGGCCGCCCGGGGTGAGATGCAGCAGCAGATAGCACGCGGTGATCACGGCGAGAATCGTCGGGATCGCCCAGAGCGTGCGACGCAGCGTATAGGCCAGCATGACGGTGCTCCCGCGTTTAGTGCTTGGTCAGATACATGTCTTGCGTGGCGCGCATGTCGAGGTAGTTGGTCGGCTTATAGCCGCCTACATACGACTTGACCAGCCGGTCGGCCGAATACTGGAAGAGCGATACCACGGGGTAATCGTTCATGGCCAGATCGTGCGCCTGCGTGAACAGCGCGGTGCGCTTCGCGTCGTCGATCTGCTGGTTGCCTTCATCGATCAGCTTGTCGACTTGCGGGTTGCAGTAGTGCTGGTCGTTCTGCACGCTGTTGCAGCGGATCAGATCGAAAAACGAGTTGGCGTCGTTGTAGTCGACGAACCAGCCGTCGCGCGAGGCCTGCACCTTGCCGTCGTGGCGTTGCTTGAGCAGCACCTTGTATTCGACGTTTTCCAGCTTGGCGGTCACGCCGAGCTTGGTGCGCCATTCCGAGGTGGCGAACAGCGCGACCTTCTTGTGCAGGTCGTTGGTGTTGTAGGTGAGCGTGAACGTCAGCGGTTTCGCGTCCGAATAGCCCGCGGTCTTCAGCAGGTTGCGCGCGTAGTCGATGCGCTTGGGCATCGGCCAGTTTGCCCACTCCGGCGTGAAGACACTTGAGCCTTCGGTGCCCTTGGCGATCAGGCCGTACATCGGCACTTCGCCGTCGGCCGTCAAACGTTTGGTCAGCAGGTCGCGGTCCAGCACCATCGTCAGTGCCTGGCGTACGCGCTTGTCCTTGAAGGCCGGGTCGTCGTTATTCAGGCTGTAGTAGTACGTCGCGATCTGCAGGCCGGTTTTTAGCTCGGGACCAAACTGCTTGCTGACCTGCGCATAGATGCCCGAAGGCACCGAGTAGGTGTAGTCGAACTGGCCGGCCTGATACATGCGCATCGCCGTTTCGTCGTTTTCGATCGGCAGGTAGGTCACTTTCGAGATCACGACCTTGCCGTTATTCCAGTAGGTCGGGCTTTTGGTGGCCACCAGGCGGTTACTCGGCTGCCAGTCGGTCAGCGCATACGGGCCATTGCCGACGAAGTTGCCCGGACGGGTCCAGTCGCCGCCGAACTTCGTCACGACCGCGCGATTCACCGGGGTCATCGTCGCCATGGCCGTCAGCTGCGGGAAAAACGTGGCGGGCACTTCGGTCGTGACTTCGAGCGTGTACGGATCGACCGCGCGCACGCCGAGGCTCGCGAGCGGCGCCTTGCCGGCGAGAATCGCCTTGGCGTTCTTCACGAATTCAACCAGCACCGTGTATTTCGAACCCGTCTTCGGATCGAGCACGCGTTGCCACGAGTAGACGAAGTCGGCCGCCGTGACCGGCTGCCCGTTGCTCCAGCGCGCATCGTGGCGCAGCTTGAAGACCCAGGTAGTCGGCCCGCTGCGCGACCACGACTCGGCGACGCCCGGCACGATCGCGCCGCTCGCGTCCATGCGCGTCAGGCCTTCGAACAGGTCGAGCCCGATCGTGTTGCCGGTCCATGATTCGATATGCGCGGGGTCGAGCGATTCCGTTTCGCCCGGCACCTGGCGGGTCATCTCCTGGCTGGCGGCGAGCGTGACGCCGGCCGGCACCGAGACGGCGAAAGCGGAAGGGGCAAACGTGAGGACGAGCGCGGTCAGCGCCGTCGCGTAGACGAACGGGGTTTTCATCGGTTGAGATCGCAGGAAAGGTCGAGAGAGAAACGCGCTGGCGCCGGGGCGCCCGTTTAGCTGCGTTGCTCGGGCCAGGGCGGCCCTTGTTGCTCGTGGTGGTAGCGCGACATGCAGGATTCCTTACATTTCGTAATGCAGGCAATCCCGGGCCGGCTCAACCGGCTAAGGTGCCTGCTCTTTAGAACAGTCTTGGTGTGCCCACCCAGACGACCACCGACTCGATGCGCGCGGTGTTCACCCAGCTGTGCGGCACCGTCGATTCGTAATGCGCGCTGTCTCCCGCGTGCAACGCGAACGTCTTGCCTTCCAGCGTCAACGACACTTCGCCGTCGATCACATAAACAAACTCTTCCCCGGCATGCGTGGTGACTTCGGAGCGCTTCTGCCCGGGTGGCATCCTCACCAGGATCGCTTCGAGCTGACGGCCGCCCGTCACGTTGGTCAGCCGCGCAAACAGATTGGCCGAGTCCGCAAAACCGAAAAACTTCAACTGGTCGCCCCGACTCACGCAGCGCTCCTCGCTGGGCGTGTCGACGAAATACTGCACCGTGACCCCGAGTGCGTGGGCGATACCGGCCAACGAAGTGATGGACGGTGACGCCAGCCCGCGCTCGACTTGCGACAGGAACGGCTTGGAAATTCCCGCCGCAGTTGCCGTGTCATCCAGCGTGCGCTTGAGCCGTTGCCGCAGCGCGCGGATCTTGCTGCCGATTTCTAGTGCCGGATTGCTTTTTTGAATTGTCGTGACCATAGCAGGAGGAAATTAGCCCGTCAAAATTTGTTTGATATAAGTAAATATGGTTTGATACCGTCCAAGCCGGGCTTCAGGTCTTTTCAGCCCCGGCGGTTGCGAGAGACCACATTTTGAGACAGCACTCTATGTTGCCAGAACTGAAACGAAGCTCGGCTAAATCGACTGTTTATTTCCAAAAACGGCGGACAAGCGCTGTAACGGCCGCAGTATGCAGGCGGATAAGCGCAGTTATGCAATATGAATATCAGAAGGATCAAACGTATGACACCCAGGACGCTTTAGCGCCGATGAGCGTTTGTGCCCGCGCCAACGCATCCGCGTGACGGCGCACGCTTCGCCGACTGTCTTTCCAGATTCCGTTTCACGCGCCGCGCGGCCAGTTCGCGCGACGCCGCAACCGTTTGAACAAGAGGTACACGATGAATTCATCCAATCCGGCGGGCGCGCGCGTCTCGCAGACCCGTTCGTTTTCGACGGTCTTTCTGATCGAGATGTGGGAACGCTTCGGCTATTACGGCATGGCCGCGCTGCTCGTGCTGTTCATGATCGACAAGCTGCAGTTCACCGACAGCCACGCCACGCTCACGTGGGGCGCATTCACGGCGCTGGTGTACGCGTCGCCCTCGATCGGCGGCTGGATCGGTGACAAGGTTCTCGGCGCGCGGCGCACGATGATCTTCGGCGCCGGCGTGCTGTCGATCGGCTATTTCATGCTGGCGCTGCCCAATGACCAGCTCGCCTATATGTACGCGTCGCTCGGCGTGATCGTGGTCGGCAACGGTCTGTTCAAGGCCAACGCCGCGAATCTCGTGCGCCGTATCTATGAAGGCGACGACGCGCGTATCGACAGCGCGTTCACCATCTACTACATGGCGGTCAACATCGGCTCGACGGTGTCGATGCTCGCCACGCCGTGGATCAAGGACCATTGGGGCTGGCATACGGCCTTCGCGGTCTGCTGCGCGGGGATGCTGTTGTCGGTGCTGAACTACTTCATCATGTTCCGCACGCTCGCGCATATCGGCTCCGCGCCGGACGCCGAACCGGTGCGCTGGAAGCGCGTCGGCGCGGTGGCGCTGGGCGGCCTCGCGCTCGGCGCGGCGACCATGTTCGTGCTGCAGCACAAGGCCATCGCGGTGGCCTGCGTGTACACGGCGGGCGTCGCGATTCTCGCGATCTTCGGCTACATGCTGATGAAGTGCGAACGCTCGGAGCGCTCCGGGCTGGTCGCCGCGCTGATCCTGACCGCGCAGGTGATCCTGTTCTTCGTGTTCTACGTGCAGATGTCGACGTCGCTCACGCTGTTCGCGCTGCGCAACGTCGATCCGCGTTTCATTCTGTTCGGCCAGACGTGGTTCACCTGGAGCGCCGCGCAATTCCAGGCGCTCAACCCGATCTGGATCATGTTGCTGAGCCCGCTGCTCGCGCTGCTTTATACAAAGCTCGCGAAGAGCGGCAAGGACGTGCCGGTGGCGGTGAAGTATGCGTTCGGCTTCGCGGTGGTCGCGGCCGGTTTCTTCGTCTACGCGGCGAGCGGTAACTACGCGGTGAACGGGCGCGTGTCGTCGTGGTTCATGGTGGGCGGCTACGGTCTGTATTCGCTCGGCGAACTGCTGGTGAGCGGCCTCGGGCTCGCGATGATCGCGCGTTACGTACCGGCGCGCATGAGCGGATTCATGATGGGCGCTTACTTCGTGGCGACCGGCGTGTCGCAATATCTGGGCAGCGTGGTGGCGAATTTCGCGCAGATGCCGGCGGGCGATATGGATCCGCTGGAATCGTTGCCGCTCTATGCCAAGCTGTTTACCGGGCTCGGCTGGCTCGCGGCGGTGGGCGCGCTGGTGGCGGTTCTGTTGTTGCCGTTGATGCGCAAGCTCTCGCGCGAACATCAGCGTTGCAGCGACGAGGCGCGTGAGAGCGCGCGGCAAACGGCGGCATTGAATGGGGCGGTGGTGGAGTAATCACGCTTTAGTTGACCAACGCGGCGCACGCCATGACTTGCGCCGATAAACAAGAATGGCGCGCCGCGTAACGCAAGGCGCGCCATTTTTGTATCTGGAAGCGCCGCGCGCGCTCAAGTGTCCATCGGATAGTACTGGCAGAGGTAAGCTAACGGTTGCCATTGGTCTTTTCAAAGAACCGTTTCCCAGACGCTCAAGGTAGCCACCCGGATGGAAATCCATATCGCGGTCGAAGGTCATCACGATCTGTCTGGCCAGATCTATCGCCAGTTGCGCGCGGGCATTCTCGAAGGACGCCTCGCCGGCGGCACGCGTCTGCCGTCCACGCGCGATCTCGCCACGCAACTGGGCGTGTCGCGCAAGACCACGCTCGACGTGTTCGAGCGGCTGCTCTCCGAAGGCTATCTGAGCGCCCGCGGCGGCTCGGGCACCTTCGTCGCTGACGGCTTGGAGCGTCTGCCGGTGGAGCGCTCCGCGCATGCGCGGGCTGCGGAGTCGTCGCGCGAGCGGGCCAAGGCGAAGGCCGCCGCGCGCGCCCAGCCGCTGTGGGACGAGATGCCCGAGAGCTTGCCCATGCCCAAGCCTTCGGTGGCGTCGCCGCAGGACTTCGTCGGCGGCGCGACCGACAAGACGCTGTTTCCCTTCGACGTCTGGCGTCGCTGCGTGAACCACGCGTTGCGTGCGCAGGCACGCGGCCCCGGCATCTATCGCGACACGGCCGGCGAGCAGGAGTTGCGTCTCGCGATCTCGCGCTACCTCGCATTCAACCGCGCCGTCGCCAGCAACTGGGAAGACGTGATCGTCACGCAAGGCGCGCAGCACGCGCTCGATCTGCTGGCGCGCATCACCTTGCGCGCCGGCGAAGTCGCGGCGATCGAGGACCCCGGTTATACGCCGGCGCATGCGTGCCTGAAGGCCACCGGCGCGCGCGTGGTGCCCGTGCCGGTGGATGCGGAAGGCCTGATCGTCAGCAAGCTGCCGGACACGGCGCGGCTCGTCTACGTGACGCCTTCGCACCAGTTTCCGCTCGGCATGCCGATGAGCCTCGAGCGCCGCGTCGAGTTGCTCGAATGGGCGCAGAAACGCGGCGCGGTGATCATCGAGGACGACTACGACTGCGAGTACCGTTTCGAAGGACGGCCGATGGAGCCGCTGAAGAGTCTCGACCGCGCCGGACTCGTCGCTTACGTCGGCACGTTTTCGAAAACAATCTTTCCGGAGCTGCGAGTGGGCTATGTGGTGCCGCCGGCTTCGCTCTACAGTCCGCTCACCAAGGCGCGCCAGATCGCCGACTGGCACGGCTGCACGCTCACGCAAACGGCGCTCGCGTCGTTCATGCTCAACGGCGAATTCGCCAAGCATCTGCGGCGCATGCACAAGACCTACGCGGCGCGCCGCGCGATGCTGCTCGATCATCTGCACGGCGATCTCGCGCCCTGGTTCGAACCGATCGTGCCGACGGCCGGCATCCACATGGCGGCGCGTCTGAAAGCGCCGCTGACGGAAGAAGCGGTGGTGAGCGCGGCGCGTGAAGCATCGATCGGCTTGTATGGACTCGCGCCGTTTCATGTGCGCGCGAAGGCGCAGCCGGGCCTGATGTTCGGCTACGGCAATATCGCGGTCGAGCATATCGATGCCGCGCTCACGAAGCTCGCCGCCATCCTGCCGCGGCTCGCGCAATAACCCCGCGATCCGCGCGTGCAGATTACTTATGCCTATCTAATTCCATACAAATCAGTGTCATAAACGCACCGTACTCTTGCGCCTCTGTAATCGTTTGTAATGCAAAGCCGGCCCGATGGACCGGCGTGACAACACAACAAACCGGAGGGCGGTAAGGATGCGAGTGACCTTGATGGCAGGCAAGCGGCTGCGCGCGCGTGGCGCGATCGGCGCATTGGGAACCTTGGGTGCGCTGAGCGCGATCGGCATCACGGTGGGTATCACGGCGTGCAGCAGCAGCGTCGACACGCCTGCGCCGCAGGTGGCGAACGGCACGACCGCGACGCTCGCGTTGCTGGAAACGACTGACATCCATACCAATCTGCTGAGCTACGACTACTACAAGCTGGCGGAAGACAAGTCGCTCGGCCTCGAACGCACGGCGACGCTGATCGCGGCGGCGCGCAAGGAATTTCCCAACACCCTGTTGCTCGACGACGGCGACACGATCCAGGGCACCGCGCTCGCCGACTATCAGGCGCAGGTCGCGCCGGTCGATTGCAAGACCACGCTCGGCGTCTACAAGGTCATGAATCTACTGAAGTACGACGCGGGCGCGATCGGCAATCACGAATTCAACTACGGCCTGCCGTTTCTCGCGCAAGTCACCGGCAGCGCGTTCGACGTGCCGAACATGAGTCCGGTCGCGTCGCAGCCGGCCTGCTCGGGGCCGAACTTTCCGCTGGTGCTCTCCAACGTGCTCGGCGCGAAATCGCAGCAGCCGATCTTCAAGCCGTACACGATCCTCGAACGCGCGATCACGGCCACGACGCCCGACGGCAAGACCGTCAGCGCGCCGGTGAAGATCGGCGTGATCGGCTTCACGCCGCCCGCCATCATGGCGTGGGACAAGCGCTGGCTTGACGGCAACGTCTATACGCAGGGGCTCGTGGAGAGCGCATCGAAGTACGTGCCGGAAATGAAGGCGAAGGGCGCGCAGATCATCGTGGCGATGTCGCATGGCGGGCTCGACAACTCGACCTATTCGCCGTCGATGGAAAACGGCAGCTACTACCTCTCCAAAGTGGCCGGCATCGACGCGATGCTGATCGGCCACTCGCATCAGGTTTTCCCCGATAAAAACAGCACCGTCACGCAATTCAACCTGCCGGGCGTCGACAAGGTGAAGGGCACCGTCAACGGCGTGCCGACCGTGATGGCGAATTTCTGGGGCAAGCATCTCGGCGTGATCAAGCTCGCGCTGAACTACACGAACGGCACGTGGACGGTGGACCGCAACGCGAGCAGCGCGGAAGCCCGCTCGATCCGGAACGCGGATAACAGCTACGTGGCAGTCGATCCGGCGATCTCGCAGACCATCGCGGCCGAACACGCCGCGACCATCAACTACGTGAAAACACCGATCGGCACGACCGATTTCCGCATGACCACCTACTTTGCCGATGTGGGCGACGTGTCGGCCATCGAGATCGTGAACCAGGCGCAGGCGGCCTACACGCAGGACTACATCAACGCGAATCTGCCACAATATGCGGGCATTCCGGTGCTGTCGGTGAGCGCGCCGTTCAAGAGCGGCTTCGGCGGCGGTAACGATTTCACCGACGTCGCACAAGGCAACGTGGCGATCAACAACGCCGCCGACCTCTACCTGTATCCGAACACGATCTACGCGGTGAAGGTGACCGGCGCCGATCTGAAGGCCTGGCTCGAAACCGCGGCGAAGCGTTTCAACACGATCGATCCGGCCAACACGGCGGCGCAGGCACTCGTCAGCACCTATCCCGGCTATAACTTCGACATGATCACGTCGAAGGATTTCAGCTATGAAATCGACGTCACGCAGGCCGTCGGCAGCCGGATTCGCAACCTGAAATACCAGGGCGCGGCGATCTCGGATACGCAGTCGTTCATCGTCGCGACCAACAACTATCGCGCGAGCGGCGGCGGAAATTTCCCAGGGCTCGACGGCAGCAAGACGATTTACGCGTCGCCGGATGCGAGCCGCGACGTGCTGATCGCCTACATCAAGAAAGCCCAGGCCATCAAGGCGGCGAGCAGCGGCAGCGATCGTAGCTGGCGCTTCACGAAGGTGTCGACGGCCGGTCTGGTGACTTTCCTGTCGGCGCCGAACCTGGCGACACTCGCGCAGGCCAACGGCATTACCAACGTCGCCCAGATCCGGGCCGACGACGGCACCGGCAAGGGTCTCGCGGTTTACTCCGTGAACCTCGGCCAATGAACGCGCGCGTCGCTTTGACGTTGGCGGCGGCCGTCGCCATCTGCGTCGGAACGTTCGCCACGGTGGCGGCCACGCGCGTGTCCAACGTGCAGATCGACGACTGGCAAATGCAGGGCACGGCGACGCATGCGGCATGGCCGCTGTGGCAGTTGCGGCTGACGTCGGCGTTCGGCAACGCGGCGGCGCGCGAAGCGCTCGCGGACGTGCTGGTGAGTTCGCCACAGATCGACGAGCAACGCGAAGGCGTCGAGCTCTATCGCCGACTTGGGCTCGACGGCGCGCCGCGCGCGCAAGCCACGCTCGGGCACCTGCTGTTGCGCGGGCTGCCCGGCGTCGCGCCGGACTACGTGGAAAGCCGCCGTTGGCTGACGCTGGCGGCATCGCATGATTCACGCGATGCCCAGGCCGCCTACGATCTCGCGACGCTCTATCGCAACGGCTACGGCGTGGCGCGCGACTCCAGCCTGGCGATTCGCTGGCTCGAACAGGCGGCGCAAGCGGGCTTGCCGCTTGCGCAATTCCAGCTCGCCAACGAGTATCGCTTCGGCGCGACACTGCCGCACGACGACGCGTTGGCGTTGCAATGGCTCACGCGCGCGGCCAATGCGGAGTTACCCGAAGCCAACCTCGCGCTGGCGATGGCGTATCGCAACGGCGAACTCGGCATGGCGCGCGATGAAAACGAATATTGGGCTCACGTGAAGGAAAGCGAACACGATCTGAAACACGTCGACCGGCAGTAAAAGTGTTTTGATTCCCGCCCGCGATTTTCTGTCGCAGGGCGAGATTGGCCGCCCCCTGCAGCGTTTATCGCTGCAGGGGGCGTGTTTTTTCCGCCGCATGGAAGGCGACGACGAGCGAGCCGCGACCTGTTTTTTTACGATGATCGAGCGATCCTCCGGTCATCGTCCGCGCAGAAAGTGCCGTTATTCATGCATCGAAATGACCTGTAACGTACGTTACGTGTTCGTGTTGCCGAGCTCGCCGACGCACGTTTACCCGCTAAAACAAGCATCAAAATGTGTTGCGCAGTCTGCGCCGCGCAACAAACCTTCGCTGTTATACATAAAAGAGTCGCGCAAATCGTATTAGCGCTTGTAGAATCCGGCGTTGAAGCGTGCACATACGGTGTGCGCTTCGTGCAATTCACTGACCACAACAGGTAGGAGAAACATGCCGACTTCCGCAAAAAAGGTGGCCAAGAAGGCTGCTGCCCCGGTACCGACCAAGAAGGTTGCTGCAAAGAAAGTTCCTGCGAAGAAGGCCGTCGCAGCTAAGAAGGTCGCCGTGAAGGCTTCCAGCGCTCCGTCGCCGATCAAGGACACCTTCACGAAGGCCTCGCTGGCTGCACACGTCGCTGAACGCGCTGCTGTGGAACCGAAGACCGCCAAGGCTGTTCTGGCCGCGCTCGAAGACACGATCCTCGGCGCCGTGCACAAGAAGGGCGCTGGCGAATTCACGCTGTCGGGTCTTCTGAAGATCGTCGTGCAAGCTGTCCCGGCGAAGAAGAAGCGCTTCGGCAAAGACCCGTTCTCGGGCGAAGAGCGTTGGTTCCCGGCCAAGCCGGCTAGCGTGCGCATCAAGGCACGTCCGCTGAAGAAGCTGAAAGACGCAGCTGCAGGCTGACCGAGCTTCACGCGTTGCCCCTGTTTTAACAGTGGTTGACGCTTGAGACGACCCGAGGGACATTCCCTTGGGACGATCCGCAGTACACGTTGTCTGAATCCCCGTGGGTGTGAATCCACGGGGATTTTTTATGCGCGTTCGTAGCGTATTGCGATTTCGCTGCGCGCCTCACGTGGACTGCTCTGCCGACGCACCGCGGTGCCGCATATGCACCGTACTAGCGCATCATGGGCCGCCGCAGTACGATGGCATCGAAGCCGTGCCGGCCGGGATGCGCTATTCGCGTGCATGCAAGCGGTTTAGTACGCGGAAAGCTCAATGGCATAGCGCTTGCTTGATCGATTGTCGAACACCGAATGCGCAGCGCATTCGCCTTCTATCCGACAACAAGAGCGGGGCGTGACATGCGATGCTATGACGAGATGCGTCATCATGACGATGCCGTGCGGCCACACTACGCGCGCTTTGAGCGGTGGCTGGTGAAGCAGGGCAACGAGGCAATCGCGCGCAAGCGTGCGGAAGCAGACCTGCTGTTTCGCCGGGTCGGCATCACCTTCGCGGTGAACGGCGACCTGTCCGGCACCGAGCGGTTAATCCCATTCGACCTGATTCCGCGCATCATTCCACGCGGTGAATGGCAGACGCTCGAGGCGGGTTTGCGCCAGCGCGTGCAGGCGCTCAATCTGTTCATCCACGACGTCTATCACGACCGCAATATCGTGCGCGCCGGTATCGTGCCGGCCGAGCAGGTCTATACCAACGCGCAATACCGGCCTGAAATGCAGGGCGTGAATGTGCCGCTCGGTGTTTACGCGCATATCGCCGGCGTCGACGTGGTGCGCGCGGGGGACGAGGGCGAGTTCTACGTGCTCGAAGACAACTTGCGGGTGCCGTCGGGCGTCTCCTACATGTTGGAAAACCGCAAGATGATGATGCGGCTTTTCCCCGAGCTGTTCGTGCAGAACCGCATTGCGCCGGTCGCGCATTATCCCGATCTGTTGCTCGATACGCTGCGTTCGGTCGCGCCCGAAGGTGTCGACGATCCGGTCGTGGTGGTGCTCACGCCGGGCATGTACAACTCCGCGTATTTCGAGCACACGTTCCTTGCGCAGCAGATGGGCGTGGAACTGGTAGAAGGCAAGGACCTGTTCGTCGACGACAACTATGTGTTCATGCGCACCACGCAAGGGCCGAAGCGCGTCGACGTGATCTACCGCCGCGTCGACGACGATTTTCTCGATCCGCTTGCCTTCCGTAACGACTCGGCGCTCGGCGTGCCGGGTTTGCTGACCTCGTATCGCGCCGGTCGCGTGGCGCTCGCGAACGCGATGGGCACCGGCATTGCCGACGACAAATCGATCTACCCGTACGTGCCGGAAATGATCGAGTTTTACCTCGGCGAGAAGCCGATCCTCAACAACGTGCCCACGTTCCAGTGCCGCAAACCCGACGATCTGGCGTACACGCTCGCCCATCTGCCGGAACTGGTCGTCAAGGAAGTGCACGGCGCGGGTGGCTACGGCATGCTCGTCGGACCGGCTTCGACGAAAGCCGAAATCGAATCGTTCCGTGAGCGTTTGATCGCGCGTCCGGCGGGGTACATCGCGCAGCCCACGCTCGCGCTCTCCGCATGTCCGACGTTCGTCGAAGCCGGCATCGCGCCGCGCCATATCGACTTGCGTCCGTTCGTGCTGTCCGGCAAGACCGTCACGATGGTTGCCGGCGGACTGACGCGCGTGGCGTTGCAGGAGGGCTCGCTCGTCGTCAATTCGTCGCAGGGAGGCGGGACCAAAGATACGTGGATGGTCGACTGACGCGGTTGCCAATGCGGTCGCACAGTCTTCACGCAACCGCGCCTGCAACCCAACGCGCCGGGCAGCACGTGATACGCAACACGCGCGCCGCCGGCGCACACGGATAACCAGCGCGGGCCTTTTACCTCGACGAGGCCTCGCGTCATCAGATACGGAACGCCGTCATGCTAAGCCGAACCGCCGATCACCTTTTCTGGATGGCCCGCTACATGGAGCGCGCGGAGAACACCGCCCGCATGCTCGATATCAACCTGAAGGCGCTGCTGTTGCCGCAGACGCCTGAGCAGGAGGCGCGCGCGCAACGCTCGGTGCTGCGCATCTCCGAACTCGAAACCGCGTTCGCGCAGCGTTACGACGAACCGACCCGCGAACACGTGCTCGATTTCATGGTGGCCGATGCGACCAATCCGTCGAGTATTCATTCGTGTCTGCAGGCCGCGCGCGAAAACGCCCGCGCTGTGCGCGGCACGTTGACGACCGAGTGGTGGGAAACCATTAACGACACGTGGCTCGAATTCAACGAGCGCGCCTCGGCGGGACAAGCCGCGAGCAATCCGGGCGCGCTGTTCGAATGGGTCAAGTTCCGCTCGCATCTGTCGCGCGGCGTGACGATCGGCACCGCGCTGCAGGACGACGCGTTCTTCTTCACGCAACTCGGCACTTTCCTCGAACGCGCCGACAACACCGCGCGGATTCTCGACGTGCGCTTTGCCGACGTCGAACCGAATTCACGCGACGCCGCGCGCCAGCTCGAAGACTTCTATTACTGGACCTCGATCCTGAGTTCGGTGTCAGCGCTGGAGATTTACCGCAAGGTGTATCGCGACGTCGTCACGCCGGCGCGCGTGGTCGAACTGATGATCCTGAATCAGCAGATGCCGCGTTCGCTGCTGGCGTCGCTCGAAGGCGTCTGCGTGAATCTGGCGATGCTGCGCACCTCGGGCTCGAACCAGTGCGAACGGTTCGCCGGCAAGTTGCGCGCCGAACTCGTGTACTCCGACATCCGGCAGATTTTCGAAGCCGGCCTGCACGCCTATCTGACACAGTTCCTCGCTCGCGTGTTCGAGCTGGGCAATCTGGTTGCGCGTACCTATCTGATGTTGCCAGTCGCCTGACGGAGTTTCTTTATGTACCTGACGATCCGCCACGACACGTCCTATCGCTACGAAGCGACTGTCCATTATTCGATCCAGCAGCTGCGTCTGACGCCGGCGAGCGGTGCCTCGCAAGTGGTGCGGCGCTGGAGCATCGACGCGCCGGGCAAGCTCGACGCGACCTTCGACGCTTACGGCAACGTGCTGCACACGCTGGTCATCAACAAGCCGCATAGCGAGATTCGTCTGCATGTGGCCGGCGAAGTGGACACGATTCCGCTGATCGACGGCCATTTGCCGGACGCCGTCGGCCCGATTCCGCTGGAGCATTTCACCTGCTCGACGCGGCTGACCGAGGCCGATGCGGCGGTCCGTGAACTGGCCGAATCGGTGCCGAGTTTGACCAGCTCGGCGAATCTGATCGCGCTGTCCGAACAGATCGTGCAGTGTGTGAAGTACAACCCGGGCATTACCGAAGTCACCAGCACGGCCGCCCAGGCGCTCGCGCTCGGCAACGGCGTCTGCCAGGACCACGCGCATCTGATGCTCGCGTGCTGCCGCGCGCGCGGCATTCCGGCGCGCTACGTGAGCGGCTATATCGAACCCGGCGAGGTGACGCACGGCGCGAGCCATGCATGGGTGGACGTGTGGGTCGAAGGCAAAGGCTGGATTTCCATCGACGTCACGCACGCCGCATTTGCCAGCGAGCTCTACTGCCGCCTCGCCGTTGCGCGGGACTACGAAGCGGCCGCGCCGGTGCGTGGCCGGCGTATCGGTGGGCTGGAAGAACAGCTGAAAGTGTCCGTTAAGGTCAGCGGGCAACAGTCACAATAGAGACGCAATGAGGGCGGCCCACGGAAAGGGCTCTGGAGACGCCAGCGAGCGCCAGCCCTCCTATCCCCATTCAGAATAGGCCCGCAAAGGCCGATAATCGGCAGATAACGGGATAGCGGCGCATGCGCGCCGCATTACAATAGCGCCGTTCAGTTGTTTTTTGCGGGTACCTTTCCTTATGACTTACTGTGTCGCGATGTCCGTCGACGACGGTCTCGTGTTCCTCTCGGACACGCGCACCAATGCGGGGGTCGATCACATCAGCACCGCGCGCAAGATGTCGGTGTTCGAGCTGCCGGGCGAGCGCATGCTCACGCTGCTGGGCGCCGGCAATCTGTCGCTCACCCAGGCGGTGTTGCACGAGCTGTCCGAGCCCACGGATCCTTCCCTGCCCACGCTCTGGAGCGCGCCGACCATGGCCGACGCGGCCCGTGTGATCGGCCGCGCGGTGCGTTCCGTGCATCAGCGCGAGGCGGAGGCGTTGCAGGAATTCGGCGTCGACTTCAATTGCAGCTTCATTCTCGGTGGGCAGATCGCTGGCAACCGGCCGCGCCTGTTCATGATCTACGCGGCGGGCAATTTCATCGAGGCGTCGGCGGTGAATCCGTATTTCCAGATCGGCGAGGCCAAGTACGGCAAGCCGATCATCGACCGCGTGCTGACACCGTCCACGCCGCTCGACGAAGCCGCCAAATGCGCGCTGATCTCCATGGACTCGACGCTGCGCTCGAATCTGTCGGTCGGCCTGCCGCTCGATCTGCTGGTCTACCAGAAGGACACGCTGCGCGTCACGCGCTTCGTCTCGATCGATCACGACAACGCGTACTTCGAAATGATTCACCGGACGTGGGGCGAGCGGCTGCGCCAGGTGTTCGGCGAGATCCCCGATCCGGACTGGCAGGAATCGCCGAATGTGCCGTTGCTGCAGCGGGAGCGGGCGCTGGTGCTGCATCGCGCGCCGGTGGGCGCTGATGGCATCGAGCATGAACTCGACGCGAAGCCCGCGCAGACGTTGGCGCAGGCGGAGAGAGGCAAGGCGCAGCGGAAGTAAGCCGAGAGATGCGTTCGTTTGCGTCGGGCCGGCATGAGGTGGCTTCGGCGGGAGGGCAGTACAGCAAAGGTCGTCAGGAGCCTGAATCAGGCTTGCTGGCGGCCTTTTTCATTTGGATCGTCCAGAAGAATCAAAGAACTCAGGACGAAAAAAAACCAGCCACAGGCTTTTCACCCGTGGCTGGTCTTCAACTGCGTGCTGCTTCAGCAGTCCGTCAAGTTCGATTAGAACTTGTGGCGGATGCCCAGGCTGACCAGTTCTTGCGAGCTGGAAGCCGAGTCGTAGCCGTACGAACCGATTGCTGCGCCTGCGTCGACGACGGCCGAACCGCCACCAGACAGTGCATGGCGCTGATCGCCGCTCGCGTGCTGGTAGGCACCGACCAGGTAGATGTCCGTGCGCTTCGACAGGTTGTAGTCGCCGCCCAGCGAGACTTGATGGTACGTTGCGCCCGTGTCGCCGCTCGACTTCGTGTAGATGTAGCCCAAGCCCACCAGCATTGCCGGGGTTGCCTGGTAGCCCAGGTAAGCGCCGCCGACGTTGAACTTCTCGGTCGAACCGAAGCCCGATGCTGCGTCCGGCTTGTATTGAGCGTTGCTGTAGCGCAGGTTGGCCGTGAACGGGCCTGTGACGTACTGCACTGCCACCGAAGCGATGCCGATCGACTTCGCCGTCGAGTAGATGCCGCTAACCTGGTTGTCGAACGTGCCGTCCGACGTGCCGCCCCAGCCTGCGCGTGCAACCGGCGAGTTTGCGTTGTCTGCGCGGAAGTAGCCGGCAGCGACGCTGAACGGACCCGTTGCGTACGTTGCAGCGCCCGACCACGTTTGGCCCGAACCCGTCTGGCCAGCCACGCCGCCCAGAGCGTACATGCCTTCGAACTGGAAGCCGCCCCACACCGGCGAGGTGTACTTGACGGCGCTGTTCGTGCGCGAGGAGTTGTCGTTGTTGTCGACGTCGCCCGGCGTGGTGAAGGTCGAACCGAAGTAGTTGTCAGCCGTCAGCGGCTGAACCAGGTCGACCACCGGGTCGTATTGACGACCCAGCGTGACCGTGCCCCACTGATCGCCCGTCAGGCCCACATACGCTTGACGACCGAACATCTTGCCACCTTGGCCCAGCGTGCCGTTGTTCACGTCAAAGCCGTTTTCCAACTGGAAGATTGCCTTCAGGCCACCGCCGAGGTCTTCCGTGCCCTTCAGGCCGAAACGGGGACCTTGCAGGTTGCCGCCGACCAGGCCAACTTGATTCGAGTTGTTGCCGTTCGCGTCTTTCGTGTTGTGAGCGTACTGGATCGATTCGTCGATCAAACCGTACAGAGTCACGCTGCTTTGAGCATGTGCCACGCCAGTGGCGCTGAGGAGCGCCAGCGAGAGGGTAGACAGTGCGATTCGTTTCATCCATTTCTCCACGCAGATGATTAGTTTCTTTGTTGCGGAACGGAGAATAGCTCACCGGGTCATTCGGCAAGAACTGGAAAAAAAAGAGTGTCTCCAAAAACTGACAAACCACGCAAAGCCTTGTATTTAAAGCGCGTTAACGATTATTTCTGTTTCAGCAACATTTATTCGTTGACTCAGCATTATTGTTGTTTTGTTGACAGTGAGTGCTCCAATACGTGTACTTTCGACACTGATTTGAAAGTGAGCTGTAATGAAGTCGTCTAATTTACCGGCTCCTTTTGTAGCGTTTCTATAAAAATCGAGTGAGATCTCGCTTGACGGGGTCGCTAGACAGGTTTTCGGCGTTGTGAGCAGGCGCAACCCACCAGGCTGACAGGTGCAGCCCTCGACGCCTGCCTGGTTGCGACTTGCGGTCTTATCGTTCGCTGTTGTGGGTATTCCGACGCGCGACCATTGCGGCAGCCAACCCGGCAGTCGCCGCGAAGATCACCGAAGGCCACGGATGTCGCCTCACGTAGCGGTCGGCCGCGATAGCTTTGCGGCTCGCCTCGACTAGCGTGACGGCGGCGATACGCGTCGCTTGCGCTTCGGCCAGCACGACCGTACGGCCGACCTTGAGCGCCGTTGCTCGCACCGACGGCCTGTTTCTGGCTTGCGCCCGGAGAGTCGCCGCCGGTGCTGCGCCGTCAAGCGCGCCTGCTTTCGCGGCTCGCATGGCGGGAGTGAGCGCGGCGTCGCCCAACGCGGCGCGTCCGTCCGCTTTCGCATCGGCGTGCGGCACTGCATCCGCGGCAACCGTCGATGCCGCCAGCACCGAGGCGAGCTTGGCGCGGCTACCGGGCGGCGTGTTGTCCTGCATGCCCCAGCTTCCACGCGGATCGTGCATACGCCCGCGCGCCGCCGAAAATTCCGCGCCGAGCAGCAGCACGGCGGCGGAGAAGTACAGCCACATCAGCAGCACGGCGAGCGAACCGGCCGCGCCGAACGAGGTGGCCATGCCGGCGTGCGCGAGATACAGCGCGAACAGCTTCTTGCCCGCCGAAAACAGCACGGCCGCGACAATCCCGCCGACGAACGCATCCCGCCAGCGCACGCGGGCATCCGGCAGAAACTTGAGCAAGCCGGCGAAGGCGAACGCCAGCACCAGCAGGCCGACACCGAGTTGCAGAAGATTGCCGATCATGACATACGGCGAGTCGCCCCACAGCCATTTTCCGACGAAGGTGATGACCGTATCGAGCACCAGCGACACGATCAGCAGGAACGCCACCCCCAGCACCAGCCCAAACGAAATCAGACGCACGCGCACCAGCGCGATCACGCTCGACGAACGCGGCCCGGTATTCGGCCAGACTAGATTGAGTGCGCTATTCAGCGACGAAAAGGTCGCGGAAGCGCCGATCACCAGTGTCGCCAACGAAATGATCGCCGCGATGCCACCGGCGCTGCCGCTGTGATGCGCGTTCTCGACGATCGTCTGGACGCCCGCGGCGGCCTGGTCGCCGAGCAAGCCGTGGATATGGTTGAACAACTCGCCGCGCGCGGCCTCGGCGCCGAAGAACCAGCCGGCCACGGCGATCACCATCACCAGCGTGGGCGCGAGGGAGAACGCGGCATAGAAAGCGATGCTCGCGGCCATGGCCGCGCAGCGGTCGTCGGCGAATTGTTTGAAGGCGTCAATAGCCCAGTTGGCCTGCTTGCGGGCCACCTGTTGGAGGTTCTCGGCGGAAAGCGTGTCGATGTCCATGGTCGTGTTTCCCAATGGGTACTGGCGCTGCGCGGGCAATACGAGGTGGCGGGTGCGGACCGGGGGGGGGCGGACTGGTCGTGCAGCTTCACCGCAGTCTTCGCTTTAAAGCCTTTCGCAAACCTTGTGCCTGTCACTATAACAAGCGCGACCGGCACGCGCCGCCCCCGTGCCGGCACCGGCCGCACACCTCGGGCGAGGTGTGCCGTTAGAATGCGGAGGGATCCTCATACACTTTGCTCACTATGCACTCGCACGAACTCGTACAGCGGCTGGACGTCATTGCAGCGGAACAATTGGGCGCGCATTTGCCTGCGCATGTGGTCGAGCAGTTGCCGGCGCAAGGCGTCACGGTGTTCTCCGTCACCGACGACGCGTCGGATACCGCCGCATTCAGCGCGCGCTACGGCTTCGGCCTGGAAGACTGCGCGAACACGATCGTGATCCGCTACAAGAAAGAGGGCGCCGAGCATTACGCGGCGGTGGTCTCGCTGGGTTCGCTGCGGCTCGACATTAACGGTGCGGTGAAGGCGGCGCTGGGCGCGCAGCGGCTTTCGTTCGCCAAGCGGGAAGCGGCGGTCGAGCACAGCGGCATGGAGTTCGGCGGTATCACGGCCTTCGGCTTGCCGGACGACTGGCGCGTTCTCGTCGATGCCGCCGTCATGGAGCGGACCCAGATCGTCATGGGCGCGGGCGTGCGAGCCGCCAAGTTGTTGCTGGCGCCTGACGTCTTGCGTCAGTGGCCGCGCTGCGAAGTTGCCTCGCTGACGCTGCCGGCGGAATAAATCCTCGCTCGACCCGCGTGCACGAAGTCAGTTTGGGAAGGCGCCGCTTCGTTAACCGCGTCGTGAGCCGCGCCTGCCAGGCCCGCGTCAAGGCCCGGCGCCCGAAGCCGATCGGCAAAGCCTGAAGTTTTCTCCCGTTCCGCCGTTAATCCAGAGAGTGACATGAACCGCCGCGGCGTCCGCCGCGAGCGGCGCGTCGACGACAAAGTACAAGGGATACGGAGATGGAACGGTTTCGCCTGAAGGTGCGGCTTTGGCTCGCGCTAGCAGTGATGTGCATGGGTATTCTGGCAATCGGCCTGTGGGGCGCTTTCAAAACACGCGACACGATGATCGCCGACCGTCAGGCCGAACTGAAGAGCGTGGTCAGCGTCGCGTACAGCGTGCTGGATCGCTATAACGGCCTGGTCGCCGCGGGCACGATGCCGCTCGCCGACGCGCAACGCACCGCAATGGCCGATCTGCGCGCGATGCGCTACGACGGTGCCGGCGGTTATCTCGTGATCGAGGACGCGCACGCCCGCGTACTGATGCACGGCGTGCGGGCCGACCTCGAAGGCAAGGACATGAGCGGCTTCACCGACCCGCAAGGGCGCCATGTGTTCAAGGACGGCTCCGATCTCGCCCAGCGCGAAGGCGAAGGCTTCATCCACTTGCAGTTCCTGAAGCCGGGCTCCAACGAAATGGCGCCGAAGATCAATTACGTGCGGCTGTACAAGCCGTGGGACTGGACGATCGTCACTGGCGTCTTCACCGACGATATCGACGCCGCGTTCTACACGACGCTCATCCAGTATGTGGGCGCCGCGTTGCTGTTGTGCCTGGTGGTGTCGCTCGTGATCGGCGTGATCCTGCGCAGCATCTTGCGGCAACTCGGCGGCGAGCCGGCGTACGCGGCGCAGATCGCCGCGCGTATCGCCGACGGCGAACTCGACGTGATCGTGGAGACCAAGGCCGGCGACGAAACCAGCCTGCTCGCCGCGATGCAGCGCATGCAGCAGCGCCTCGCGCACGCGATCGCACAGATTCGCGGCGGCGCGACGCTGATCTCGACGGTGTCCAACGAAATCGCCGCCGGCAATGCGGACCTGTCGCGCCGCACCGAGCAGCAGGCCACCGCGCTCGGCGAAACCGCGTCGAGCATGGAGCAGATCACCGCGACCGTGAAGCAGAACGCCGACAACGCGAAGCAGGCCAGCCAGCTGGCGCATAACGCATCGGAGACGGCGGCGCGCGGCGGCGAAGTGGTCGGTCAGGTGGTCGAGACGATGCGCGGCATTTCGCAGTCGTCGCATCGGATCGGCGACATCATCGGTGTGATCGAGGGCATCGCGTTTCAGACCAACATTCTTGCTTTGAACGCGGCGGTCGAAGCAGCGCGCGCCGGCGAGGAAGGACGCGGCTTCGCGGTGGTGGCGGGCGAAGTACGCAGCCTCGCGCAGCGCAGCGCGGCGGCCGCGAAGGAGATCAAGACGCTGATCGAAGAGTCCGCGGCGCAGATTGAAGGCGGCTCGCAGTACGTGAGCCGCGCCGGCGAAACCATGCAGGAAGTCGTGCAGGCAGTGCGCCGCGTGACGGACATCATGGGGGAGATCAGTGCGGCGTCGGTGGAGCAAAGCTCGGGCATCGAGCAGGTCAACATCGCGGTGGCGAGCATGGATCAGACGACCCAGCAGAACGCGGCACTGGTGGAAGAAGCGAGCGCGTCAGCGGATGTGCTGAAGGCGCAGACCGGGCAGCTCAGCGCGGCGATTGCGGTGTTCACGTTGCCGGAAGGCCGCTGACCGGCCATTGAGCGGCCGTTAAGCGGCCGCTCAGGCCCGGGCGAAGTGGTTTTCGAGAATATCCGCCACGCGCCATAGCGAACAGGGGCGCCGACAATGGCCGTCGAAACCGGCGTCTTTCAGCAGGCCGATCGGGTCGAGCGGCCAGACGTTGCTCATCGCCAGAATCAGGACGTCGGCGTTGGATCGTTCCGCGCGCGCGGCGCGCGTGAATTCATAGCTGGAAACGGACTCGAGCCGCGTGTCGAGTAAAACCGCGTGCGGCTTCCACCACCTCAGAAAGCTTTGCACCTTGATCAGATCGGCGGCGTAGATCACTTCGTAGCCCTTCAGCGAAAGCGACAGCACCAGCGATTCGCCGATCGCCTTGTCGCGATGTCCTATCAGGATGCGATGCGACTGCCCGGTATCCGCGGCGCTTCTGCGTGTCCAGATGGCAAACTCGGTTTCGTCGAGCGATACGCGCCTTGTCACGGTGGCCTCCGAGGACTGCACGCGGAACGTCTACTGTAGTACGAAAAATCAGCGGTCTCGGGAAATATTACCTTCGATCAGTGTTTGCACCAGGCGCCAATTGACGTTGGGAATCCGTCAGGTTGCGCGCGCAACGTTTCGGCTGTGCGTTGGCCAATCCGTCAAGCTAGCGCAATACCAGCGCGACTCAGCAGACGCTGGTTGCGTTCGGACAAGTTCTTCATACGTAATTCCTTGCCGGCTTTTTGATATCGTTCGACCAGGCCTTGCAATGCCGCCAGTGCCGAATGGTCGGCCAGCAGCAGATCACGGCAGTCGACGGTGACGCGCTCGGGATCTTTGACCGGATCGAAAAGCTCGTGAAAACGGGTGGTCGACGCGAAAAACAGCGTGCCGCGCGGCGCGTAAATCTTGTCGCCGGCGCGATCTTCGACGTGCGCGTGAATTTCACGGGCGTGCTGCCACGCGAAATTGAGCGCGGCGATCACGATGCCGCACAGCACGGCAATCGCCAGATCGGAAAACACGGTGATGATGCTGACCGCCACGATCACCAACGCGTCGTTGCGCGGTACCTTGCCCAGCACCCGCAGCGAGCCCCACGCGAAAGTCTGTTGAGCCACCACGAACATGACGCCGACCAGCGCCGCCAGCGGAATGCGCTCGATCAGCGGCGACAGGAACAGGATGTACATCAGGATCATCACGCCGCTGACGATACCCGACAGGCGCGACCGGCCGCCTGAATTCAGATTGATCATGGTCTGGCCGATCATGGCGCAACCGCCCATGCCGCCGAGCAGACCCGAGGCGATATTCGCGGCGCCGAGCGCGAGGCATTCCCTGTTTGGCTGGCCGCGCGTTTCGGTGATCTCGTCGGTCAGATTGAAGGTGAGCAGCGTTTCCAGCAGACCGACGACCGCCATCAGCACCGCGTAGGGCAGCACCACATGCAGCGTGTCCAGATTCAGCGGGACGCTCGGCATATGCAGACTCGGCAGGCCGCCCGCAATATGCGCCATGTCGCCGAGCGTGCGGGTCGGCACATGCAGCAACTGCGTGAAGAGACCCACGCCGACGATCGCCACCAGCGCGGGCGGCGCCGCGCGCGTGAGTCGCGGCAGCAGATAGACGATCGCCATGGTCAGCGCGACGAGTCCGCACATCATCAGCAGCGCGCTGCCGTGCAGCCATTGTTCGCCTTGCGGCGTGCTCTGTCTGAAGTGCGCGAGCTGCGCCATCGCGATGATGATCGCCAGTCCGTTGACGAAACCGAGCATCACCGGATGCGGGACCATGCGGATCAGTTTGCCGAGCCGCAGCGCGCCGAACACCACCATCAGGATGCCGCTGAGGATCACCGTGGCAAGCAGATATTGCGCACCGTGTTGCACGACGAGCGCCACGATGACCACCGCCATCGAACCGGCGGCTCCGGAAATCATGCCGGGCCGTCCGCCGAACAACGCCGTGATGGCGCAGATGAAGAAGGCGCCATACAGGCCCATCAACGGATTGAGATGGGCGACCAGCGCGAAGGCGATGCATTCCGGCACCAGCGCGAATGAAGAAGTCAGTCCTGCGAGGACATTGCTTTTGATGCCGGGCAGCGTGGCGAGCCAGCCGTGAGTGGGACGAGCGGTGTTCATCTTCAGCGAGGTGGGGAGTCCGGGCTAACGGCGTGCATGCAGGCGAGACGCGCGTCTGCGGACAGATGAGTGTCCCGGCCTGGGGCGCAGCGGTGGCCGGGCAAGATTGCAAAGAGCGTGGATTTTACAGCAGTGCGGTCAGGCTGACCGGGAGGCGGGTAACGCGACGACAACTTCCGCGTCGGGTCAGATAAAAATGCCACGCAGCCGGCGAGGCGGCTGCGTGGCACTGCGCGTGTGCGCTCAGGCTCAGATCATCAGACGCGAGACCTTGGTGCCCTCGAGCGATACGCCGGCCATCAGGCCGCCGTTCGTCAGCACAAAGGCTTCGACCGGGCTGGTCGCGGTCGAGGTGTCGACCGCGCCGTTCGCGCCGATCTTCAGCAAAGCGACGGTGGCGTCCGCACCGGCTGCCCAGCCCTGGCTGCTCGTGAATTTGTCGAGTGCCTCTTGCGTCATGAACAGGAAGATGAGGGCCTTGGATTGCGCGCCGATCTGCAAACCGAACGAGCCCGCGACGGTGCTGTAGTACCCCGCCGTGCGGCCACCCACGCGCAATGCGCCTTCGCCATATTGGCCGCCGACCCAAAAGCCCGCCGAAATGACGTTCGGGAACACCAGAATGCCGCTTGCCTTGGCCACCAGTTCACGCGAGCCGGTGGCGTTCTCGTAGAGACGCGACAGCGTGGAATCGACCCCCGCGTTGATGCTGTCGCGCTTGCCGGCGTTGGCCGAAGGCGATGCGCTCGATGACGGCGACGTCGTCGTGCAGCCGGCAAGGCCGAGCCCCGCAGTGGCGAGCGCGGCGCTGGTGGTCATGATGAATTGTCGTCTGCGCATGATTGTTGTCCTTTCGCGTTATTGGCGCTATTGGCGTTATGAAAGTGGCGTGGTTCGTTTCCATTCAGGCGGTAAGGGCGTGACGCCGACAAGCCCGTACGTCAATTGCTAACCAGCACTTAGTGTGCCCGGTCCCGCCGCGCGCGTGTTCACGGCGGGTCCAGCACGCGTTGGGGGACAACGCGCGGGATGTCGGCGCCCGTTGCCCCGCTTGTCTAGGACTAACTACGCCGACGGCCGGATGTTCTGGTTGTGACGGAACAGGTTGCGTGGATCGTAGCGGTTTTTTACAGCAACCAGGCGTTCGTAGTTCGGCCCGTACGCATCGGCGACACGTCCGCCTTCTTCCTCCGTCATGAAGTTGACGTAGACGCTGCCCAGCGCGAACGGCGCCGCTGCTTCGAAAAATGCGCGGGCCCAGCCGACGCAGCGTTCGTCGTCGCTCGCATCGTCCCAGCGGCCGTGCACGTTCATCGCGTACACCGTGTCACGGCTCGAATAGGCGGTGGCTTCGACTGGAACGCTCTGCGTCTGCTCGCCGATCTGTCCGAAGAATATCTCGCATTGCGGCGACGGCAGGTTGTCGATCGCGTTGAGCAGCGCGTCGATGAGGCCGTCCGGAATCTCGCCGAGATTGTGCGATTTCCAGTAGTTGCGCGCGCCCGGCGTGAGCAGCGGGTCGAACGCCTGTTGCCACATGGCATACGGCATCGGGCCGAGATGTTCACCGACCGGCGTTCCGAAGGTGCGTACGAATTCCACCGTGGACGGACCGCTTTCGACGGCGCCGGTATAGCACATTGCGAAGACGATCACCGGCTTGCCGTGAACTTCGGGTGGCAGAAACGGCAACGGCGGCGCGAGCCGCAGCACCGCCCACACGCTCAGTTCCTTCGGCATGTCGGCTTTCGCCGCGCGGTATTTGAGCAGGGCGTCCCTCGCCTGCTCGATCGGCAGCACCACGAGGCCGCCGTAGACCAGCGGCCCGACCGGATGCAGGGCGAACTCGAATCGCGTGACGACGCCGAAATTGCCGCCGCCGCCGCGAATCGCCCAGAACAGGTCTTCATGCGAATCGGCACTTGCGTGGACCAGTTCGCCTTCGGCGGTGACGACGTCGGCCGAAATTAGATTGTCCACCGTCATGCCATATCGGCGGCTCAGCCAGCCGAAGCCGCCGCCGAGCGTCAGGCCCGCGACGCCGGTGGTCGAGTTGATGCCGAGCGGCGTGGCGAGCCCGAAGGCCTGCGCTTCATGATCGAAATCGTGCAGCGTCGCGCCCGGTTCGACATACGCGCGACGTGCCGTGGGATCGATCCGCACCGATCTCATCTGGGACAGGTCGAGCACGACGCCGTCGTCGCACAATGCGCTGCCGCCGATGTTGTGGCCGCCGCCGCGAATCGCGAGCGGCAGGCCGTTATCGCGCGCGAAGGCCACGCCCTGGCGCACGTCGGCAACGCCCGCGCAACGCAGAATGATCGCCGGATGCCGGTCGATCATCGCGTTCCAGATACTGCGTGCTTCGTCGAAGCTCGCGTCGCCGGGCAACAGAACCTGGCCCCGGATGGCGGTTTTCAATTCGTCGACGGCGCTGCTGGACACATTAACCATGGCTCAATCTCCTGAAATAGTGGACGAGATTCGCAGAACACTATTCAGCTGACCAAAGCAAATTGGAAGTGTCCTGAAGGCTTGTTTTGCGTCCAGTAAACGAGCCTGCCTCCTGAAGTCAAACAGAGGTAAACCCGCGTTTCTTGCCGATTGTGCGCAAGAGCTCGCGCGGCAAGCTTTCGCGGGCCTTGACGGTGGCGATAACCCGCTCCGGCGCCACGGATGGTGGAAATGCTTCGGAAAAAGATACTGCAAAGAAGTGTTGGTTGCGCCGCCGCGTGGTGGGTGCGCAGCGACACTTCCCGGCGTGGCTCGCCCGCGCGTCGGAGGCGCGCGAGTGGTGAGCGAACCGCTTAGCCTTTCACGAGGCCGCCGTCGACGATCAGGTTCTGGCCGGTCACCGCGCGCGACCACGGCGACAGGAAAAACAGGACGGCATCCGCGAATTCCTCTGGTGTCGTGACGCGGCGCACTGGCGTGGAGCTCGCGATCAGGTCGAAAACGAATTCCGGCGTGGCCGCGCTCGCGTCGGTGGTGCGCAGCAGTCCGCCCGACACCATGTTCACCGTGATGCCGTCCGGACCGAGATCGTGGGCAGCGGTGCGCGTGAGCGACAACAGCGCTGCTTTGGCCGCCGTGTAGTCGTGATAGGGAACCACGGGGTTCTGAAACAGATTAGTGCCCACGTTGACGATGCGGCCGAACCCTCGCGAACGCATGCCGGCGACGGCCGCCTGAATCGTATTGAGCGCGCCTTTGAGCGAACCGTCCAGTTGCTGCTGAAAACGCGCCCAGTCGATGGAGTCGATTTTCGGGCGAGCATCACCGTCGAACTGGAAGTCGGCCAGCGCGTTGTTGACTACCGACACGATGGGTTGGCCGGTTTGCGTCCGCGCTTTTTCAAACAGGCGCGTGACGGCGGCTGCGTCCGTGACGTCCGCTCGAAGTGGCAGCACCCGATCGCCGAATTCGTCTTTCAGTGCGAGCGCCGATGTTTCGCTGTTGAGGTAGTTCACGACCACGCTCGCACCTTCACGCACGAGCGCGCGCGTGATCGCGGCGCCGAGTCCGCGAGCGCCGCCCGTGACCAGCACCCATTGTTCGGATAGAAGCATCTGTTTTCCTGTGGTCGATGGAGTTGCGATGCTCGTATTGTCGCCCGAATCAGAATTCGCGCCCGGTCCGTGCGATGGCGCATAGATCGCGAACGAATTCAGAAAGGGAGTGGCAGTGGGTTTGCGCGGCAGTTGGAATGCGATGCGAGCCGCAAGTTTTATACGGCGAGGAGGGCGGCCGATCCGATGACGGAATGCTTTTATTCATTCGACGGTTTTGCGCCTTGCTGAAGTGCGGAGGTGATTATGGCGCAGAGTAAATAGTCCGGGTTTGCGCTGTCTGTGTGATTGCCCGCACTCGTGCACGGGCAAGTTCTCCTTTGTGTTCGGATACGCACGTATGTGAAGCATTCGAACCTATCCGCTTGATTCATCTGATCAAGTGGATCAAGGAAGATGTAAAAAAATAATAGTTTGGAGTGCGTATCTAAAGGCGTGAATTCCCTCCTCTTTATAAAGCCGGTGGTTGACGATCTTTGACAGTTCCGGGTGCGCAATTAATCGTAAAAACCGCGGCGATATCGCATTGCGTGGGGTAGCGCACGGTCACTGAATGGCACTGCGCATAACTTCAACGTCCATCAGGCCCAGCTGTGCCGTTATCAAAACCGGGTTCGCGCACAGCCCGTTGTCTTCTCTCGAATCACGTTGAATCGGACCGGGGTTTTCCGCGCGAGAGATGCTGAAAGTCACGTGGTTTCAGCGTGACGAGAGGCAATGACGACTGGGCGTTGAGGTTTCATTTTTAACAGTGAACAGAGATTCGCTTGTTACCAGGGCCGGTCACTCAAAGCATATAGTTAGGAGAATGAAATGAAAAAGCAAAACGGGGACGCGCTGGCGCTGGGGACGCGCCGGGCGGTATTCGCAGTTGCTGTGAGTCTGTATGCGGCGATGGCGGGTGCGCAAACGAATCCGGCAGCGTCGGCCGCGCCGTCGGTCAGTTCGAACGTGATGATGTTGGCGCAAGCGTTGCCGGGTGATTGTGCGGACGCGCCTGGCTGCATTCGGCCAAGCAGAAGCCTCGTGATGCCTGGTGGAAGTGGATTCGCCACGGGTGGGTTGGGGGCGGTATCGGCTGGGGGCACGCAAAGCGGCGGTAACGGGACTTCGTCGGCAGGGACGGCGACCGCGGGCAATAGCGGCGGGAATGGCGGGACTGGTTCGGGCTCGTCGGGACTGGGTTCCGGGAGTACGGGTAGTGGCAGTGGTAACGGCGGAACCGGCACAGGAGGCGATGGCGGTAACGGTGGCGACGGCGGCGACGGCGGCCATGGTCATGGCCATCATGGGCACCACGGTCACCACGGTCACCATGGCGATGGCGGTCATCATGGTGACGGCGGCGATGGTCACGGCCACGGCCACGGCGGCGACGGCCACGGCGATGGTGGTCATGGGGACGGCGGTCATGGCGATGGTGGCCATGGTCACGGCGATGGTGGTCATGGAGAAGGCGGTCACGGCGACGGCGGTCACGGCGACGGCGGTCACGGTGATGGTGGTCACGGCGATGGCGGCCATGGTGATGGTGGTCACGGTGACGGTGGTCATGGCGATGGCGGCCATGGTGATGGTGGTCACGGTGACGGTGGTCATGGCGATGGCGGCCATGGTGATGGTGGTCACGGTGACGGTGGTCATGGCGATGGCGGCCATGGTGATGGTGGTCATGGCGACGGCGGCCATGGTGATGGTGGCCATGGTGATGGTGGTCACGGAGACGGCGGCCACGGTGATGGTGGTCACGGCGACGGTGGTCACGGCGATGGCGGCAAAGGCGATGGCGGTCACGGTGACGGTGGCCACGGTGACGGTGGTCATGGCGACGGTGGCAAGGGCGATGGCGGTCATGGCGATGGTGGCCATGGAGACGGTGCTCACGGCGACGGCGGTCACGGTGACGGCGGCAAGGGCGATGGCGGCAAGGGCGGAAACGGTCCTGGTGCAGGCAGCTCGGGCAACGGTGGCCATGGAGAAGGTGGTCACGGCGACGGCGGCAAGGGCGGAAGCGGTGCCGGCGCAGGTGGTTCGGGCAATGGCGGTCCTGGCGCAGGCGGCCCGGGCAATGGCGGCTCCGGCAACGGCGGTAACGGCGGCAAGGGCGGAAGCGGTCCCGGCGCGGGTGGCTCAGGCAACGGTGGTCCCGGCGCAGGCGGTTCGGGCAACGGCGGTCCTGGCGCAGGCGGCCCGGGTAATGGTGGCTCCGGCAACGGCGGCAACGGCGGCTCCGGCAACGGCGGCAAGGGCGGCGGCGGTCCTGGCGCAGGTGGCTCGGGCAATAGCGGTCCTGGCGCAGGCGGCCCGGGCAACGGCGGCAACGGCGGCTCCGGCAAGGGCGGCAGCGGTCCCGGCGCAGGTGGCTCGGGCAACGGTGGTCCTGGCGCAGGCGGCCCGGGCAATGGCGGCAACGGCGGCTCTGGCAACGGCGGCAAGGGCGGAAGCGGTCCTGGCGCAGGTGGCTCGGGCAATGGCGGTCCTGGCGCAGGCGGCCCGGGCAATGGCGGCAACGGTGGCTCCGGCAACGGCGGCAAGGGCGGCAGCGGTCCCGGCGCAGGCGGCCCGGGTAATGGCGGCCCCGGCAACGGCGGCAATGGCGGTCCCGGCAACGGCGGCAACGGCGGCCCCGGCGCAGGCGGTCCCGGCAACGGCGGCAACGGCGGTCCCGGTGCAGGCGGCCACGGCAATGGCGGTCACGGTGGCGACGGCGGCAAGGGCGGAAATGGCCCAGGCGCAGGCAACGGAGGCCAAGGCCACGGTGGCGGCTTCGGTGGCGGCTTTGGAGGCCACGGTGGCGGCTACGGCAGCGGCGGCGGAGGTCACGGCGGCGGCAACCACTAACGGAGCGACGCTCCTTCATCGCACGGAGGCCGGGAGACCGGCCTCCCTACCGATGCCAGACGGAGCGAGCGAACGACCACCGTCCGCTCGCTCCCATCTTCAACCTCCACAAGCCAGTCGCTCAAGAAGCCCGTACGAAATCCCTCGTCACACCACTTCAATCACCCTCTCCTGCACCACCAGAAAAACCTTCTCCCCAGCCACACGACCGTCCTCACGCGTCCCTCCAGTAAAGCTCCCAAACGCAGGCAACACGCCGCACGCCGTCCCAAACCGGAAACACGGAACACGTACCGAATCGTTGCGCGTCGCAATCCGATACACCGGATGCACATGCCCCGCGAGCGCATACGCTCCCTCGACTCTCTGCGGGTGATGACACAGCGCCCACGGCCCCACACGCCAAGGCTCCTGCACATACTCGACGTCGAGCGTCACCGGCAGCGCGCCCGCATGCCGGTCGTGATTACCCTCGACCAGCACAACCCGCAGCCCCGCATGCCGGGCGCGCCAGACATGCAACGCGTCGAGCGTCTCGCTGGCGTGCGCCTCGCGCGCATGCAGCAGATCGCCGAGAAACACCAGCATGGTCGGGTCGAACTCGGCGATCAGAATATCCAGGCGCATCAGGTTGTCGGCGGTCGAACCGATCGGCACCGGAATGCCGCGTGCGCGAAACACGGCGTCCTTGCCGAAATGCGCATCGGCGACGAACAGGCAACGCAGCGCCGGATCGAAAATCGCGCGCAAGCTCGACAGCACGAGAGGATGGCCGGCGATCTCCACCGGCAACGAAGCCGGCTTCATGCGCGAGCCGCCTTCTCGAGTTCGGCCAGCATCCGCTCGACGCGATCCGCTAGCTTCTCGGTGCTGACCTTTTCCCGCAGGCGTCCGACGATCAGCGGAAACGCAAACGGCGTCGGCTTTTTTGGCCGCGTGACGACCACGCGGCTCGCGTTCATGCGTTCGAGCGCAATGCGAATGCGGCGGGCGTCGAGTTCCTGCAGCAGCACTTCATCGTCGGCCTGGTTGAGCAACAGATTGCCGCGATCGTGATTGCGAAAGATCTCGTAGAAGAGGCCACTGGACGCCTGCAATTGCCGCGCGCTTTTCTGCTGCCCGGGATGCCCCTGAAACACCAGCCCCGACACGCGCGCAATTTCGCGAAAACGCCGCATCGAGAGTTCTGACGAATTGAGACTGGCGAGAATGTCGTGATCCAGTTCGTTTGGCGAGAGCAATCCGCTTTCAAGTTGCGCGGCCCAATCGAATGGCTGCGCGGACAACAACTCGAAGCCGTAGTCGTTCATCGAAATAGAAAAGGTGCCGGGTTTTTCGCGTGCGATGCGCCATGCGAGCAGTGCGCCCAAACCGATATGCGCCGTGCGCCCGGCAAACGGATAGCAAAAAAAGTGATGCCCTTCGCGCGATTTCACCAACTCCACCACCAGCACGCCCGGCTCGGGCAAGGCCGACCACTTCTGTTGCAATTCGAGCAGCGGCCGCACGGCGCGCATTTCGGGTTCGTCGTAGATGCCACCGGCGGCGCGCGCGAGCATCGTCAGCGTGGCGTCGGCGAGTTCGGACGAAAGCGGCATGCGACTGCCCGCCCATTGCGGCATGGCTCCACGCGACGAGGTCGCGCGCCGCACCCACGCGGTCATATCCTGCACGCGGATCAATTCAAGTGCACGTCCGCCGAAAGTAAAAATATCGCCCGGTTTCAGCCGTGAAATGAACGATTCTTCGATCGCGCCGATTCGACCGCCGGAGAGATAAGCGACATTCAACGTGCCGTTCGCGACGATCGTGCCGATATTGTTGCGATGCCTTCGCACCAGATCCTCGCGCGGCACGTGATACAAGCCGTCGCTTTCGCGCACCACGCGATGGTAGTCAGGATACGCGCGCAACGCCGTGCCGCCACCTTCGACGAAACCGAGCGCCCAGTCGAACTCCGCCTGCGTCAGTTGACGGTAGGCATAGGTGCAGCGAATTTCCCCGTATAGTTCGCGCGCGTCGAAACCGCCGCCGATCGCCACAGTGACGAGATGCTGCACCAGCACGTCGAACGGTTTCTCAGGTGTTTCACGGCCTTCTATCTGACGCTTCTCGACGGCCACGCGCGCGGCGGCGGCCTCGACCAGTTCGAGCGCATGCGTCGGCACGATCGTCACACGCGACGGCCGCCCCGGCGCGTGACCCGAACGGCCCGCGCGCTGCATCAAACGCGCGACGCCCTTGGGCGAGCCGATCTGAAACACGCGCTCCACCGGCAGAAAGTCGACGCCCAGATCGAGGCTCGATGTGCACACAACCACCTTCAACAAGCCGCTCTTGAGGCCACGTTCGACCCATTCGCGCACTTCCTGATCGAGCGAACCGTGATGCAGCGCGATCAGGCCGGCCCATTCGGGCCGCGCTTCGAGCAGCGCCTGATACCAGACTTCGCATTGCGAGCGCGTGTTGGTAAACACGAGCGAGGTCTGAGCCTCGCCGATCGCCTCGGCTACAGCGTCGACCTGGCGCAGGCCCACATGGCCGCCCCACGGAAACCGTTCGATGGTCTCGGGAATCACCGTATCGACGATCAGTGCTTTCGGCAGCGCGCCATGCACGCTCACCCGTGGCGTTTTCACGGGCGCGAGCAGCACATCGGCGGCGAAGGACAGATTGCCGAGCGTCGCCGACAAGCCCCATACCTGCAATTCAGGCCGCCAGTGCGCAAGACGCGCGAGCGCGAGTTGCGTCTGCGTGCCGCGCTTGTTGCCGAGCAACTCATGCCATTCGTCGACGATCACCAGCCGCACATGAGCAAGCACATCGCATGCATCCGGGCGAGTGAGGATGAGTGAGAGGCTTTCCGGCGTCGTGACCAGTGCCGACGGCATGCGCCGGTTCTGCCGCGCGCGCTCGGCCGACGACGTGTCGCCGGTGCGCAAGCCGACGCTCCACGGCACGGCCAGTTCCGCCGCCGAACTTTGCAGCGCGCGTGCGGTGTCCGCGGCGAGCGCGCGCATCGGCGTGATCCATAGCACGGTGAGCGGCTCCGGCTGTGTACGGGGCGTGCGTTTTCGCGCACTTGACGTGGCGGCGAAGGCGGCCAGTGCGCCGAACCAGACGGCCCATGTTTTACCGGCGCCGGTCGTCGCGTGCAGCAAACCGCTCGCGCCACGGGCGATTTCCTGCCAGACCTCGCGCTGAAATTCGAATGGCTGCCAGCGGCGCGCCTCAAACCACTCGCCGAGTTTCACGGCAAAGGGGCGTTGCGCAGCGGTTTCGTCGATGGAAAAAAGCAGCGGCTCGAAGGCCGGTTCGCGCGCGTCGAGTCGCGCCTGCTGCTCGCGGCTGCGCGGAATCCGGCGCGGCCGGGGCGCACGGCGCCGCTCCGGCAAAGCAGAGGGCGCCGGGACTGTGGTCTCGTCGGAGTCAGCCGGCTCGGTCATCGAAAGCGCTCTTTAGCATCGGATTGGCGTGTCGGCGAACAATTCGAAGAAAGGGATTTCCTATGTGGACCGCTAAACCGCTCAGGTGGTTCACCACGCATCGTCGCACTTACGCGCGGCGTGCCGCTCGTGTTTAAATGCCGGGGCTTTGCCTGCCTCGACCCAAGGGTTGAAAGCGCGCGGCATATCGCAACGGTCCTTTCATAACGGAGCGCACGTTGAATCATACACAGGCATTGCTGCCGCAAACCTCATTGCGAATTGCGGCTGCCCAAGCTCAACCGGTGTCCGGCGACGTCGCGGCCAACATCGCCAGAACGGTCGAATTGACCGCTCTGGCCGCCGACGCCGGCGCAAAACTGGTGGTTTTTCCCGAGAAGTTCCTGACCGGCTACGAACCTGATCTGATCGCCGGCGATCCCGCGAAATACGCTTTCGATGCACACGACGCGCGGCTCGAACCGATTCGGGACATCTGCCGGCAGCGTGAAATCGCCGTCATCGTCGGTGCGGCGACGCGCGGCGAGGGCGGCCTGCATATCTCTTCGCTAGTGTTCAGCCGTTCCGGCGCGCAGCTCGATTCGTATCACAAGCAATATCTGTACAGCAGCGAGACAAAGATCTATCGCCCGGGCACGCAAGGCCGCATGCTTGAACTCGACGGATGGCGCCTCGCACTCGGCGTGTGCTACGACTCGGGCTTTGCGGAGCATGCGCGGCTTG
Source organism: Paraburkholderia aromaticivorans (assembly GCF_012689525.1). Taxonomy (NCBI): domain Bacteria; kingdom Pseudomonadati; phylum Pseudomonadota; class Betaproteobacteria; order Burkholderiales; family Burkholderiaceae; genus Paraburkholderia; species Paraburkholderia aromaticivorans. The sequence goes on from NZ_CP051515.1 coordinate 828,541, forward strand.
CGGCGGTCAACGGCGCGCACGCGTATCTGGTGAGCGCACTCTTCAGCGTGAAGACCGGCTACCACCAGTCGCGCATCTGGTTTCCCGCGCGAGCATTCGACAACACGGTGTACGCGTTGTTGTCGAATCACGTCGGCACGACCGGCGGCTGGGCCACGTGCGGCGCGAGCGCGATCTGGAGCCCGTCTGGCGACGTGGTGGTGGAAGCGAGCCGCGAGCGCGAAGAGGTGATTACCGCGCTACTCGATCCGGCCGTGCTGGCCGACGTCCGCGAACGCGAGACGGTGCTCGCGGACTTCCGCGCGCGCGGCGAGGCAGCCCATGCGATCCGTTACAATGAGGCGCACTACCCATCTGGAGACTCGCTTTGAAATCTATCGTTGCATTGGTCGCAGCAGCTCTTCTGTCTTCGACGGCAATGGCCGCCGCGCCCACCACCGAAAAACTGCCTTCCGGCGTCGTGGTCGAACACCTGACGCAAGGCACAGGCGCCCAACCGGCCGCCGAGGATGTCGTGAAGGTCAACTACCGCGGCACGCTGGCCAACGGTACCGAGTTCGATAGCTCGGCGAAACACGGTGGCCCGGCCACGTTCCCGCTGAATCGCGTGATTCCGTGCTGGACGCAAGGCGTGCAGAAGATGAAGGTGGGCGGCAAGGCCAAACTGACCTGCCCGGCAGCGACCGCTTACGGCGATCGCGGCGTCGGCGTGATTCCGCCGAACAGCGACCTGACCTTCGAGGTCGAACTGGTCGGTATCGTCAAGTAAATCAGCACGACGTGAACTGAGACTGAGCCCCGCTCCGGATATCGCAGCGGGGCTTTTCTTTTTCCGGGCACTGCGTCTGCCCACTGCCAGGTACTCCCGCAATGAAACGCGAAAACAATGCCGTGCAGGTGGCCACCATCGGATTTACCGGCAAGACGGCTCAGGAATTTTTCGATCTGCTGAAAAACGCCCAGGTGCGGACGGTGCTCGACATTCGCCTGAGCAACACGTCGCAACTGGCCGGCTTCGCGAAGAAACAGGATCTGCCTTTCTTTCTCGACAAGTTGTGCGGCGCCGCTTACCAGGAAATGCCCGACCTGGCTCCGGAACCCGACTTGTTCAAGCGCTACAAGGCCAACGAATTGACGTGGGACGATTTCTCCGCGGCTTACGTCGAGCTGATCGCCAGGCGGCGGGTGGAAAGCAATCTGGACGCCGATCTATTCCGCTCGGCTTGCCTGCTTTGCAGTGAACATTTACCTCACCATTGCCACCGGCGGCTGGCGCTCGAGTATCTGAACTCGCGTTGGAATAGCCGCCTGAAAATTACCCACCTGTCGTAACCGCCCGCTCAATGGCGTGGCTTTGGGCAACCGGAGAAGGCCGGATTTCACTCGGACGGCGCAAAAAGCATCGAGATATAAACGATGGTGGAGACGACGGTAATGCCGACCCCGATGAAAACTTTGGTGCGATTGAATTCCAGTCCGCCGTTAATGGCCACGCAGATCCCGACCACGGACGCCAGGGTGCCAATCGTGGCCAGCAAGACGTGAAGCTTGCTGCGTATCAGCTTGCGCCGTTCCGGACTGGCGCCTTCTTTCCAATTGTCGAGTTTCACGGGAATTATCCTTTGCGTTAGCGTGTACTGCCCGAAGGTTTGAACTGGAGAGTCGTGTGGCCGGTTATGCCCTTTCGCATTACGAATGGTTTCCAATGGCACACAGCATAGCTGAGCCGCCGGACTGTGCAAATAATAAAAGCGGAAAGATTGTCACACGTCTATTTAGTGGCGCGGCGCGCGCACCGGACGCGGCATGAAACAGGACGGCGAGCGGTTTTTTAAAGTCCCGGCGCGTTCGGTCGTCTACTATCTACTCACGCGCCGACGCGGCATCCACCTCGCCGCGCAGTCCAGAATCCCCCGTCGTCATTCGTCGCGCTTCAGGAGCGCCAGCCATGAATATCGACTTTCATTATGGTGTCATCTATATTGCCGCCCGCGTTGCCGGGATGCCGGCCGACGACGCGATCACCGTGGCGCACGCCTGCCAATATGTGGACGATGCGACGACCGCGGGCATATTGCGTTTCCAGGGCGGCGAGACGTTCGAACGCTTCGCCACCGCGCACAAGTTGTTCGATTACGCCACCACGGAGGACGACAAGAACCGGCTGGTGTGGACGCCCTTTCATTTTCTGCCGGCGGCCGAGGGCTCGACGTTGCACGAAAAGGCCGTGTGCCGGCCGGATAGCGCGGTCGCGCGCGAGGTGGTGCGGCGCGCGATCCTGCGCCGGGACACCGAGACGGGACTGCATCGGCTGGGCGTGACGCTTCATACCTATGTCGATACATGGGCGCATCAGGGGTTCGCCGGTATCGAAAGTCCGTGGAATCGGGTTCATCTGCTGGAGGCTCAGGACTGCACGCGCAAAGGCTGGTTCGCCAAACTCAGACTCGCCAGCGAGCACCTGATCGAACACATCGAGGAGGATGTGCTGACGGTTGCGCTGCCCGTCGGTCACGGTGCTGCCTTGCACTATCCCGACCAACCGTGGGCGAAATGGCATTACATCGACGGTAGAAACGAGTTCGTCCAGCGACACAATCTGCCGGAATTCGTGCAAGCGGCCGAGATGGCGTGCCGCGCGGTGCGCGCCTATCTGGCGGGGCGGCAAGATTTCGAGAACCTGCCCGGCATGCCGGACGATGTGAGAGGCGTGCTCACGAACCTGCTCAATACGAACCGGCTCGAGGACGACAACGATCGCTTGCGGCATATTTGCCGCGTCGTGAAGGCCGGCGGTATTCCGGGTTTGAAAGAGTCGATTCCGGACTATGTGCCCAAAGGTCCCGGCTCCTGGAAGTACCTGGCCACCGGTTTGAAGTTCGACGACGATACCGGAGACAAGCCCGATTGGACGGACGCTTTTGAGAAAAGCGATTACCGGCTATTTCACGACGCGGTCAAGCAGCACCGCTTCGTGACCACGCAGGAGATTCTGCCGACGCACGGATTGCGAATCGCCTGAACGGGGCGCCGGCGCCCCGAACCCGGGTTATTCCACTCTGGCTTGCTGACGTTGCACGGCCAGTTCTTCCGCATGCTTTTTGGCCATGTGCCGCCCCACCAGACAGCCGCCGACCGCGCCGACCACCGCGTGATGTCCGGCATAGTGTCCCGCCACCCCGCCTACGACTGCTCCCTTCATGCAGCCGGCCGCGTTCGCCGTGCCGACCGCTGCTGAAGTGAGCGCCACCGCCGCGAGGGCGGTTCTGATGTAACGAGCTTTCATCTGAAATGTACCGTGCAATTGAAGAGGGGTTCTAACATGGCGCTATACGGCGTCATTTCAATAGCCACCCCAGTGCCGTTCCCGCCATTCATGTTCGCGCCAATGCTCACGGCGCCATTCGCGTTCCCGCCATTCACGGCGTTCCCGCCATTCGCGCTCGCGCCAGTCGCCGTAACCGCCGTAGACAACCGGCACCGGAGCCGGACCACGCGCGACATAAACGGGCGGCGGCGCTGCAATCACGCCGACTGGAATGCCGACTCCGACGGCCACATCCACGTGTGCCGAGGCTGCCGACGATGCCGCCAGCACTGCCAGACCAAATACCGCGCCGATGATCTTCTTGTTCATTTGCCTTCTCCTTGCATATCGAAGTGCGGTGCTTCCGATTGCCTCAGGTTCACCCTTGCGGGTTTTCCGGAGCTTTGCGTCGAGTTGCGGTTTGGAGTGTAGAAGGGCGGTCCGGACACAGGTGAAACAGCGCTGCGAGATTGGTAACGCGGGGTTACGGAGGTGCCGGCTAGCGCATTGCATCTGGGGAAAGCCGGGATCTCGTGGCTGAAAAAGTGTTTTTATAAGAGCGGGTGGACGCGCAAACGTACTCAAGCAATAAAAAATGTACTGCTGCCCTTTGAATCTTCTAATGCTTGCCTATAGTAGAAGCGGTTCATGCTGCAATGCACGGCGGCTGCCTTTCAGTGTGATGGAATGTCGTCGTCGATCGCCGGCCGGGAATTGCAAAGGCGGCCCAGGAATTGGAAAGACAGAAAAAAGGAAAGGAGGAGTGGCAAAGAAAAAAGACAGAAAAGTGTGGCGACGAAGTAAAGAACCCAAAAAGTTCGTACTCCACCGGATGCATGATCGACTCAGAGTCGTGTTTTTATAGCCACGCCGATCTGCCTTTCTCGCGTCATTCGTGGCATAGTTCGATCGATTACCACATAAGGAGCAATCAAATGCCCACGTTAGAGCAAATCCAAGCAAAGCTTAAAAAGCTTCAGGCGCAAGCTGACGTCCTTCTGGCCAGGAAAGCGCAAGTCGCGGTCGACCAGATTCGTGACCTGATGCTTAAGCATGGTCTGACTACCGCGGATATCGAAGCCAAGGCAAAGGCCCGGCGCGCCGCGAGAGGCTTGAATGGCGGCAGCAAGGCGAAAGCCGTGAGCTCCGGTAAGGCAGTGGCAAAGTACCGCGACCATAAAACCGGCGCGACCTGGACGGGTCATGGCCGCGCGCCGGGTTGGATTGCCGGCGTGAAAGACCGCGCACAGTTCCTGATCGAAGGCGCAAGCGAACTGAAGTCGGCAGCAAAGGCTGCTGTCACCCAGGCGAAAGGCAGCAAAGGTCAGCCGAAAGGCGCGCAACCGCCCAAGTACATCAATCCGAAAACAGGCGCGACCTGGAGCGGCCGCGGCCCGGCGCCGGCATGGCTCGCCACGGTCAAGGACCGCACCAGATTCCTGATCGATAGCGCTTCGGCAACGGTGGCGGATGCGGGTCACAAAGCCGCGAAGAAGGCCGGCAAAGTGAAGTCGGCGGTAACTAGCGGCGTAGTGAGCAAGAAAGCCGCAGCCCGAAAAGCCGTCGCAAAGAAAGCAGGCGCGGCCAAAAAGACGGTTGCAAAGAAAGCCACCGCGGCAACCACGAAAGTAGCGGCAAAGAAAAGCGCCGCAAAGCCGGCGGCGAAGAAGAGCGCCGTGGCCAAAGCAGCCAGGAAAGCACCGGTTCGCAAGGCCGCAGCCAAAAAAGCCGTCGCGACGAGTGCTCCGGCCACGCCGCCAGCCGCGCCGGCGTCAGCCGGCGCATGAGCGCAACCGAGTCGTGAAGTAGATGACCAGTACGCTTGAATCATCCCAGCAGGAAGACCAGGTCGTCCTGCTGGACTCGGTTCCTCATCCGGCAGAAGATGCCGCCGAACCCTTTATCGTCGCGAGTGCCCGCCGGGTCATTCTCTCTTATCCGATTGCGGAGTCCGACTTTGAACGGTTCGGACCATTCGATCCCGACGACGATCCATTTTGCGCGGTGCTATTTCCGGACACGGTGTTTCATCGCCTGGGTCCGCCCGGCGACGGCGATCTGGAGATTCACCCGCTCGCCTCGCAGGGTCTCACCGGCTATTCGGTTCACGAAGTCATGAATTCGTCGCTTGCCGCCGAGCTTGCGGCGGGGGCATCGGCGGGACCTGTGCTGCGCCATTTCGTCATCACGTTTCAGGCGTCCACATTCGAATGCGTGGCGTCGGACTATACGGTGGTCGGTGTCTACGGCGCGGGTGAAATAGCCAGCCGGGAAGCGTTCTCGCTGGTCAGGTAATGACTTTGAGTAGCAAGGTGCGGGCCTGCAATGGGCACGCGCAATGCGTCCTGCGTTCGTCGTAAAAGCCGGGCCGAGGTCCGGAGTGTTCGTCAAACCGCAGGACGCGCATGCGACGCGTCCCGCTGATTCGTATCGAGGCCACGCATGCTGACGATTCCGATTACCGCCTTCGTCACACTCGTCATCATCTTGGTCATTGCCAATTTATCGAGTGGCGAGAAGAAGATCGAGCATAAGATCGATCGCCTCTACGCGAGCGACGATCCGCAATTCCTTCGTTCAATGGGTTTGCTGCTCGGGCCGCCGGTCATATCGGGCAATCGCTTCGAGATGCTGCTGAACGGCGACCGAATTTTTCCTTCGATGCTGGAAGGCATCCGTTCCGCACGTCAAACGATCACGTTTGAAACCTTTATCTATTGGTCCGGAGAGATTGGCGAGCAGATTGCGCAGGCACTCGCGGATAAAGCACGCGAAGGCATCGCGGTGCACGTGCTGCTCGACTGGGTCGGCTCGTCGAAAATGGATAAGCGCTATTTGAATCTGCTTCGCGATGCTGGCGCGGAGGTGATTCAATATCACAAGCCCCATTGGACCGGCCTTGGCCGCATGAACAATCGCACGCACCGCAAGCTGCTGGTGATCGACGGGCATATCGGCTTTACGGGTGGTGTGGGTATCGCGCCGGAGTGGACGGGCCACGCGCAGAATGAAAAGCATTGGCGCGATACGCATTTCCGCGTAGCGGGTCCGGTGGTCGGCCATATGCAGGCCGTATTCATGGACAACTGGGTGAAGGCAACGGGCAATGTGCTGCACGGTCCCGGCTATTTTCCTGATGTCGAACCAATGGGCGACGGCTTGGCGCATATGTTCAGCAGCTCGCCCTCGGGCGGCAGCGACGACATGCAGTTAATGTATCTGATGGCGATCACGGCGGCCACGCACTCCATTCATCTGGCGAGTGCCTATTTCGTTCCCGACAAGCTGACCATCAACGCGATCGTCGAGGCGGCGAAACGCGGTGTGAAAGTGCAGATCATCATGCCCGGAAAACGGATCGACACGCATACCGTGCGGGAAGCATCGCGCGCGTGCTGGGGCGATCTGCTCAAAGCGGGCGTGGAAATGTATGAATATCAGCCGACCATGTTTCACTGCAAATTGCTGGTGGTGGACGAATACCTGGTTTCAGTCGGCTCGACCAATTTCGATAACCGTTCGTTCAAGCTCAACGACGAAGCGAATCTGAACATCTACGACCGTGACTTCGCCAGGCAGCAAACCGCCGTTTTCGCCGACGATATCAAGAAGTCGCAGCAGGTCACGCTCGAAGCATGGATGCATCGGCCCTTTACGGAAAAGCTGATCGAAAAGTTTGTACCGCTGCTGGATACACAGCTCTGACGAATGTTCTGATTACCGATCTGTGCCAGAGAGATAGGCTTCGATAGTTGATAGAGAAGAGGGCGCGCTGCTGTCCGGTCCGATAGCAGGAAGCGGAGTGGCAAGAAGCGCTTTTGCACGTTGATATGCCTGAGCGAATCCGCGCAATTCCTGTGTCACCGGACGATCATCCAGTCGGCGTCGCAAAAGCGCTCGCTCGATACTGCGGTCGATCAGCGCGAGTTGACTGTCGATATAGTCGAGGCACAACTGTCGGCAACGCGCGGAGCCACCCGCCACGGCCAATAGCGCCGGCACGATCGAGATCGTCAGAAAGCCGCCGGGCGGAATGCGCGCCAACGCGGCGGGCGAGTCGAACAGGTCTTTGCGCAGCGATTCGAATACGGCACGGCCCCACACTTCGCGTTCTCTTTCGAGCGCGCTGCGGCGACGCGCGAGCGCGTCTTTGGCATTCGCGTCTTCTATGCGGCTTTCCGCGACTATCAGCGTGGCGTCTGCGCGTTCACCTTCCTGAATGCAATCGGCGCCGAGGTACGAGGCGCTCAGATTGCGTCCGGCTAGCACGAGATGTTGCAGCGTATCCGGCACGAGCGGATCGAGCGGCACGACTTCGCACGTGACCGGCTTGCCGTTCAGATGGATGGCGCAGCGTCCGTCGTCAGCGAGCGCGGGGCAGCGTGCCAGCGAAGGGTAATCGTAGCCCTGCGTCATGATGCTGAAGGTGTCGCCGGAGCGATAGAGCAAGGTATCCGCGATCGAATCGAAGGCGGCGATATCGGCCTCGTCGAGCACGGCTTCGTGCCGGCCGACGCGTACCCGCTCACCGATGCGCCTGCGCGGCACGCGGCCGATCGCCAGGCAGCCGATGAACCGGTCGCGATGCCGGAACAACTCGGGCAACGCCATGGCCGGTGGACTATTACAGCATTTGCCGCACGCCGTGCACGCGAACGAGAAAGCGTTTACCACGGCCGGCGCACCGAGTCCTGATAGCGCGTCAGAATGAAATGCGCGACGTCGCTCGAATGATAAGCGGCCACCAGTTGCGCAACCCAAGGCTGAGTGCGGTCGGAATCTCGCACGGTCAACACGTTGGCGTAGGGCGAGCGGGCATCTTCGAGGCCGAGGCTGTCGCGCGCCGGGTAAAGACCCGCGCGCGCCGCATCGTCGCTATCGATCACGGCGAAGGCCACGCTGTTCAATGTGTCGAATAGCCGCGCGCGCGGCACCTGCCGGATCTGCAGATTCAGCCGGTTGCTCGTGATGTCGGCGAGCGTCGCGTGCAGGCCCGCCGTGTCCCTGAACGTCAGCAGCGTGAAGTTCTGCAGCAGGATCAAGGCGCGCGCGGTGCCTTCAGGGTCGTTGGGGATCGCGATCGTCGCGCCGCGTCGCAACTGGCTGAGGTTCGTCAGTTTGCGCGAGTACAAGGCGATAGGAAACGTCACGGTGGTGGCGACGCTCGTCAGCGCGAGACCGCGCCGTTTGCGCTGTGCGTCGAAGCGTGGCTCGTCTTCGAAACTCGCCGCATCGATCTGCTTCGCGGCGAGCGCGGCGTCGATACGCTCGGACTGATCGAATACGACCACGTCGAGCGTGAGTCCGCGACTGGCTGCGACACGGCGCACTTCGTCCATGATCTCAGCATGCGCGCCCGCACTCACACCCACTTTGATGACTTGCGACGCGGCAGCGTGCACGTGTTGAGCCATTGAAGCGGCGACCAGCAACGCTGCCATCACGAATAGCCGAGCCTTCATGACGCGTCCCTTAACACCGTGCGAAAACCGATATGCGACGCGGGCAAATCCGCCTCCTGCTGTTCGCGCGACGCCGCCCGATAGCGCACGCAATAGTCGCGCGAGCACAGGAACGAGCCACCTTTGATGACCATCGGCGTGTCGTGTTTGCGGCTGAGCGGCGCGACCGCCGCGGTATCGCCGTTGGTGTGGGACTGGTGCGGACCCGTGTAGACATCCTTGGTCCACTCCCACGCATTGCCGATCATGTCGTAGAGCTTGAAGTCGTTGGCGGCATAGCAGCCGACGGGCGCAAGACCGATGTGACCGTCCTCATTCGTGTTGAGCACGGGAAACACGCCTTGCCAGTAATTCGCGCTCGGCTTGCCGTGTCCGTCGCGCGGCGCGGTGTCGAGGTCCGCGCTTTCGCGGCCTGCTTTGCCCGCGTATTCCCACTCGGCCTCGGTGGGCAGATCGCGGCCGAGCCAGCGCGCGTAGGCGAGGGCGTCGGCTTGCGTGACCATCGTCACCGGCTGGTTCAGGCGGCCTTCGAGCGTGCTGCCCGGCCCGGTCGGATGATTCCATGCGGCGCCTTTCACCCATGTCCACCACGCGAGATCGCGTGCATTCATCTCGTCGCGTGTCGGCGTGTGAAACACCACGGCGCCACCCTGACGCTCCGAATCGCTGACATAGCCCGTGGCCTTCACGAACGCCGCGAACTGCGCATTCGTCACATCGGTCTGATCGATCCAGAAACCGCTGACGCGCGTCTTGCCGTCGCCGGCGGGACGCTCGTCTTCGTAACCGAGCTTGCTGCCGAATACGAAGTCGCCGCCATGCAGATGCACCATGCCGGCTTCCGGATCGTCACGCCAGCGCGAGGGCAAGCCGGCATAGCGCTCGCATTGCTGCTCGGAGCCGAGCGCGGCCAGCGGGCGCGACGTGTTGAGCTTGTCGAACGCGCCTTGTTTGCCGCCGCTGAAGACCGCCGAAGCGGCCGTCGCGGCGGTAAAAGCGGCGGCGAACGCGACCGTGGCGATCGCCGCGTACACGCTGTACAGCGCCGCGTTGCTCTTCAACTTGAATCTAACGGTCATCGCGTGCTCAGTAGTAACCGTGCGGACGCAACGGTTCGACGCCGCCGACGCTGCTCATATAGTTGTTCCACTGCTGCACGAGACCATCGATCACTGAGGGATTCTGCGTCGACACGTCCTGCGTTTCGCCACGGTCGGCGCCCATGTCGAACAGTTGCCAGTGACCATCCACGGGGCCGAGCGGCGGTTCCGTCCACAACGCTTTCCAGCGGCCGTCGGCGCTGCGCAGATAGCCGCGGCCGTAGGCTTCGTCGCCGAACGATGCGGAATGTACCGCGCTCGTCGCCTGATCGTTCAACAGCGGCAGCAGCGATTGCCCGGTGACCGGATACACGTAGCGATTGTTATAGACCACCTTGCCCTTGTTCTGATCGACGCCGGTCAGCGTATTGATGAGCGGCGGCGCGGCCTGCGTGGGCGGCGAAATCTGTGCGACGGCGAGGAACGTCGCAGTGTTGTCGGTCACGTGCGTGAAGTCGCGCAGTGTCGGCTTCTGCGTGGTCTCACCCGGCAGATGGACGATCAACGGCGTGGACACGCCACCTTCACCCGAATAGCCCTTGGTCAGACGGAACGGCGTGGCACTCACTTCGGCCCAGCGCAGGCCGTACTGCAGACGTTGCGCGTTCTGCTTGCCATTGTCGGTGCCGAGTGCCGAGTAAACCGGATCGGCGGCGTTGGCGGTGTCGGTCGCGGTCGGGTCGGCGCCGGAGTCGATCGGCCAGCCTTCCGCGCCGTTATCCGACTGGAACATGATGAAGGTGTTGTCGTACTCGCCGATATCCTTTAGATGCTGGATCAGCAAACCGATGTTGTGGTCGAGGTTTTCGACCATGCCCGCGTAGATTTCCATGTAACGCGCCTGGGCTTTCTTCTCGGCGGGCGAGAGGCTTGCCCACGTCTTGTTCACCGTGCCTGGACCATAGTCGGTATAGCCTTGCGCGGCGCTGTGCACGGCGCTCACGTACTTCGCGTTCACCGTGCCGTTGTTCGCCGTGGCCGCGGTAGCGGCGAGCGTTTCCGATGCACCGCCGTACGGCACGAAGTCGTTTGGAATGATGCCGAGCGCTTTTTGCCGCGCAATGCGGGCGTTACGGATCGCGTCGTAACCGGCGTCGTATTTGCCGGCGTAGTTGTGCAGATAAGGATCGGGTACTTGCAGCGGCCAGTGCGGCGACGTGTAGGCCGCGTAGGCGAAGAACGGTTTGCCGTCGCCCTTGTTTGAATCGATGTACGAGATCAGGCGCTGCGTATAAAAGTCGGTCGAATAGAACACTGCCGGGCTACCGCCCGCGCCGCCCGGTTGTCCCGGCTGACCGGGCTGGACGTATTTGCCGTCTTCGGTGTAGTTCTGCGAGTTCGCCAGTTCGTGCGCGAAGTGATTGGTCGCGGCGCCGCCGAGCAAGGCATAGCTGTGTTCGAAGCCCCATTGGTCGGGCGTCTGTCCGCCGCCCGTCGTGCTGCCGACAATGCCCGAGCCAATATGCCATTTGCCGGCCATATACGCGTGATAACCGCCGTCTTTCAGCAACTGCGCAACGGAAAGCGCGCGGTCGTTCAGATAGCCTTCGTAACCCGGCAGTCCTTTGCGCTCATCGGTCGGCACGCCCATGGTGCCTTCGCCGACCAGATGGTGATCGGTGCCGGAGATCAGCATGGAACGCGTGATCGCGCAGACGGTGCCCGTATGATGATTCGTCAGGATGCGGCCCGATTGCACCAGCGCGTCGAGGTTGGGCGTGTTGATTTCGCCGCCGAACGCATGAATGTCGGAATAGCCGAGGTCGTCGGCCATGATGTACAGAATGTTCGGGCGTTTCTGGGCGACTACGGGTGCGGGCGTCGGGCCGGGCAGATTGTCGTCGCCGCACGATGCGAGTGCGACGAGACTGGCGACGGCGGCGCCGATCATGCCAAGACGAAGAGAAGGGCGCTGCGATCGTTGTGTTGTCATTGTTGTGCGGACCGGATATGTCGGGTCGCCGATGGTAGCAATGACGCCAATACGTCCAAAGTTCGATTTCTGCGTTGCTATGTTCGATCGCCGATATAGGCGTTGCAGCGTGATACCGGGTATCACGCGCGCGCTGCTTTCGCGTGTCGGCTGGTGTGGCTAGTTGCCTGGATCGAGCACCGGCTTGTCTGGATTCGCAAGCGTTTTGTAGGGCAGTTGTGCGGCGTGCGGATGGCTGATGGTGTCGTCGATCACACGCTCGACGTCCGCGGTTTTCGCGAGCTCGGCGAGGAAGGTCTGCTTGTCGAAGCCCGGCGCGACGCAGCCTTCCACGTAGATGAAGCGGCGTTGCAGCGTCAGCCAGAGCGTCGACTGTTCGCGCCAGTGCGTGGAGAAATTGATGTTGGTGAGGCGGCGCTGCACGGCCTCGGCAATTTCCACGTCATACAGATAGGCATTCGATAAACGGCAGCGACCTTCCACCCAGCAACTATTGCCGCGTTCGATCCGGTAATGGCTGTCGTCGAGCCATTCTTTCTCAGTTTCGAGCGGCCCTAAAGGCACCGGACAGTCGCCGATCGCTTTGGAAATCTGAAAGAACGGGTCGTGGCCGCGATTGCCTCGCGCCGGCTCAGCGTGTGCGTGAGTGGCGGCGAAACAGATCAGCAGACTCGCTAGCCGCAATGGGATCGAACGTTTCATCCTCATCAGCTCCAGGTGTCGGGCGTTGAGTAGAGTAGATGGAACGACGGCAGTGGTTTGAGCGGATGCAGTGCCGATTATGCGACGATCGCCGATCTGCGTCAGTCAGGTCTTCACCGGTTCGTGCGCCGGTTCTCGACCGCGAACTTGATCAGCTCGGCCTGACCTTCAATATCGAGCTTGCGTTTCAGATTCAGCCGATGCGTTTCCACTGTACGCACGGAGAGATCGTTGCGCTGAGCGATCTGCTTGCTCGACAGGCCTTCCGCGAGCGCATCGAGAATGTCGCGCTCGCGCGGCGTGAGCCGTTCGACGGGCGACTGCATCGCCGAAGCCTGAATCAGACGCGCGCCGAGTCCCGCGCTGAAAAACTGTTTGCCTTCGAGCACCGCGCCGATCGCCTGGATGATTTCGGTGGAGGGCGAGTCTTTCAGCACGTAGCCGCTCGCGCCCGCGCGCACCGCCTGAGTCACGTACTCGAGATTGTCGTGCATCGACAGCATGAGAACGCGAATCGCCGGGAAGCGCTCGTGAAACATGCCGGCCAGCGCGATGCCGTTTATTCCGTTCATGCCGACATCCATCAGCACGAGATGGGGATCCGCGTTCGCGGCGAGGGCGAGCGCTTCCTGTGCATTGCCCGCTTCGCCGACCACTTCGAGGTTGCGCACCGCTTCGAGCCGCGCACGCAAACCGTCGCGCACGAGCGGGTGATCGTCGACGAGAATCAGACGGGCGATAGCGGATGAGGCGTCGTTCATGGTCAGGTTTCCTGCAAGGCCGGCAATGTCGGCTCGGTCGATCCCAACGGCACGCGTGCGGTGACGAGGGTGTGGCCGGCTTGTGAACTGAGCGACAGTGTGCCGCCTAGCGCTTCGAGCCGCTCGCGCATGTTGCGCAGACCCACGCCCGAGCGCCGGCCCACGAACGCATGCGTCACGTCGAAGCCGCGCCCGTTGTCCGCGACGTTAAGCGTGACGGCGTCGTTCGATACTTCCAGCGCGAGCGCCGCGCTCGACGCCTGCGCGTGGCGCACGATATTCATCAGCGCTTCCTGGGCAATTCGGAACAGCACGGTGTTGACCGCGTCCGGCAAAACCGCGGCGTGGGTGTGCGCGATCTGCGTGAAGCCGATCTCGATGCCCGACTGCTCGCTGAGTTCGCGCGAGAGTTGTTCGAGCGCGGCCGCCACGCCGAGATCGTCCAGCATCGACGGGCGCAGCGCGTGGGAAATGCGCCGCACTTCGCGCAAGGTGTCGCCAAGCCGCGTGAGACTGGTGGTGAGCGCGGCCTCTGCCGCGGGCACGCGCACTTCGCTGCGCTCGAAGCGCGCCAGTGCGGATTCGAGCAGCAGCTTCACGGAGACCATCATCTGGCTGATGCCGTCGTGCAGTTCACGCGACAGGCGCGCCCGTTCGTTTTCCTGCGATTCGACCACCTGCTGCGCGAGCCGTTTCAGTTTGGCGTCCGCGCTGCGGTATTCGGTGACGTTGAGCACGAGCGCGCACAGCGCGATCACGGCGAGTCCGGCCACGGCGATCGCGTCGATCCATTTCATCGTACGATCGATGTTGGCGGCCGCGCGTTCGTCGATATGCGCAAGCGTGTTATCCACGTCGTCGAGATAGATGCCAGTGCCGATCATCCAGCCCCAGCGCTCCAGCGGCACCACGTAGCCGAGTTTCGACGCCACTTTGCCCGTCGACGGACGATGCCACAGGTAGCGCACATAGCCGCCGCCACGCGAGGCCGCGGCGAGCAGTTGCTGAATGGTCAGTGTGCCTTGCGGATCGCGCAGTTCCCACAGATCGCGCCCAACGAGGTCGGGTTCGCGCGGATGCATCAACGATCGGCCGTGCATGTCGTAGACGAAGAAGTAGCCGTCCTTGCCGAAGTCCATTTTCTGTAGTACATCGAGCGCGCGTGCGCGCAGCGTCGCATCGTCGCGCGCATTGTCCTGGCCGGCGTCATAGAGCGGCGCGATCGCGGTGGTGGCGAGTTCGACGTAATGCTTGAGCTCGATCTCCTTGCTGGCCATATACGCGGCCTGCGTGGTCGCGTGTTGCGTCTCGGCGAGCGCCGTGGCTTGCCGTTGCACACCAACTTCGATGCTTGCGATGGCGGCCAGAAAGGGCACGATCGCCAGCAAGACAATCTTGGCTTTGAGTTTCATCGTTGAAAAGACGGCTGACCGGCTACGTAGTACTACGTAGCCGGCTTACGTAGTTGCGCGCTTGTGAGGATGCTCACGAAGGCGAATACTACATCCCCACGGCATAGTGCGCCTTGCAGGCGGCTGCGCCCACCGTCGCGCGCGTGGCGCGGCGTAGTGAGCACCCCGGTTTGCCGACTCATACCCGCTAACCGGTTTCCGCGTGCCGGACCACAAGTCGTGGCGCGTGGTGTCAATAATAGACTTAGGAGACGATTGTGGAGACATCCCAACCCGCCGGCCGTTCATGGCTATGGCTGATCCTGCTGCTTCCGTACATCGCATTGCTGTGGCTGCCGTTCTATAACGACACGCGTCCGTCGTTCGCGGGCTTTCCTTTCTTCTACTGGTATCAGTTCTTGTGGGTGCCGTTGACCTCGCTACTGATTTACGTCGTGTACCGAGGTGTCAAATGAGCGATGTCAATCCTGTGAATCCGGTTGCGATGACCGTCTTTATCGCGTTCTTCGTTCTCGTCACCGTGATCGGCTTTTTTGCCGCGCGCTGGAAACGGGGCGACCTGACGCAATTGCACGAGTGGGGCCTGGGCGGCCGCCAGTTCGGTACGGTCATTTCATGGTTCCTCGTGGGCGGCGACTTCTATACCGCCTATACGGTGATCGCGGTGCCCGCGCTGGTCTATTCGGTCGGTGCATATGGCTTCTTTGCATTGCCGTACACGATCATTGTCTATCCGTTCGTGTTCGCGGTGATGCCGAAACTGTGGAACATCGCGAAAGCGAAAAACCACATCACGGCAGCGGACTACGTGCAGGGCGAATACGGCGGCAAGTGGTTCCCGGCTGCCGTCGCGATCACCGGCATTGTCGCGACCATGCCGTATATCGCGCTGCAACTGGTGGGCATGCAAGTCGTGATCAAGGGGCTCGGCGTGACGGGCGAAATGCCGCTGATCGTCGCCTTCGTGATCCTCGCGCTGTACACGTATGCCAGCGGCCTGCGCGCGCCGGCGATGATCGCGTTCGTCAAGGACATCATGATCTACATCGTCGTGATCGCGGCGGTGTGGCTGATTCCGGCCAAGCTCGGCGGCTACGCGCATGTGTTCGACGCGGCCGATACGTATTTCAAGGCGAAGGGCGGCGCGACCGGCATCATTCTGAAGCCGACGCAATTCACCGCTTATGCGTCGCTGGCCTTGGGCTCGGCGCTGGCGGCGTTCATGTATCCGCATACGATGACGGCGGTGCTGTCGTCCTCGTCGGCGAATACGGTGCGCAAGAATGCGATCTTCCTGCCGGCGTACACGCTGCTGCTGGGTCTGATCGCGTTGCTCGGCTATATGGCGATCGCGGCCGGCGTGCATGTGAAGTCGGCCTCGGACATGGTGCCGGCGCTGTTCAACACGCTGTTCCCGTCGTGGTTCGTCGGCTTCGCGGCGGCGGCGATTGCGATCAGCGCGCTGGTGCCCGCGGCGATCATGTCGATCGGCGCGGCCAATCTGTTCACGCGCAATCTGTGGCGTCCGCTCGTTTCGCCGAATATCTCGCCTGAAGCCGAGGCTTCCACTGCGAAGATGGCCTCGCTCGTCGTGAAGTTCGGCGCGCTGCTGTTTATCGTGTTCCTGCCGACGCAGTACGCGATCGACCTGCAATTGTTGGGCGGCGTGTGGATTCTGCAGATTTTCCCGGCGATCGTGTTCTCGTTGTACACCCGTCGTTTGAACACGTCGGGCCTGTTCCTCGGCTGGCTGGTCGGGATCGTGCTCGGAACTGGGCTGGCGATTTCCCAGGGCCTCAAGCCGGTGTTCGCCCTGCATCTCGGCGATGCGGTCTATCCGGTGTATATCGGGCTCATCGCGCTGGCGGCCAATATCATCGTGAGTTTCGTCGTGTCGGTTCTGTCGCCGCGCAGGGTGGCGGCTGCCGCTTGATGAATTGATGTCGATGTGAAAAACGCCGCGGAGCTTTTTGTCCGCGGCGTTTTTTATTGTGGCCCGAAGCGCTAACCGTGCCGTTCGAACCGCTCCACGCTAAACGGCCGCGGGTCCACGAGCGTCGCTTCTCCCGTCATCATTTCAGCGATCAGCCGTCCGGTTATCGGACCCAGCGTCAGCCCGTGATGCGCGTGGCCGAACGCGAACCACAAACCCGTGCACCTTTTCGCGGCCCCGATGATCGGCATCATGTCCGGTGTACAAGGACGTCGGCCCATCCAGGGTTCGTCGTCGAGACGCTTGCCCAAGGGAAACAGCGTGCGGGCGACCGGCTCGACCGCCGCGAGTTGCGTCGGCGTTTTGGGTGCGTCGAGATCCGCGATTTCCGCGCCCGTCGTCAAGCGGATGCCGCGCGCCATCGGCGCCAGCAGGTAGCCGCCCTCTGCGTCGAGCACCGGATGATTCAGACGCGCGGTCCCTAGCGGCGCGTAGTGCATGTGATATCCGCGTTTGACGGCGAGCGGCAAGCGGTAACCCAATCGCGCACTCGCGCGATCCGACCACGGCCCCAACGCCACGACCGCGGATGAAGCCGAGATCGTTCCGGCTTCCGTGTCGACTTGCCAGCCATCGCGCAGCGTGTCCGCATCGCCGATAAAGAACCGTCCGCCGAGCGCTTCGAAATAGCTGGCGTAAGCGGTGACGAGCGCGTTCGGGTCGCTCACGGAATCGGATGCCGGATAGCGCAGACCGCCCAGCAGGGTCTTGTCGAGATCGGGCTCCATCTGCTGCAGGCGGGCGGCGTCGAGCGCTTCGAACTCGACTTCGTATTCGCGATGCCACCGTTCGGCGAGCCGGGTTTCCGCGTCGCGAGCCGCTCCGGTGCGAAACACTTTCATCCAGCCGATTGGGCGTAAAAGCGCGCTTGCGCCGGCGTCGGCGGCGAGCGCGCGGTGCTCGCTCACGCAATGCTCGATCAGCGTCGCGTACGACTTCGCAATGGCGGCGTGCCGCGCCGGATGAGAGTTGCGCCAGTACTGCCACAGGAACGGCGCTGTCTTGAGGATCGCGTCGGCATGATAGCGAACGTCGGGCGACTGGTTGCGCGCATAGCGGAGCAACGTGCCGAGTCCACGAGGAAACGCGTAGGGATAAACGCCTTCGCGCTGGATCAGCCCGGCGTTGCCGAACGA
The DNA here is from genome assembly GCF_012689525.1 of Paraburkholderia aromaticivorans. Classification (NCBI taxonomy): domain Bacteria; kingdom Pseudomonadati; phylum Pseudomonadota; class Betaproteobacteria; order Burkholderiales; family Burkholderiaceae; genus Paraburkholderia; species Paraburkholderia aromaticivorans. The sequence continues at coordinate 846,347 of NZ_CP051515.1, forward strand.
GGTCTCGTTGCCGGGCAGCTTGAGATCGACCAGCGCGACCTGGCGGCCGCGTTTCTGCAAATGCACGGCAACGCACACGCCGACAATGCCCGCCCCGAGCACAACGGTATCGAATTTCATTCTTCTTATAGGCCTCGCTTGAAGTCGCTTTGTTCGAAGAGTTCCGCGATCCAGTCGACAAACGTTCGGGTCGCGCCGCTTGCGTTTCGGCCGTGCGGATAGACAATTGAAACAGGCACAGCCGACGATCGCACAGTGGCGAGCACTTCTTTCAGACGTCCTGATTTCAGATACGGGAGCGCGACGAATTCCGAGAGCTGAATCAGTCCCAATCCTTCGAGGCCGCATTGCAGATAGGCCTCTGTTTCATTCACCGCAAAGCGGCTTGGCATGGTCATCGTGAGATCTTCGCCTTGTACGTGGAAGCGCCAGTCGAGCGGCCTGCCGGTCGCGTTCGAAATGTAATTGATCGCACGGTGCTCGTTGAGCGCGCTCACGCTCTCGGGTTCGCCATATTCTTTCAAATATCGCGGCGATGCGCACGTGATCCAGCTCAGTTCTCCGAGCCGTCGCGCGATCAAGCTCGAATCCGCCAGTTCGCCGGTGCGGATTACGCAATCGATGCCGTCGTAAATCAGGTCCGCGGGCCGGTCGCTCAGACCGAGCACGAGTTCGATGCCGGGAAAGCGCTGCTCGAATTCGCGGAGCCGTGGCAACACCATCGCGCGCCCGATGACTCCCGGCATGTCCGCGCGGACACGTCCACGCGGGGTCGCTGCATCGGCGGATAACTCGCTTTCCACGCGCGCGATCTCCGCGAGAATCGCCCGGCAGGACGCGTAGTACCGCTCGCCCGCATCGGTCAGGCTGAGCGTGCGGGTGCTGCGCCGGAGCAGGGCGGCGCCCAGCTCATGCTCAAGATTCTTGATCATCGTAGTGACCGACGAACGCGGCAGCGAAAGCGTCTCCGCAGCCTTGCTGAAGCTCTGAGCCTCGACGATGCGCACGAAGGTCGTCATCGCTTGAAGTTTGTCCATGAGCGGGGCACCTGTCCAGGTTCGCGCGGCGCCGTCCACAGGCGCGTTGAAGCGGGCGTTCATCTTACATGGAGTTGTTCGCTTTATCCGACTTGAGCTGGCTGGTTCGACGCGGGCGCTTTCTCAATTCCGCGAGGGCGAACAATGCAGGCGACTCGCGCAACTAGACTCCAGATCGTCCGGTTGACGTCTGCCCAATGCCACTACGCAGCAGCGTGTTACCGGTGACACCGGATCGCAAAAGCGAATCTATTTCCGAACTTCGAAGAGGTCACACCATGTCGCACACTCAATCCATTCTCGTCCTCGGCGCCGGTGAACTCGGCATGGCGGTATTGCGCAGTCTTGCGCGGCGGGCCGCCTCGTCGCCGGGCGTCTCGGTTGCCGTTCTGCTGCGCCAGTCGACCTTGCAATCGAGCGATGCCGCCAAACAGAAGGACGTCACCGAACTGCGTTCGCTCGCCATCGAGCTCGTGCCGGGCGATCTGGCCGCGCAGTCCGAAGCCTCGCTCGCCGCGCTGTTCCGGCGCTTCGACACGGTCATCTCCTGCACGGGGTTCGTCGGCGGAAAAGGCGTGCAGATGAAGATCGCTCGTGCCGTGCTCGAGGCCGGCGTCGAGCGTTATTTCCCGTGGCAGTTCGGTGTGGACTACGACGTTATCGGCCGCGGCAGCGCGCAGGATCTGTTCGACGAACAGCTCGACGTGCGCGACCTGTTGCGTGCGCAAGATCGAACCGAATGGGTGATCGTGTCGACCGGCATGTTCACGAGCTTTCTGTTCGAGCCGTCCTTCGGCGTGGTGGATCTGGGGCAGAACACGGTTCACGCGCTCGGCAGTTGGGACAACGCGGTGACTGTCACGACGGCCGAGGACATCGGCAAGCTCACCGTGGAGATCGTGTTCGCCGAACCGCGTATCGTGGACGAGGTCGTGTTCGTCGCCGGCGACACGGTGACTTACCGGCAACTGGCGGATGCGGTCGATGCGGTGCTCGGGCACAAGGCTCGCCGCGTGGAATGGAGCGTGCCGCAATTACAAAGCGAACTGGCTGAGGAGCCCGACAGCGCGGTCAGGAAGTACCGCGTGGTGTTCGCGGAAGGCGCGGGCGTGTCGTGGGACATGGGGCGCACGTTCAACGCGCGGCGCGGCATGGCGGTTTGCAGCATGGAGCAATGGATGCGCGAGAACCTTCTGGCGAGCGAGGGCGTGTCGCTTTTGTAAGCGAACCGCTCAAGTAAAATGCGCCTCGCGCACGGCCCATGGATCGACTTGCAGCCGCCCAGGCGCCGACAGCGTGTAAACTGGCGACTTTTTTGCCTCCGGTGGTATGTTGCAAGCCCCTCAGCGCACCGCCCTCAGCGGCCCGGCGCTCATACGCCTACTGGCACGCCTCGCGGATGTCGATGTTCCCGAATCCAGGCAATCGCTCTCGGACCGGCTCAGCCAATGGCTCGGCTGGACTGACGCCATTGCGCTGTCCTCGGTACTGAACGGCAATCCGCCTGCCGTTGCCGCCGGCGCACGCGTCTTCGGCAGCGCCGAAGAATCGGAGTACGTCCGCGCGCGCAGTTCGCTGGCGAAGACCATCACGGGCGATAGCGTGTTCGCCGCCGACAGGCGGCGCGGGCCCGCACGCGCGTCCGTACACGCGTCGTCGCAGAGTGCGCCCGCGGAGCCGGCGGCCGATTATGCGGTTTTCCGTCAACGCTATCTCTCCATCCAGCAGTCGATGGAAATGGCGATCGGCAATCTGCGCGGCCGCCTGCGTGGCATGCTGGCCACCAGAACGCCCGCGATGGCGCGGCTCGCCGTGGTGGACGCGGTGATGGAGCGCGCGCTGGGCGAGCGCGAGCGCAATCTGCTGGCTGCCATACCCGCGCTGCTGGCCGGGCACTTCGAGCGCTTGCGCGCGGCCGAGCAGGCGGCGCTGGCCGCCGCCGAAGCGTCGGATGAAGCCGCAAGCAGCGCCGCAAGCAACGCAGCGGCGCTCACACCCGGCGCATGGCTGAACGTGTTCCGCAAGGACATGCAAAGCGTGTTGCTTGCCGAACTGGATATTCGTTTACAACCGGTCGAAGGGTTGCTCGCCGCCCTTCGCGCCAGCTAACTGGGACACTATGTCCAGATATCGTATTGATCTCGTTGTGTTTTTGGCAGGTCTGGCCGCTGTGTGCTGGATCGCCGCCGGCTACCTCGGTTCGAACCCGCTGGCACTGGCCGTCACCTTATTGATCGGCGTGTGCTATCTGGCGGGCTCGCTCGAATTGCACCGCTACAACCAGGCCACGGCCACGTTGACGCACGCCGTCGCGGAAATGTCCGGGCCGCCGCCGAGCCTTGGTACGTGGCTCGAGCCCTTGCATCCGAGCCTGCGCAACGCAGCGCGCCTGCGCGTCGAGGGCGAGCGGGTGGCCTTGCCGGGTCCGGCACTGACGCCTTACCTGGTCGGCTTGCTGGTGCTGCTGGGCATGCTCGGCACGCTGCTCGGCATGGTGGTGACCTTGCGCGGCACCGGCATGGCGCTGGAAAGCGCAACCGACCTGCAGGCGATCCGCGCTTCGCTCGCCGCGCCGGTCAAGGGTTTGGGCTTTGCGTTCGGCACCTCGATCGCGGGCGTGGCGACCTCCGCGATGCTGGGGCTGCTGTCCGCGCTGTGCCGGCGCGAGCGCCTGCAAGCCGCGCAGATGCTCGACGTGAAGATCGCGACGACCCTGCGCATCTACTCGCAGAGTCATCAGCGTGAAGAGGCCTTCAGGCTCCTGCAGCGTCAGTCCGAGGTGATGCCCACGCTGGTCGACCGGCTGCAGACGATGATGTCGGCCATCGAGCACCAGAGCCTCGCCTTGAACGAGCGGCAGATCGCCAGCCAGGAGGCCTTCCACGGCAGGGCCGAGGCCGCTTATACGCGCCTCGCGAATTCGGTCGAGCAGTCGTTGAAGGAGAGCGTGGCGGACAGCACGCGCGCCGCCGGCGCGGCGCTGCAGCCGGTCATGGAAGCCACGATGGCCGGCCTCGCGCGCGAGACGACGGCGATGCACGCCACCGTCACGCACGCTGTGCAGCGGCAACTGGACGGCCTGTCGAGCGGCTTCGAGACGACCACCACGACCGTCGCGGATATCTGGAACAAGGCATTGGCGGGACATCAGCGTTCGAGCGAGGAACTGGCGCAGCATCTGCGCGCCTCGCTGGATCGCTTCACCGACACTTTCGAGCAACGCTCGGCGGGTCTGCTGGATGGCGTTTCCGCGCGGCTGGAAAGCACGGCGGGCAACGTCTCGCAGGCTTGGAACGAGGCGCTGTCGCGTCAGGAGAGCGTCGGCGAGAAGCTCGCGGCGAGCAACCAGCAGGCGTTGGCGGCGGCCGCCGCGACTTTCGAGCAGCACGCGGCGTCCTTGCTGAGTGGCGTGGGTCAGTCGCACGCCGACTTGCAGACCGAACTGGCTTCGAAAGATGAACAGCGGCTCGCGGTTTGGACCGAAGCGCTCGGTGCGATGGCGGCGACGTTGAGCAAGGAGTGGGAGCAGTCGGGCGCGCAGACCGCGAGCCGTCAGCAGGAAATCTGCGAGACGCTGGCACAAACCGCACGCGATATTTCAGCCCAAACGCAAGCACACGCCAGCAATACGATCGCGGAGATCGACAGGCTCGTCGAGGCCGCAGCCGAAGCGCCGAAAGCGGCGGCGAATCTGCAGGCCGAATTGGCCTCGCGAGATCAGCAGCGTCTGGCGGCCTGGACCGAGACGCTCGGCGCGATGGCCGCCACGTTGAGCAAGGAATGGGCGCAGTCGGGCGCACAAACCGCGAGTCGTCAGCAGGAAATCTGCGAGACGCTGGCACAAACCGCACGCGATATTTCGGCCCAAACGCAAGCACACGCCAGCAATACGATTGCAGAAATCGACCGGCTCGTGCAGGCCGCGGCGGAAGCGCCGAAGGCCGCGGCAAATCTGCAAGCCGAACTGGCCTCACGCGATCAGCAGCGTCTGGCGGCCTGGACCGAAGCGCTCGGCGCGATGGCTAAGACCTTGAGCGACGAGTGGCAACAAGCGGGCGCACGCACCGCGAGCAGTCAGCAGGAAATCTGCGAAACGTTGGCGCAAACCGCGCGCGACATCTCGGCCCAGACGCAGGCCCACGCCAGCGACACGATCGCCGAGATCGGCCAACTCGTGCAAGCGGCTTCGGAAGCGCCCAAGGCCGCGGCCGAAGTCGTCGCCGAACTGCGTCAGAAGCTCTCCGAGAGCATGGTCCGCGACACCGCGATGCTGCAGGAGCGCAGCCGCTTGCTGGAAACGCTGGAAACCCTGCTGGATGCCGTCAATCACGCGTCCACCGAGCAGCGCACGGCGGTCGACGCGCTCGTCGCCACATCGGCGGATTTGCTGGAGCGCGTGGGCACGCGCTTCACCGACAAGATCGAAGTCGAGACCGGCAAGCTGGGCTCGGTGGCCGCGCAAGTCACCGGCAGCGCCGTCGAAGTGGCGAGTCTCGGCGAAGCGTTCGGCACCGCCGTGCAAGTGTTCGGCGAGTCGAACGACAAACTGGTGACGCACCTGCAACGTATCGAAACCGCGCTCGACAAATCCCTCGCGCGCAGCGACGAACAGCTTGCGTACTACGTGGCGCAGGCGCGGGAAGTCATCGACCTGAGCGTGATGTCGCAGAAGCAGATCGTCGAAGACCTGCAGCAGCTTGCCGGCCGGCGTGCGTCAGTGGGAGCTGAAGCGGCATGAGCGAGGACATCGACGGCGGCGTGGAGCAGATCGCGCCGATCTGGCCGGTTTTCGGCGACCTGATGTCGGTGCTGCTGGGCGCCTTCGTGCTGATCCTCGTGGGCGTGATCGGCGTGCAACTGGAACTGTCGAGCAAGCTGGAGCAGGAGGTCAAGCAGCGTCAACTGGAAACGCAGCGCCGCAAGACGCTTGAGCAGGCGCTGGCGGGCCCGCTCGCGGCGGGGCGCGTGACGCTCGTGAATGGGCGCATCGGCATCAGCGGCAATGTGCTGTTTGCGCTGAACTCCGATCAGTTGCAGCCGCAAGGCCGGGATTTGCTGAAGAGTCTGGCCGGGCCGCTGTCCGCGTATCTCGGCGCCAATGACGAAATCCTGATGGTGAGCGGCTTTACCGACGACCAGCGTTTGCGCGAAGGCAATCGCCGTTTCGCCGACAACTGGGAATTGTCGGCGCAGCGCGCGTTGACGGTGACGCGCGCGCTGATCGACGACGGCGTGCCCGCACCGTCGCTGTTTGCGGCGGCGTTCGGCTCCGGGCAACCTGTGAGTTCGAATACGGACGAGCAGGGACGCGCCAAAAACCGTCGCGTGGAAATAGCGCCGGTCCCGCGGCCGTCGACCTCGACGGTGAAGCCTCGTGAGTAACGGCGGCGATAGCGATCAGACAGGCGTAGCCCGTGCAACGCTCGACGCGTGGCGCGAGCGCGGCGCCGATCGGCTGGATCCTGTCCGCTTCCATTTCATCGACGCGCTCGAACGACGCGCGGCCGGCCACAGCGGCGAAGCGCGGCGGATTCTGGACGAAAGGCTATCCGGTCTGCTGGACGCCTACGCCGGGCATATCGAACGCGCGGCCTCTTCGGCTGACGACGCCGGTGTCCAAGCCACCGACGAGTCCGCGCATGCGACGCTGAAGAGCCTCGTCGACTACATCGCGAGTCAAAATCATGTGCCCGTGGCGATCGGTTTGCCGCGCGCCGCTTCCTATCCCGAACTGCCCGCGCTCGATTACTTCAGGGAAGTCTGGTCGAAGGTCCGCACGGAGAAACAGATGCGGCAGTCGCTGGAACAAGTGCCGGGAAATGCCGGCCCGCTTAACTCGAGCAGCCTCGTGCACCGGGCGCTCTCGCTCATGCGCGAAGTTTCGCCGGGCTACCTCAAGCAGTTTCTGTCCTACGTCGATGCCTTGTCGTGGATGGAGCAGATCAACGGCGGCGCCGCGCCCGTCGGTAAAGACGCACCTCGCGCCGGCAGCACCGGCAAGAGCGCTCGCGGCAAGGCACGCTAGTGCGATAGGCGCCGGAACGTTCCCGGCGCTTTTTCCTTCATGGCTGACGGCGCTCAGTCGAAATCGAATACGTCGAAAAGCGAGCGCTTTTTCTTCTGCGTCTGATAGCCCGATCGATGGTCGTCGTAACCACGGCGGCTATCGTACGAATGATCCCGCTCCCGATGGCTCTCGCGGCTCGCGCGTGGGGCGGCGGACGTGTCGGGACTCGCCGCGTCCTGCGCGATCAGCTTGTCGAGTTCGCCGCGATCGAGCCACACGCCCCGGCAGTCGGGGCAGTAATCGACTTCGATCGAGCGGCGCTCGGTCATCAGCAGGTCGGTGGTCTTGCAAACAGGGCATTTCATGGTGTCGCTCCTCAAGGGTAGAAAGACATCGAATGCTGGACCGGGCGAATTCAAACTGCCCGATCCGGGAAAAACCATCACACGCTATCGATCACTGCCCGGTGCTCAGCACGCGCTTCGATTTAGCGCGACGCACCAGCATGTTCATCGCCTCCACGAACGCGGAGAACGCCATCGCCACGTAGATGTAGGCCTTCGGCACGTGCGAACCGAAACCTTCTGCAATCAGCGTCATACCGATCACGAGCAGAAAACTGAGCGCGAGCGTGACGATGGTCGGATTGCGATCGATAAAGCGTGACAGCGGGCGGGCGGCGAACAGCATTGTCAGCACCGCGCTGATCACCGCGACGAACATGATCGGCATGTGTTCGGTCATGCCGACCGCCGTGATGATGCTGTCGACCGAGAAGACGATATCGAGCACCAGGATCTGGCCGATCGCGGCCGCCACGGTCAACTGGACGGTGCTGCCCGCCTTGTTGCGTTCTTCTTCGGCATGCATCACGTGATGGTGAATCTCACACGTCGCCTTCCAGACGAGGAACAGGCCGCCGCCGAGCAGGATCAGATCGCGCCACGAAAACGCGTGGCCGAACAGCGTGATGGCCGGCGCGGTCAACTGCGCGATCCACGCGACGGTGCCGAGCAGGCCGAGCCGCATGACCAGCGCGAGCATGATGCCGATGCGCTGCGTGCGCGCGCGTTGCGCTTCTGGCAGCTTGTTGCTGAGGATCGAGATGAAGATCAGGTTGTCGATGCCGAGCACGATTTCCATCACGACCAGCGTGAGGAGCGCGGCCCATGCGGCGGGGTCGGCAGCGAGTGTGAGCAGAGTGTCCATGGTGTCCGTAAGCGAATAAATGCGGGTGACGTCGGATTAGCGTCATGATCGCCATCTTCTGGCTTCGGATAAATCAGTGATACTCTGAGCGACGTATCGTTTTTTTCGAAGTGTCACGCCATGCTCAATTACCGTCATCTGTACTATTTCTGGATCGTCGTGAAAGAAGGCGGCTTTGCGCGCGCGGCCGAACGGCTGGACATGGCAGTTCAGACCATCAGCGCGCAGGTGCGGGAGCTGGAGAAATCGATCGGGCGCCAATTGCTGAAACCGGCGGGGCGCGGTGTCACGATGACCGAAGCCGGCGAGACGGCGTTCAATCGCGCGGAGCAGATTTTTCAGCTCGGCGAGGCGCTCCTCGACGAGATGCGCGAGGCTGGCGGGGAAGGCGTGGCGCGGCTCGCCGTCGGTCTTTCCGACGGCATTTCAAAGCTCGCGGCGCACGCGCTGCTGGCGCCGGTGCTTGGCACGCCCTCGCTCAGGCTTTTATGTCACGAGGGCGAGCACGCGGAGCTGATGTCGGAACTCGCGCTGCATCGGCTCGATCTGGTGCTCGCTTGCCAGCCGGCGCCGCACAATGCCGATCTGCGCGTGCTGAGCCAGCGCCTGGCCGGCTCGCCGGTCGACTGGTACGGCCCGACCGAGATCATCCGCAAATCCGCGCGCGCGGGCTTTCCGCAATGCCTGGCGGAGGTGCCCGTGCTTCTGCCGACCCGGCACGCCGCTCTGCGCGCGCGGCTCGACCGTTGGTTCGACGCGCAGGGCATCCGGCCGCGCATCGTCGGCGAATTCGAGGACAGCGCGCTGATGGCGGTATTCGCCGCGCGCGGCCTCGGCGTGTTTCCGCTCGCGGAACTCGGCGCGGAAGATCTGTCGCTGCTGCGGGGCCTGCGCTGGCTCGGCCGCGCGGACGGCGTGATCGAGGAGATTCACGCCATCCGCTCGCGTCGCGGGCAACATCACGGGCTCGCTTCTCAGGTGGTGGCCGGCGCGCGCTGATAACCGCGCATGACGCGCGACGGAAGCCCGTGACGGTTGACGGCCGGCGTCAGGTCGGGTCCCCACGCGTTCAGCACGGCGGCGAGCAGGGCGATTTCGCCGTCCGCCAGATAGTCGTCCGCGACCGCCACGGCGACACACAGGCGAATGACCTTGCGGCGCAACACGGGATCGTCGATCTCGTCGATCAAGATCGTGAGCATGGCCGGATCGAGGCGGCCCACCGGCGGCGCGAACGACAGATGCGCGACCGAGTGGTCCTCGCACAGCGTCTGCACGATCTGCTCGAATTGCGCAGGCGCGAGACCGAGTTCGCCGGCGATATTCAATCTCTGAAGCACGCGCTCTTCCGAACTGCACACGTGGCCGTCCGAAATGAGGGCCAGCGCGACGATGCGTGCTGCGGCTTGCGGGCTGTTACGCGGATAGGTTCGCATGATTTTTTCCTTACGTGGACGATGTCCGTAGTGAAGATGAACTCCAGTCTGCGGTAGGTTCAGGATCGGATAAACCTGCTAATTGCGGAGCGAAGGTTCGGAAAAGACGAAGCTTGGCGGAATGATCCGTGCGAGCGTGTTTGTTGCCTGCATGTCTGTCACCGCACGTCCCAAGTCCACTCCCGACGTTTGCAGTGTTTGACTACATCGTGACGGCTTTCTATGTTGAAAGCTGCTCATAACGTCGGCCCGAGCGGATGCGCGAAGTTTCTTTCTCCTTTCCTCCGACAAATCACGGCCTCTCCAGCCTACAACTCCATTGCGCGCGTCATGTCCGCTAGTCCGCCCAGTCTCCGGCAGCAGATACGTTTCTGTACCAGCAGCGACGACGTGCGCATTGCCTATGCGAGTTCGGGCAGCGGTCCGGTGATCGTCAAGGCCGCAAACTGGCTGAGCCATCTCGAACTCGATCTCAAGAGTCCTGTGTGGAGTCATCTGGTCGAGGAACTGAGCCGCAAGCACACGCTCGTGCGTTACGACCAGCGCGGCTGCGGGCTGTCTGATCGCGACGTCGCGGATATTTCGTTCGAAGCCTGGCTGCATGACCTCGAGGCCGTGATCGACGCGAGCGGCGTCGAACGCTTCACATTGCTCGGCATCTCGCAGGGCGCGTCGATTTCCATCGCTTACGCGGTTGCGCATCCGGAGCGCGTGAAGCGGTTGGTACTCTACGGCGGCTATGCGCGCGGCAAGCTCAAGCGGCACGGCGGCGACGCGATGCGCGACGAGGCCGAAACGCTCGTCAAGCTCGCCGAACTCGGCTGGGGTCAGCAGAACCCGGCCTTCCGGCAATTCTTCACGACGCAGTTCATCCCCGGCGGCACGCCCGAGCAGCACCGCTGGTTCAACGAACTCGAACGCATGACCACCACGCCGCGCAACGCCGCGCGAATCATGCGGGTCTTCAACGAGATCGATGTCGTCGATCTGCTCGAACAGGTCACGTGCCCGACGCTCGTGTTGCACGCAAGCGGCGATGCCCGCGTGCCCTTCGAAGAAAGCCGCCTGCTAGCGGGGCAGATTCCGGATGCGCGTTTTGTGCCGCTCGAAAGCGAGAATCATATGCTGCTCGATACGGAGCCCGCATGGCTGCGCTGGCGCGAAGAAATCAGAAACTTTCTCTCGACCGACGTCGCCCTCGATCCCGTGTTCGCCACGCTGACGCCGCGTGAGCGCGACATCGTCGAACTGATTGCGGGTGGACGGGATAACGCGCAGATTGCCGCGCGGCTCGCGCTCAGCGAAAAGACCGTACGCAATCACATCACGAGCATCTTTGCGAAGCTCGAAGTGGAGAACCGTTCGCAGGCCATCGTGCTAGCTCGCAAGGCCGGTTTCGATTCGCCGGCGGCCTGACAGTATCGAGCCCGCGTGGCCATCCGGGACACAGGTCCCCCTGCATCGCACGAATCCACGCTATTCCGGCTGCTTGCCGGGACTACCGCCTCATGCGCATTCCCACTCCGGCACGGAGAATTCGATTCAGACGGTGGCCCATGCGAAGTCTCGCCGCGCCGCTCGAATCCCCTTTTCCATCGAGGAGTAGTGCCATGAATGCCATCCCGGCTGAGTCGCCGTCGCAGCGTTACGCCAAATGTATTGAAGTGTCCCGGCGTATCCGCTGGGATATCGACCGCGACGTGATTCGCGGACGCCGCTTCGATCTCGCGCACAAGTTCCTGCCCGACGGTCTCACGGAAGTCGACCAGTTGCCGTTCCTGAACGCGGGCGAACGCCGTCTGATGTCGCAGGTGCAGGGACGCACTTACGCGAACATGTTCCGGCTGGTCGAGCGTTTCGTCGGCGCGAAGATGCTCGAAGTCGGCCGCGATCACGCGCTGGGCGATCAGATCGCGCTCGAAGCTGTGATGCGCTTCACCGAAGAAGAATTGAAGCATCAGGAACTGTTCCGCCGCCTCGAACTGCTGGCCGGTGAAGACATGCCGGCGGGTTACCGCTTCATGCCGTCGACCGACGACGTCGCGAACTTCGTTCTCAGCAAATCGACGTGGGCCATTCTCGCGTTGATCTGCTGCATCGAGATCGTGACGCAAGTGCATTATCGCCAGAGCATGGAAGTCGACGACAGTCTGTCGCCGCTCTTCAAAGACGTGTTCCTGTTTCACTGGAAGGAAGAGTCGCAGCACGCGATCATCGACGAACTCGAATGGGTGCGCGACGATGCGAAGCTCGATGCCACGGCGCGCGATGCGGCGGTTGGCGACCTGATCGAATTGATCGGCGCGGTGGACGGTTTGCTGCAACTGCAAGCCGAGGCGGATGCGGAGTACTTTCTCGCCAATGCCGGGCGCACTTTCACCGATCACGAACAGGCGCGCGTGAAAGCCGGGATGCTGGATGCGTATCGATGGCAGTACATCGTGTCGGGTGTCGAAGAGCCGCGTTTCTCCAAACTCTTGACGAGCCTGATCGACGAACGTCAGGGCGAGCGGCTGGGCGCGTCGCTCGCGCCGATCGTGCGGCGTAAGTTGAGTACTTTGATCTTGACTCAGATGTGATGGATCGAGTTGACCGACTGGTCGCCGGTGAAACGCCTGACTTCGAGACGTCTCATCGGAGAACCAGGCGAACTTTGTCGATTTAAAGCGGATGAAGCTTGCCATTGAGGTCCATCGACCACTTCGAGCCATCGCCGAACGTGAGGACGCCATTCATGGCGTCGATATGGGTCGGCTTTCCGACAGGTTCTTTATCTTTTCCTCCGACGACGCGTGCCATGTCGGAGGAAGTCATTTCTTCGTTGCGATGCAATTCGTGGATCTTCAGGTCTTTCATGACGTTTCTCCTCGAGAAAATTACTGGGGTGTCGAGCACGTTTGTGTGTGCTCGCAAACTCACATTGCACAGGATGTGCCACGCCGTCTGAAAACCCTCAACGTGTTGATAGAAAAGAAAATGTCAGTTTGAAGAACCTGTGGCGAAGTTGCGGGTGGTGCAGTAACCCCAACAGTTGAACAACGCGCTGTCTGTTGAAGGACAACAGGCCTAAACGCGAATGCCCTCGCGCGGTGAGTTAAATGCCGGAAAAAAAGGAGCGTCGATCCGAAGAAGACCGACGCTCAAAAGGAGAACCCGCTGTCCACAGGTTCACACACACCGGGCCGCCATCAATGCATGGGCATGTCTTGCATTGCTGGCTGGTTGTTGTTTAGCGCGCTCTGCTGGGCTGCGTGCATGGCGGCTACTTTTCTTTCCGCTTCCTGAATGTCGGCGGGATAGTCGCTTTCGTCGCCGCGGGACGGATCGTAGCCGGCAGCTTCCAACTCTTCGAGTTCATGGCGCACTTCGGCGCGCGTGACCTGATGCGTGCCGGGCGTGGCCGACGTTTGCGCATAGGCACCGCTTGCCGTTGCCAGAAGGGCGGCGCTTGCAACGAGTGCGCCGGCTGCGGCGCGGACCATGAGACGGTTCAGAGAGGTCAGTTTCATGTCAATACTCCTCGATATGCGAGCGCAATGTTCGAACTCGACGTGAGTCGGCATCAGCACGCTCTGAACGGTTAAACCAGGGGAGTGGAGGTCTTATTCCCGGCAGCGCGTTGAAAAAAGCGCGGGAATAATCACGTCGGATTCCGCGTCTTGCAGTGCGTGAAGACACGAATTGGGGGTGAGCAAAATGAACATCATCGATATGGCCCGTGAATCGGGAATGGCCGTTATCCTCGACGCCCGGATCGGCCGGGAGGAATACCACAGCGTGTGCGGTTCGCTGTCAGCACTGGAGAAATTTGCCGACGCTATCCGCCAGACGCCGGTGAGTCACAAAACGGGTATCGATCGGCGGGAACGGCCTCTCACGCGAGGCCTGAAATGAATCGAACGCGTATTGCGACCTGGAAGCCACTGTATCCGGCCGACATGCTGCGAGCCGCCGGGCGCGCGCCGATAGCGCCTTTTCGGCGGCCGCTGAGTATGGCTGCCCGCGTTGTGAGGGAATCGACTGTCCATACTCTGCTGCGCCGTTGTCAGCTCGTGTCCGGCGTGGTGCTGCTGGTCTATCTGTCCCTGCATCTGGTCAATCACGCGCTTGGGATCTGGTCGCTGGATCTTGCGGGCCGCGGTCTTGTGCTGGCATTGCGGGTGTGGCGCAGCGCACCGGGAACGGTGCTTCTTTATGGCGCGTCGCTATTGCATTTTTCGCTGGCGCTGCGAACGATCTACGGCCGCCGTCACTGGAAAATGCCACTCACTGAATGGGTTCGGCTTTGGGCGGGACTGAGCCTGCCGCTGCTGCTGATCCGCCATGTGGTGTCCACGCGGCTCGCCTCGTCGCTGTACGGTTTCGAACCGAACTACGAGCGCATCGTGATATCGCTCATCACCAGCGGCACGCAAGGTTTGCAGCTTGCACTGCTTGCGCCCGGCTGGGTGCATGGTTGTCTGGGAGTGTGGCTGCGTATGCGTCATCGTACGGGGGCGCGGCGCGCGAAACCTTTTCTGATGGGGCTGCTCGTTGGGTTGCCCATGCTGTCCGCCGCGGGTTTTGTTCGAATGAAGCAGGCGGTCCTGGCACTTTGCGTCGGGCCATTGCAGTCCGACCCAAAGCTGGTCGCGCATCAACTCGCGCTCAATACATGGCGCCACAACATTCTGATGCTGTATCTGACGTTGCTGATCGCGGCGTTCGTCGCAGGTCAGTTACGCAACTGGCGGGAACGTCGGCGGCTTCGGAAGGCGACGATGACCATCTGATTCGCCGCCGTTCAGACTCCCGATCCTTTCGACGACGCCACGCACTCCGCAAAATATTCCGCTGTGGCGCTGAACACATGGTCCTTGCGATACATGAGACTCACGGTCAGTTCGGGCAACTGTGCGTCGGTGGCGAGTCGCGTGAGCAAGCCTGAACGCAGGTGTTCATCAAGCAGGAAGTCGGGCCACACGCTCACGGCGCCGGACTCGCCGGCGAGCTTCGGATACAGCTTGTGCGACGTGCAGACGCTCACGCGCGCCGGCTCCTGAATGGTCCGCTTGCCGCACAATTGCGACCAGAATTCCGGCCAGCTTTCACGCGTGTGGTTATAGAGCCAATGGCCATGCGTTAGAGCGTCGAGGCGGGTTTCGGCGCCAAACGGGTCGCCGTTGCGCACGGCAAGCGATTGCGATCGCACCGCAATGGGGTCGACCTGAAATTCCGCGGTCACGTCGCGCAAGGCAATCGCCGCGACGCAGAGATCGAATGTGCCGTCGCGCAGACCGTCGATGATCTGCCTCGGTTGGCACTCGTACACGCTGAAGCGTGAATCGGGAAACCGGTGCCGGAATGCCTCGATCGCATCCGGCACGGCGACTGACGCCGCGAGCATCGACACACCGATGGAAAGCGTGCGCTCCGACGACGACTTCATGTCCTTCAATTCCTGCTCAGCGCGGGCAATTTCCGTGACCACCCGGCGCGCTCGCTGCAACAGCGCCTCGCCGTACTGCGTAAGCCGCACGCCCGCTCCGCTGCGCACGAGCAGTTGAACACCCAGACGCGTCTCGAGTTCCTTCACGCTTTTCGTGACCGCGGGTTGCGAGAGATTCAACGCTTCGGCGGCGGCCATCAGCGTGCCGTGTTCAGCAATCGCAACGAGCATGCGCAACTGGGTCGTTTTCATGACTGGGCTGCCATAAGCATTCGCTATGGCCATAAGGAATTGGAAATTGATTTGCCCGTGCAATCGCTAGCATGGGCCTCTCGTTAGCGCTGCGTTGGCGCGGAAAGTATACAGGGAGGCACTCGACATGCAGCACACGGAAGCGGATCTCGCGGAACTGATTGCGTTACGCCGCGATATTCACGCCAATCCCGAAGTGGCGTTCGATGAATCGCGCACCAGCGAACTGGTCGCTGCGAAATTGCGGGCGTGGGACATCGAAACGCACACCGGCATCGGCAACACGGGAGTGGTCGGCGTGATTCGCGGACGGCGCGGCCCCGGCCGGTCGATCGCCTTGCGCGCGGACATGGACGCCTTGCCGATGCAGGAAGAGGGGATGCCTTTGCATCGTTCGCTGCGCAACGGCGTATTCCACGGCTGCGGACATGACGGCCACACGGCGATGCTGCTCGGCGCGGCGCGTCATTTCAGCTCGCATCGCGACTTTCGGGGCACGCTCGTACTGGTGTTCCAGCCTGCCGAGGAAACCGGCGGCGGCGCGAACGCGATGCTCGCGGACGGCCTCGAAACACGCTTTCCCTTCGACGAAATCTACGCGATGCACAACGCGCCGCATTTCGCGCCGGGCACCTTCGGCGTCAGGGATGGCGCGATGCTCGCCTCCTGCGATGAACTGCGTATCGAGGTTACCGGCGTGGGCGGACATGGTTCATCGCCGGAAAAGACGATCGATCCGATTGCGGCCGCTGCGCAGTTGATCTGCGCGTTGCAAACCGTGGTGAGCCGCTCGGTCGATCCGGGTTCGATGGCGGTGCTGAGCATCGGCAGCATTCATGCGGGCACGACTTCGAACGTGATTCCAGCGCATGCATCGCTTACCGGCACATTGCGCACGTTCGACGAGGCGATTCGTTCGCTCGCGAAAGGCCGCATCGAGACGATTTGCGCGGGCGTGGCGCTGGCGACCGGCTGCGCGCTCAGCGTCGAGTTCTATGGCAGTTCGCCCGCAACCATCAATCATCGCGAGCAGGCCGAAGCGACCGCGCGCGCTGCCACGACAGTCTTCGGCGCGGCGAACGTGCTGCGCGAATTTGCACCGCTGAATGGCTCGGAAGACTTCTCGGAGTTCCTGCTGCGCCGCCCGGGCGCATACGTATTGCTCGGGCAGGGCGGCGTCTACTGCCACCACCCCGAGTTCGATTTCAACGACGACGTGTTGCCGCTCGGCGTTCGCTTCTTCGTTGCATTGGCAGAAGATCGTCTCGCGGCCTGATTCACTCACTCTTCATTTACTCACTACCCAGGAAGCTGTCATGAAGGCTATTTCGCGCCTTGTTAGCGCGGCGTTTGCTACGTCCGCTGCGTTTGTTTTCGCGTTCCCCGTCAACACGCTCGCCGCGGATACGGCGACGCTGCGCATCGGTACCGACGCCGCTTATCCGCCGTATGAATACAAATTGCCCGACGGCACGCTCGCCGGACTCGAGATCGATATTGACAACGCGCTATGCGCCGAGGCCAATCTGAAATGCGAGTACGTGGTGGGCAGTTTCGACGGACTGATCGCGGGCCTTCAGTCGCGCAAGTTCGACGTGATCGCCGCCGCGATGGCGCCGACCGCCGCGCGCCGCGCCGTGATGGACTTCACACAGCCCGTCTATCCCGCGGATATCCGCCTCGTGGCCGCGAAAGCCGCGAAGCTGGCGCCGACAGCCACGGCGCTCGCGGGCAAGCGCGTCGGCGTGCTGCAAGGCTCGACGCAGGCGAATTTCGCCAGGGCGAATTGGGCGGCGCATCAGGTGACGATCGTCGAGTATCAGGATCAGGACAGCGCGTACGCCGACCTCGCGACCGGACGCCTCGACGCCACGCTCGTGGTTGGGCCTGCGGCGCAGGCAGGTTTTCTCAGCAAGCCGCAAGGCGCTGGTTTCGCGTTTGCCGGCGATCGTATCTCGGACCCCGCGATTCTCGGCGCGAGCAGCGTGATCGGCGTGCGCAAGGGCGACACGAAGACGCTCAACACACTGAACGCGGCGCTCAAAAAGATTCATGACGATGGCACGGTGGACCGCCTGATGCGCAAGTACCTCGGCGCCGACGCATCGACGCAATGACTGGCGCACGCAATCCAAACAACACCATCACTCCCGGAACGGGGCAAGATAAAACAATGAGACGCGCGCTATTGGGTTTGCTATTGACGGGCACGGCGGCGATGCCGGCGTTCGCTCAAAGCAGTGTGACGCTGTACGGACTGGTTGACGAGGGCATCGACTACGCGAGCAATATCGCCGGCCATGCGCAATGGAAGATGTCGAGCGGCGATGCACAAGGCAGCCGCTGGGGATTGAAGGGAACAGAAGATCTCGGCGGTGGCGTGTCGGCCATATTCAGGCTCGAAAACGGATTCGACGTCAACAGCGGGCGTTTGATGCAGGGCGGCCGCGAGTTCGGCCGGCAGGCTTTCGTGGGCGTCGCTTCGACGAGCGCCGGTACGCTCACGTTCGGGCGTCAATACGACTCGATGGTGCAATTCGTTGCACCGTTGACCGCGAACGGCAGTTGGGGCGGTTTCCTGTTCGAGCATCCCTACGATAACGACAACACGGACAATTCGTTTCGCGTGAATAACGCGGTGCAGTACACGAGTCCGTCGATGGGCGGCTTTCAGTTCGGCGGCACCTATGGGTTCTCGAATAGTGCTGGACAGTTCGCGACGAATCGCGCCGCGAGCGTCGGTGCGAACTGGTCGCAAGGCGGCCTGACGATAGGCGCGGCGTATCTCGCTGTCGACGATCCGGGTGCGAATGCGGTGGGTGCGGTCGCATCCAACGACGCGAACTTCCTCGCGCAACGCCAACGGACGTTCGGAGGCGGGCTTAGCTATCAGGCGGGCTCGGCACTATTCGGCTTCGTCTATACGCACACGGATCTGAAGAACCCGACTTCCTATGCGTACATCACAGGATCGATCGTGCCGCCGGGACAGACTGTCTCGTCGCTGAAGTTCGACAACTTCGAAGTGTCCAGCAGTTATCGCTTCACGCCGGCGCTGATGGTCGGCGGCATGTACGACTACACGCAAAGCCGGCTCGATGCGTCCGGTGGCCGATCCAGGCCGCGCTGGCACACGCTGGGCGCGATGGTCGACTACAACCTGTCGAAACGCACGGATGTGTATGTGATGGCGACTGCGCAGAAGGCAGTGGGTGGGAACTCGAACACCGCGCTCGATCATGCGTACGGCGGGGCCGATGATTCGTCTTCATCTGATCGGCAGGTGCTGGCTCGCGTCGGGTTGCGGCACGTTTTCTGACCTGAAGGCAGCGCGGCGCGGCAATGGATTGCCGCGCCGCGCCGCTGTCTTGCCCCGACCGATCGAGGCAAGTTACCGCTCAACTAGCAGCGCACCTCGCGATAGCGAGGAACGTAGGCATCAGAAGCGATGGCGAATGCCCACGCGGAATGCCAACTGGTTGTCCGCGCCCGCACCCGACGGACCGAAGAAGCTCGTGCTGGAGCCGATCTGCGCCTGCACATCGCCCGTTGCCGTGTTGTGGCCCGAAGCGATCTGGTAGATACCCAGCGCGTATACGTCGGTGCGCTTGCTCAGCGCGTAATCGACGCTCAGGTCACCCTGATTCCAGTGGCCTGTGTTCGCGTTGCTCAAATGCATGTACGTATAGCCCGCGCCGACCGTTAAAGCCGCGGTGAACGCGTATTTCGCGCCTGCATCGTAAGCCGTGAACGTGGTCGCCGCACCCGTCAGCGTTTCGAAACGCGTATTGCTGTAGAGCGCCCACAGCGTGGCCGCGCCGATCGTATAACGGCCGCCGACACCGTACGTACGCAGGTCGCGCACGTTGCCTGTCGTCACGTTGGCAAGGGTGGTCGAGAAGGTCGGGACGGCCTGGCTCGGGAAACGGATGTCCGTATACGCAGCGCCGACGCTGATCGGGCCGTTCGCGTAGTTCGCCCCGAAGCTATAAGCGCGCGACGAACCCGCGACCGGTGCCGCGGCCGTGCCGCTTGCCGGCGCGCCGGCAAATGCGCCCGCCTGGTTCGAGAAGCCGTACAACGCGCCGAACGTGAAGCCCGAGAAGTTCGCGCTGCTGAACTTGACCGCGTTGTTGATGCGGCTGGATGTCAACTGGTCGACGTCGTTGATGTGATAAGCGTAGTTGCCCGCAACAGTCTGGCTACCGGTCGAAATCTTCTCGTAAACGAATTCGTAGGTAGTTGTCGTCTTTATGACACACAGTAAGGCGACGTGCGCCGTGGACACCCGGCGTCCCGCTCGCTATATTCAAGCGGATATAACCGGAGAGATGGGATGGAAGCAGCGGCGAAGCAGGCGGTCGGCAGCAAATACGTGCTCGAGTCGATGAAATACGCGCAGGGCAAGACGTGGGAGGTCGTGAACCGGCTGGCGCAACGGGTACAGCCTGGCATGCTGGAGTCGGCGGCAAAGGCCGAATGCCATAACGTGCTCAACGAAATGGGCATGGACCGTATCTGGCATCCGATTCTGGTGCGCTTCGGCGAAAACACGCTGAAGGTTTTCAAGCAGCAGTCGGAAGGCGATCCGCGGCTCAAGGAAGACGATATTTTCTTCGTCGACCTCGGCGTCGTTTTTCACGGGCACGAGGGCGATGCGGGCGCCACGTTCGTAGTCGGCAGCGACGCTGAGATGAAGGCCTGCGCCGATGCCGCAAAAACCGTATTCGACGAAGTGGAACATCATTGGCGCACGACCCGCGCTGGCGGAAAAGCGCTATACGACTTCGCCGGGCAACGTGCGGCCGCGCTCGGCTGGCGTCTGAATCTGGATATCAAGGGTCACCGCGTGAGCGACTTTCCGCACGCAATCTACAAGGCGGGCAACCTCGGCGATTTCGCCGATTGCCCGGACGCCGGTCTGTGGATTCTGGAAATCCAGCTTGCCCATCCGACCCGGCCGTTCGGCGCGTTCTATGAGGACTTGCTGATCTGAGCCTGAACCCGCTGAGTCCTGCATCTCGCAGCGGAGTCAGGCCCTGGCCGTCACATCAGGACGCTGGCGGCACTCGACCTGGTGGCGGCCGTCGGCAACTCGAAGCAGAAGGTCGTGCCCGTTCCCGCCGTGTCGAGCAGACGTATCTGGCTCTGGTGCAATTGCAGCATGCGCTGGACGATCAGCAACCCCAGTCCACCGCCCCGATGCGCGCCGCCGGAACTGAACGGACGTTCGAACAGACCTTCGCGCTGCTCGGGCGGAATGCCGGGGCCGGTGTCGCTGACCGTCACCGACACTTTGCCGTCCCTATGCGCGAGGTCGACTTCAATCGATCCTTCAGCGGGCGTATGGCGAATCGCGTTGTCGAGCAGATTCGTCAGCACGCGCTCGATCATGCCGAGATCGGCGCAGACGGTCGGCAGACGTGGCGGAATATTCGCGCGCAATTGAATGTGCCGCGCCTCGGCCGGCAATTCAAATTTTTGAAAGACGTCCTGCACCAGATCGACCAGCGAGAACTGTTCGAGTGCGGGTTGCACGTTGCCGTGTTCAAGCCTGGCCAATTCGAACAAGGCCTGCGCGAGCCGGCCCACCTTGACGCTTTGCGCGAGCGCGATTGCCAGATAGCGTTTGCGCTCCGTTTCGCCGAGCGTGTCGGACTTCAGCGAGAGCGTTTCGAGGTAGCCGTGCAGCGAGGTCAACGGCGTGCGCAGGTCGTGCGAAATATTGGCGATCAGCTCGCGGCGCTGCTGGTCCTGCCGCGTTAGCGC
The DNA here is from genome assembly GCF_012689525.1 of Paraburkholderia aromaticivorans. Lineage (NCBI taxonomy): Bacteria > Pseudomonadati > Pseudomonadota > Betaproteobacteria > Burkholderiales > Burkholderiaceae > Paraburkholderia > Paraburkholderia aromaticivorans. Next base: position 867,485 of record NZ_CP051515.1, read on the forward strand.
GCGCCATTGTTCGCCGATGCGGTTTGCCATCTGCGCAAACGTCGCTTCGAGCACGGCGATTTCGTCGCGCCGTCCGGCCGGCGACGAACGCGGCACGCTCGGCTGGGTGTCGGGCTCGCCCTCTGCATCGAAGCGGCGCATGGCATCGGTCAGGCGGCGCAGCGGCCGCGTGATCAGGCCGAATGCGGTCAAACCGGCCAGTAGCCCCAACAGGGCGACCAGCGCCATCGACCACAACGTCGTGCGCAGCACGGAGCTAGCCGCCACGCGCGCGGCGAGCGCGTCGTGTTCCTCGCCGAGCAGGACCACGTAGATATAGCCGGACGGCGCCTGTCCGCTCAATTGCAGCGGTGCTGCGCTGAACACCTTTTTACCGTCGACGCTGCGCGGGTCGTCGCCGAGAATCGGCAGCGCGTCTCCCGTGATGAATTGCCGGATCGGCGCAAGATTCACCTGTTCGCGCTTGACGTGCCCGGCGGGCGCATCGTCGCCTTTTATGTGGCCCTGGTTGTCGAGCAGATACACCTCGACGCTCGGATTCACCCTCATCAACTGGCCGAATAGCTGCCGGACCGCGTCGGGCCGCAAGCCGTTGGCGTCCATCAGCGAGCTGCCATGAGCGATATGGTCGGCGAGATTGCGCGACAGGCTCTGTATGACCTCCTTCTCGTGCAGATCGCTCGAACGGATTTGCAGGAAGGCCGACGCGCCGCAGCATGCCAGTAGCAGCACGGAGAAAACGAGCGAGAGCCGCTGGGTCAGCGTCAGATTCACGATGGGTCCTTCGGTGTCTCGCCGGGCACGGCGAGCTTGTAGCCGCGTCCCCAGACGGTCAGGATGCGCTCGGGTTGAGCCGGATCGGCCTCGATCTTCGCGCGCAGCCGGTTGATATGAGTGTTGACGGTGTGCTCGTAGCCTTCGTGCTGATAGCCCCACACCGCATTGAGCAGGTCCATGCGCGAGAACACTTTGCCGGGATGCTGCGCGAAGTAATACAGCAGGTCGAATTCGCGCGGCGTGAGTTCGATCGGCTTGCCGTCGACGGCGGCCTCGCGTGTCAACGGATCGATCGACAACCCCGCGATGCGCAGACTGCCGGTTTCGATTTTCGAGTCTTTCGCCAGCGCGTCGACGCGGCGCAGCAGCGCTTTCACACGCGCCACCAGTTCGAGCACGGAAAACGGTTTGGCGAGATAGTCGTCCGCGCCGAGTTCGAGGCCGAGAATCCGGTGCACTTCACTCGAACGGGCGCTGGTGATGATGATCGGCGTATAGCGCGTCATCGCGCGGGCGCGCCGGCAGATTTCCAGTCCGTCGACGCCGGGCAGCATCAGATCGAGAATCAGCGCGTCCCAGCCGCCTTGTTCCAGCAGGCGCAGCCCTTCATTGCCGTCGGCGCTGTGCACGACTTCATAGCGCTCGTCGCGCAAATGCAGGCTCAGCACGTTGGCGATATCGACATCGTCTTCGACGATCAGGATGCGCTTCAGATTGTCCATGGTGGGCTTGAGCCGCGGTTCAGGGCTTGGTTGAGGAGGAAGGCCGGGCACGGCCGCCGGGAAAAGCGGCCATGGCGCCATTGTGCAAAATTTCCGGGCAGCGAGTTATCACATTTAATTTAACTTTTCGTGAGGACTTCGACACCGGCGGCGCTCTAGGATGTGGGCACTTTCTGCAGTATCAGGTTTTGAATGAACCGTACGCCGGCTGCCGCCCGAGCCAGCGTGCCCACTTTAACCGACCTATACGAACGTTCGGAACTGCCATGTTACTCATCGTTCTCGCCTATCTCGGCGGCGCCCTTACGATTCTCAGCCCGTGCATCCTGCCGGTGCTGCCCTTTGTTTTCGCGCGCGCCGACCAGCCTTTCGTGCGCAGCGGATTGCCCTTGCTGGCGGGCATGGCGCTGACCTTCGCCCTCGTCGCGACGCTTGCCGCGGTGGGCGGCGGCTGGGTCACGCAGGCTAACCAGTACGGCCGCTGGGTGGCTATCGCACTGCTGGCGATCTTCGGGCTGACGTTGCTGTTCCCGCGCTTCGCCGATCATCTGATGCGGCCGCTCGTCAGCGCCGGCAATCGCCTGTCGAATTTCGCGCAGACCGATGGTCAGCAGGTCCGCGCGGGTTCGTCGTTTCTGCTCGGCATTGCCACCGGCTTGTTGTGGGCGCCGTGCGCCGGTCCGATTCTCGGTCTCGTGCTGACGGGCGCGGCATTGCGCGGCGCGAGCGTCGGCACGACGTTGCTGCTGGTGGCCTACGCGGCCGGCGCGGCGACTTCGCTGGCAGTGGCGCTGCTGATCGGCGGCAAGGTGTTCACGGCGATGAAGCGCTCGCTGGGCGCGGGCGAATGGATCCGCCGCGGCATCGGTGCGTTGATGTTGTGCGGCGTGGCGGCGATCGCGCTCGGTTTCGACACCGGCGTGCTTGCTCGCGTCTCGACGGTTGCGACCGGCGGTCTCGAACAGAAACTCGTCGATAAGTTGTCGCCGAACGCGGTGCCGGGCAAAGCGCCGGTCGCCGGCAATCCGGCCGATGCGTCCGGCGGCGCGATGGCGAGCGTCAACCCGTCGTCGCAATCGACCGCTAGCGCCAATGCGGATTCCACCGTGGCCAATGCGACGCAGGGCGGCGCGATGATGCGCGCCGTTGCAGAGCCGGCGCCGTTGCCGGTCGAAGGCGTGCTGCCCCCGTTGAACGGCGCTGTCCAATGGCTGAATTCGCCGCCGCTCACCACGCAGGACTTGCGCGGCAAGGTCGTGCTGATCGATTTCTGGACTTACTCGTGCATCAATTGCCTGCGTTCGCTGCCGTATGTCAAAGCGTGGGCGCAGAAGTACAAGGATCAGGGGCTCGTCGTGATCGGCGTGCATGCGCCGGAGTTCGCCTTTGAACGCAATATCGACAACGTGAAGAAGGCCACGCACGATCTCGGCGTCGACTATCCCGTCGCGATCGACAACAACTATGCAATCTGGCGCGCGCTGAATAACCAGTACTGGCCCGCGCACTATTTCGTCGATGCGAAAGGGCAGATCCGTTATCACCACTTCGGCGAAGGCGATTACGCGGAATCCGAAAAGGTGATCCAGCAACTGCTGACCGAAGCGGGGCATGCGAACGCGTCGAAGGTCGCGATCGGTATCGCAAACGGCGGCGCGCAAGGCGTGCAGGCCGCGGCGGACAACGCCGACATGCAATCGCCGGAAACCTACGTCGGTTATCAGCGGGCGGAGAACTTCGCGTCGCCGGGCGGGGAAGTGGCGGACAAGACGCACACGTATGCAGCGCCGTCGCAACCCGGCGTCAACGACTGGGGCCTCGCCGGGTCATGGAACGTGGGCGCGGAGCACGCCACGCTCGTGGCACCGTCGGGACGCATCGTATATCGCTTTCATGCACGCGACCTGCATCTGGTGCTCGGCCCGGACAAGGACGGCAAGCCGGTGCGGTTTCGCGTGAGCGTCGACGGCGCCGCGCCCGGCGCGTCGCACGGCACCGACGTCGCCGCCGATGGCAGCGGCACCGTAACCGGGCAGCGTCTCTATCAACTGGTGCGGCAAACCGGCGAGGTCGGGGATCACACTTTCTCGATCGAGTTTCTGGACCCGGGCGTGCAGGCGTTTGCTTTCACGTTCGGCTAAGCCGGCGCAAGTGGCTCGACTCAACTCTTATTTGACCTAAAGGACTGACCATGCGCACGATATCTACCAGCACAGCGTCGCTGCGGAAGCGTTTCTCCGTCACACGAATCATGGGCCTCGTCGTCGTTGCTCTGGGCGTCGTGGCCGCGCAGCACGTCGCGCATTCCGCTGAGGCCGCCACGAAGATCCCCGCGCCCGTACAGGATGAAAAAGCCGCCGCGACGCATAGCGAAACGGCGGTGTTCGCGGGCGGCTGCTTCTGGGGCGTGCAAGGCGTGTTCGAACACGTGCGCGGCGTGAAGCAGGTTGCCTCGGGTTACACCGGTGGAGCGGCATCCACGGCGCAATACGAAACCGTCAGCGAGGGCGATACGGGACACGCGGAGTCGGTGCAGATCACTTACGATCCGACGCAGATCACGTACGGTCGCTTGCTGCAGATATTCTTCTCGGTCGCGCACAATCCCACCGAGTTGGACTATCAGGGCCCCGACCACGGTACGCAATATCGCTCGGCGATTTTCCCGGTGGATGCGGCGCAGCGCGGCATCGCGCAGTCGTATATCGCGCAACTCGACAACGCCCATGTGTTCTCAGCGAAAGTCGTGACTCGCGTCGAGGACTTCAAGGGCTTTTATCCGGCGGAAAGTTATCACCAGAACTTCCTCGCGCTGCATCCGGACTATCCGTACATCGCGATCAACGATCTGCCGAAAGTGACCGGCCTGAAGCGGATGTTCCCGGATCTGTATCGCAATGATCCGGTGTTGTTCGCGACGGCGTCGCGATAGGGCGTGGGTTGATGCGCCGCCACCACCGCGACTGCGGGCGCAGCCGTGGCGGCACGCGGCGCATCACGACCCATTGGCCGGAAGCGGCGCGTGACCCGACACGCGCACGGGCCGCACTTCTTCGACGATGCGGCCGTCTTCCAGCCGGATATAGTGGTCGGCTGCGCTGAAATAGCGGTCGTCGTGCGACATCACGATCGGCGTTTTTCCTTGGCGCTTCAGGTCCGGCAGGATCTCGCTATAGAAAATCCGGCGGAAGGTCGGGTCCTGGTCGGCGGCCCACTCATCGAGCACCATCACCGGGCGGCGTTCCAGATACGCATGCACCAGCCGCCCACCTGGCGCGCTGGCCGCTACCGGGTCATGCGCGGTTGCGCAGCATTTGCGAAAGCCTGATCGCCGGGCCGCCGAATAACGATACGCTCGAGCGCTGGGCTGAGCAGATCGGCGTAAGTTCATGGACCGGAACGCCAACGTAGTTCGTGCTGCGAAGTAAGCGCGAGATATCGACACTTCGATCGTTGAGTTCCGTTTGTTTCCTGGGACGAGCTGAATTTCTGATAAAAGGATGCGACACTATTTCTGCATTACATTCAAATTATCCGTCTTGGTTCGGATAAACGGTCGGCAGAGGCATCAGGGTATTGGTATTACTAATATAAAAATTGCACGACCGCAAAATCGATCTGCGAAAATTCCATCAATCTGCTGACAAATCAAACATTTACGTTTTATCCGCTCTCATGAGGTAGAGCTTTTCCATTCCTTGTCATTTGGAAAAGCTTCGGTCGAATCCTATCGAAATTCTTCGTAATTGTCACTTATCGCCCTTGAACCGGGCACGTTACGCGGATGAAACGTTTATAATTCGTCTGCCAAAAGCTTCTGTAAGTAATACCGGAGAGATGGATCGAGCGCCGACGGGTCTGTAACAGTTACACCCACCGTTGCTGCACTGCGGTAGCTGCTTTACATAGGCGAAGCGGATTGGCGGATCAACGGTTTTTTGGGTTCCGAACCCGACTCGCGAGGCGAGGGCGCACCTCGATCACTGTCGAGCCGACGGGTCCACATTAAAAACCGGCTGTCAACGGTGAACGAAAAAAATTGGATTAATTTTTCGTCATCCTGAATTTCTAAGTCGCCCATATTGGTGCGAAATTCGTTTATCAAACTGAGGTGCACTGGCCTGTCAGTGTGAGCCTCGCCAGATGTTCGAGTCGCGTCAGCGGCATGCATTAACCCCTTGTGACGTTTTCCCGGTCATGCGATCGGCGGGATTCTTCATGCCGGCGTCGACTGAATCTTTCACGCAATCGGTGCGCGTTGCGCTCGATTGCCGCTGTTGAAGATATCGAAGTAGTCATTGTTTGCGATTGTCGAAGGATCGCAGCGCAATGAAATAGTAAGTATAACGTAATAAATAGAATGTTCGCCCGACGCCGGGAAAACATTTCGATTACACCGCTGTTCGGTGAAAGTCGGAATGCGAGCGGACGGCAAGCGCGTCCGCCACCGGATAGCGGCACATCAAAGCTTCATCAGCAATGAACGCGGTCAGCGCGTTCTCAGGTTCACCTCTCTCTGGACTCGATAACGTCAAGGCGGGACGACTGATCGATCTTGCTGAATTCTCGGGGACAACCTGCTTTTACCGAAACATACGGACAATGACGAGATACTTGAAACTATTGGGCGTTGCATCAGCAACAGTGTTGGCATCGTTTGCCGCGGACAGCGCGCAGGCCCAGGCAAGCACCATCACGGTCTCAGGGCAGCAATACAAGTTGTGCGCGCAGGAGAATGGCAAGTGCTCATTCCTCGGAACGGGCTCGGTGGTGTTCGGTGCGGTTCCGCCCACGTCGCCGTCGGTGATGTTGACCGCACCGCGTACGTTCAGCAACGGCGTCGGCTGTTATGTCGGCGCAGTTTCGCAGTCGGACCCCGCGTACGGCTATGGCAAGTCTTGCTGGGTTAAGGCGGTTGCGGCAACGCCGACTCCGGCTCCTACCCCGACACCCGCGCCGACTCCCACGCCGACTCCCACGCCGACTCCCACGCCGACTCCCACGCCGACCCCGACGCCGACGCCGACGCCGACGCCCACTCCGACTCCGACGCCGACGCCTACTCCCGCGCCGTCCCCGACGCCGAGCAGCTCGACCATGTCGTGCAGCACGCCGACGCAAACGGCCGGCGGAACCGCGAACGGCGTGATCAGCGCCGACACGCCGACCACCGACGGCCTGCGCGTGTTCCAGAACAACGCGTCGTTCAAACTGGCGATTACGACGAACGCGCCGAGCGCGGATACGGTCGTCTGGTCCGTCGCGGATTCCAATGGCGCGATCAAGACGCAAGGTAGTTTTGCAGTCAAGGCCGGCGTACAAACCAGCACGATTCCGTGTACGTCGACGTGGTCCGGCTATGGCGCACTCACCGCCACCCTGCGTTCGAGCGGCGGCACGTTGCCGAGCAGCGGCACGCGTCCGGTCGGCATCGCGACGTTCGGCGTGTTGCCGAACCTCAGTTCGGTACTGGGCACCGTGACGTATGCGCACCAGGATCAGCACCGCTTCGGCATGCAGGGCTTCAACGGCAACATCGCCGCGCTGCACGCTCTGGGTATCTCGTGGACGATCGACGATCGTCAGGTATCGGCCATGGAACCCAACGGCCCCAACACGTACACGCCGAACGTGAATGACCTCGATCCGTTCTACAAGGCCAATCCTGATCAGATGCGTATCGTGCGTCTGGATGGACTGCCGGCGTGGGACTCGAAGACCGGCCAGTTCAACGACAGCTACTACGCGCCGTCGAACATGCCCGAGTTCCAGACCTTCATGGGCAAGGTCGGCACCGATACGAGCCTGATCCGCGCCGCCAATTACCCGAATCAGCAGAAGAACTACTATCAGGTAACGTGGGAACCGAGCCTCGGCTGGGCGGATAGCGATGCGAACTTCGTCGCCATGTACAAGGCTGCCTACGAGGGCATCCACTCGACCGATCCGAATGCGGTCGTGATGGGCACCGGCAATCCGTTTGCTTCCAATTGCGATACCTGTACGACGGGTTATCTGCAGAAGTTCGGCGCGCTCGGTCTGTGGAATTACATCGATGCGGTCGCAACGCACGGCTACTGGAATGCGGGTACGTACCCGGCTCACCCGCCTGAACTGCAGGACTCCGATCCGAGTACGGCGAACCAGGCCAACGCGCTCGACAACCAGATGACGCAGCTGCGTTCGGTCATGCAGGCCGGCAAGCCGAACATGAAGCTCTTCTTCACTGAAGCCGGCGTGAGTTATGACCCTGGTCTCAACTACGGTCCGAATGTGCCGTCGCAGAACCAGTTGTTCGCGCATGCGGCAGTCGGTGTGCGAGCGCACATCATCGTGCTTGGCGGCGGTGCGCAGGTGACGACGCTGTTCTACGGTCCGGACTATCCGGGCGAAGTGGGATACGGCTCGTTCTTCGACCTGAACGACGCCCAAGGCGCGTTTGGTGCATCGAACCTTTCACCGAAGCCTGAAGCGATGGCCTTTGCAACGATGACGCGTGTTCTCGACGGCACGAATACGCTGGGCCGGATCAACAGCGCGCCCGCCGGAGTCTTTGCGTATGGGTTCCAGCAACTGGGTAACGGCAAGGTCGTGACCGCCGCGTGGACGCACAGCAATGCGCAGTGGCCGGCGAGCAACGGTACGTATAGCCAGACCTATTCGACCGGCTATTCGCTCCAGGTCGACAACGCTGGCACGTCGGGCAATGTGACGAAGATCGATGGTTACGGCAATGTCAGCACGGTTGCGTACACCAACGGTCAGGTCGCGCTGACGCTCACTGAAGTGCCGCAGTACATCGTGTCGAACAACGCCACGGTTGCCAAAGCAAATGCGACTGTTCCGCTCGGTTACACGGGCCAGTAAGCGGCTCAATAAGCGCTGAAAGAGATCGACGCGCCGCCGATATGAAAGGCGGCGCGTCGATTACGCATCATGGTCAGGTCGGCGACGGTACGCTGTAGCCGTTGCGCGCCGACGTCGATCGCAAGCACGAAGTCCGCCCGCGCTCGCGGCGCATAAAGACGGAGAGAGAGCGGCCCCGCGCCGCGACGTTCTCTACCGCGCGCAACGCCTACCGTTGCGCGTTCAAAACCTCGACACCCTTATCCGTAAAGAACGCGAGCCCGGCACCGAGCATCGCGTATTGGCTCTTGATCACCGGCATATCGTGCGGAACGGCATCGCGTAGCGCCGCAAGATACTTGGGTGTGAAGATGCGGCTCCAGTTGGCGGCTAGCTGATTCGCCGAACCTATCATCTCGTGATGCGTCGCGCTCCAGTTCACTCGCAGCGGGAAGTGAACGAAGCGCGCCGCCTGCTTCGGGTCGCCCTTCAGTGCGGCGAAATAGAAGCCCTGAGCGCGTGCTTCGAATGCGTCATCCGTTTCGTCGGTGATCATCCCGTAGCGATGTCCCGCATTCGCGTCCGCGAACGACATGCCTTCGAGAATGAATTTGACCGGCAAAGTTTTCCCGCCGCCGTTCCAGCTGCCGGCAAGTCCCACGCTATTGGAAAAATCGAGGGGCTGGTCGCCGTTCGATCCATTGCCGACGAAGTGCAGCGTGAACGTGCCGTTCGCCTCCTGCAACGTCAGATTGGTGCCGGATTGTTGGCCTGTCAGCGCAATGTTCCTGAGGTAGCGGTAGTAGAAGTAATGTCCTTTGCCGATCACTTTCCCATGCAGCACGAGCGTCATGCCGACCTTCGCTTCGCCGACCGTACCGGAATACTCGACACTGGCCGTGTTTTCAGTCTGCGCGACGGCAGAGTGATTCATGCTCGTCGAAATCGTCAAGAGCGCGGTAAGCATCGCGATCGTGCGTCGCCGCGTCAGACCATGAAGGCGCAATCGAAGTGTGTTCATGCGACGTCCTGTTATTGGAAGTCACGAGGCTAGCATGAACAGCAAGGCTCCAGAGTCGCCTTGGTGCAGACCACTGAACTCCCGGTCGGACGAAACCGACCGGAAGCCGCGCGCCACATCAAAGCGGCTGCGCGACATTCGCCATCGCCTCGCGGATGAACACCAGCAGCGTTTCATCCGCCCATGTGCCGGCCATCAACTGCGGCTCCGTTTGCAGTGCGTGGCGGAACTTGGCCTGCGTACGTGGATCATCGCCCGCGTAGCTTCTGAAGAGTTCGAGCCAGTGAAGCGCAAGCTCGCGTGCTCGCGATGTCCGCGGCCCGACGCCCGCATCGATCGCATCGCGCACGTCGGCCATGAGTTGCGGCCATTCCATCTCGCGCTTGCCGTAGTTGGCGCGCATGAAGCGAATCTCCTCGGGCGACAGATACTTCTCGTAGATCAGCAGCTTTGTTTCGCTAAAGGCCTTCAGCACGTAGTCGCGCAACTGCGTCGAAATACCGATATGCGCCTGCATCGACGGTTCGTTGTCGTGCATCAGATTCAGCTTGGCGAGCAGACGCGGGTCGCCGTTCGTGTCGCGCACGAGCATCGTCATCCAGCGAATCGACAAGGCGCGCGCCTCGTCGCTCTCGGGTGGCACGCCGCTGTCCATCAGTGCGCGGACCTGGCCGATGAGCTCGGTCCATTCCGGGTTCGGCGTCTGGCTATTGCGGTACATCGGCATACGTGCGAGTTCGTCTTCGGAGAAATACTTGTCGTACATGGTCATCAACTCCAACGTGATAAGCCAATCGGTCAGATCCGGTTCCTTGCCGTCGAGCAACACGCCGTGCAGATCGACGAGGCGTTCGCGCAAGCGCTTCGCCTGTGCGATCTGGTTGTCGAGCATGGCGATCTGCCGCGCGACGATCGATACCAGCGGCGTCTCCGGCTGCATCAGCCAGGTCTGAATCTCGGCGAGGGCGAGTCCGAAACGGCGCAGCGCCTGGATCTGGTGAAGCCGGGCGATGTCGTCGCGGTCGTAAAGCCGGTAGCCGTTCTCAGCACGCGCCGAAGGCGTGAGCAGTCCGATTGCGTCGTAGTGGTGAAGCGTGCGGACGGTCAGTCCGCTGCGCCTCGCAAGTTCTCCCACTTTCAACAGCATTCGAGCCTCCGGTCAGTGTGCACGTTGGAGGTTAGAACCTTACGCTACGTGAGGGTCAAGAGGAACGGCGAGCGGATTCGCGCGACCCGCGAATCCCGGGACATGGCATATTGGCGAAGCTAGTCATCGACAGGAGCACACCATGCGAATCCAGACCTCTTTCCTCTTCGATCTCGACGGAACGCTGGTCGACAGCGTCTACCAGCACGTGCTGGCCTGGAAAGAAGCGCTCGACAGCGAAGGCATTCCCTTGTCGGTCTGGCGAATTCACCGCAAGATCGGCATGAGCGGCGGGCTCTTCACGAATCAGCTTCTGCGGGAAACGCACGGCGAAATCAGCGCCGAGCGGGTCGAGCGTCTGCGTCATGCTCACGCCGCCGCCTATCAGCGATTGCGCGCGCAGGTGTGTCCGCTGCCGGGCGCGCGGGCCTTGCTCGACGCGCTGACGCAAGCCGGAACGCCTTGGGCCGTGGCGACGAGCGGCCGCATGGAGACGGCGGCGCTCAATCTGGAGGCGCTCGGTGTCGATCCCGCGAAGGCCGTGGTCGTGACGCGCGACGACGTCAAATATGCAAAGCCGGATCCGGATCTGTTCATCGCCGCGGCTTTGCGGCTCGGCGTACCGGTCGAAAACACGGTGGTGGTCGGCGACAGCATCTGGGACATGCTCGCGGCGCGGCGCTGTCGCGCGCTGGGGGTGGGCCTGCTCTCGGGCGGGTACGGCACGGAGGAACTCGAGCGCGCCGGCGCGCTACGGGTCTACGACGATCCGGCCGATCTGCTGGAGCATCTGGACGAGGTGGCGTCGCGGCCGTAACAGGTAGCCCTCCAGCGCGGATTGCCCAGAACGCATAAGCGCGGCCGTTGATCGCCGCGGCGACTTCGCGCGATCGATGCCAAGGCCCTGTACTATATTGTTCAGCGGAAAACCGCCTTGGCGACCGGCGTGAGAGAATCCTGCCTATAAGCAGGTGCGAGGCGCGCCGGAATGTTCCATATGCGAACATGCGGGAACCGGAAGCGGCAAAATATGGCGCTGCCATGCGGCCAATGGCCGAGGCAGCGGGTCCCTATATGCTCGGGGAACCGCCGCGTCGCAACGTGTCGTGCGGGTTGCTGTGACCCACGGCTGGCGGCCCGCCGCGGTTGTCCTCCAGCGGGGGCGTGACGAACCACGTGAAAATATGAACAATTTTATTCGACCACCTGTTCTCCATCCGTCGACGGTTGTTTTCGTGGATGACAACGACAGCTATCTCGACGCGCTGCGGCGTTTCTTTCCGGATAGCGCCACCAATCTGTTTTTTACGCGGCCTCAAACCGCGCTTGCCTTCATCCGTCAGCACGCTCGCGAGAATTCGCTGGAGTTCGCGCCGGCGTCGGCATGTGTGAGTGAGACGGGTTTTGAGCGCTACATGGAAACCGCGGCGGAACGGGATATCCTGGCCCGCGGCTCCCGTTTCGCGGAAGTCGCGGCGGTGGTCGTGGATTTCGACATGCCGGGCATGAACGGCGTGGAATTCCTCTCGTCCATCTCCAATCTGCGCTGCGCGAAAGTGCTGCTGACCGGGGTCGCGGACGAAACCGTCGCGGTCAAAGCCTTCAATGCGGGAATCGTCGATTTATACCTGAGAAAAACGGATACCGACTCCGCCAACCGGCTGGCCCATTTCCTGAAGGATGCCAAGGCCAGGCACTGTTCGGAAGGCGGCTGGCTTGCGTTGGGCGAGAACGGCATGACGTATTGCGACCCGCGAACGCGTAAAGTCATCGACGAGGTGGTGGCCGCGAACGGTATCGTCGAGTATTACTGGCGCCCGGAACAGGACGCCATTCTGATGTTCGATCGCGCCGGCAACCCGAGCGTTTTCGTCGCGTGGGCCGAGAACGACTGGATCTCGCAGGGCGAAATCGTCGCAGACGAGGACGGGCCGGCCGACCTTCTGAAGCAAATGGCGGTGCGCGAGGTGATGCCGATCTTCTGGCCGAACCTGGCCTATCGCTCCGGCATGACCGTCAGAACGCTGACCCCACGGACCATTCCGGGCTGGGATGACGTCTTCTATTGCTGGACCCCGATCGACAGGGCCGACGTGGGCATGGACCTGATGACGTTCGCGCAATGGCGGAAGGAGCGGACTCGCTAAAGTCTGCCGAGACGTTAAGCCACATGTACGCCATTCCGACTGCCTGCGTGTCCGCGATGTTCGTGGTGTTCGGCCTATACGTACTGATTACGCAAGGCGCGACGCGTTTGTTCACGCCGTTCATCCTGATGTGCGTCTCGACCTTCGCCTGGCAAGGCGCATGGACGCTGCTGTTCCAGACGGACAACCCGCACACCGCGGACCTGCTGGTCAGAGGCGGCTATCTCTTCATTCTTTTTCTGCCGACAACCTTCTACCACTTCGTGACGGAGGTGGCGGCGCAGCGCCGTGAGCGGCCGATATTGCTCGCGTCGTACGGTCTGTGTTTCGTCCTCGCGATACTGCTGCCCGGTAACGAAGTGGTGGCGGGCTATCAGCATTTCTTCTTCGGCTACTATCCGGTCGCCGGGCCGCTGCATCCGTTGCATGTCGTGCAGACTGTGTTGCTGGCCGGCCGCAGCGCGCAGCTTCTGCTCGCCGCGCGCCAGAAGGCGGAGGGCGACGCGCGGCGGCGCCTCGATCTGTGTCTGGCGAGCCTGTGTTTGTACTCGTTTGCCGCGATGGATTACGCGGTCAACTACGGCTTCGGATTCTATCCGCCGGGCGTCCTGTTCATTGGCCTGAGCCTCGGGCTGCTGGCGATCACCATCGTCCGCTATCACCTGATTCACCCCTATGCCGTGGCGGCGACCATCGCGCACGAAATTTCGACGCCGCTCGCCACCATCGGCATGCACGCCGACGAAATCGCCAGCGTATGGGGGCATGTGTTCAAAGGGTATCGGACGGCCGTCACGCACGGGCTGTATGACGATCACGACGAGTCCGGACAGTCCGAACGCATCGGCCAGCTTGCGACCGCGATCCGGCGCGAAGTCTCCGGCACCAGCGCGATGGTCGAAATGGCGCTCGCGTCTTTCACGCTCGATCGTCTGGACCGCGGCGGCTTCAGCCGGCATTCCGTGCACCAGTGCGTGATGTCGGCGCTGGAGCGGTATCCGTTCAGCGGCGACGAGCGTGAGCGTGTCACGGTGATGCCCATCGACCTCGCCATGTCTTTTTCGGGCTCGGATACGGTCGTGGTTTTCGTGCTGTTCAATCTGCTAAAAAACGCGTTGCATGCCATTCGCGTGGGCGGCGATGGCGAGATCACGATCAGCGCCGTTCGGGATCAGGACTTCTGCGTGCTGCAATTCCGTGACACCGGGCCGGGCATCGCGCCCGACGTCCTGCCCTATATCTTCGACGCCTTCTTCACGACCAAGCGGCACGGCAGCGGTGCGGGCATGGGACTCGCGTTCTGCCGTCGCGCGACGGAGCTGCTGGGCGGCAGCATCGAGTGCAGTTCGATACGCGGCATCCATACGACCTTCACCGTGCGGTTGCCGGCACCGGACACGCCCGCCGATCGCGCACTGCGCAAGACACCTGCGCGTTCGCCACGCCGGCGTCAGAGCCAATAGATAGCCCACAGGTTGAAAGCGGTGGCCGTTGCGATTGACTATCCGGCGGCCTGAACGAGTGCTAACCACCGGCCGCGGACGACGACGGCGTCGCATGGGCGGACAGAAAACGGCACACCTCCGCGTGGAACCGCTGTACGCCGGGGCTCGACTCGATGGCGCGCCAGCATCCATGCACGAGCCCGGCGCCGATCAGGAGCCGCGCCTCGCCACCGGCCGCGTTGATACGCTCGGCAAACACGCGCGCGTCGTCCCTCAACGGATCATGTTCGACGCCGATCGCCAGCGTCGGCGGCAGGCCGTCGTAGCGCGTCGCATCGAGCGGGATCGTCCACGCGGGGTAGGGCGGGTGGGTGCCCCAATACAGATCACGGAACGCATGAACGTCGGTTAGCTTGAGCATCGGCGCGTGCGCTTCGCTTTCGCGCGCGGGCAACTGCGGCTCGGTGCCGAGCATCGGATAAACCAGCACAAGGCCGCTTATGCCTTGGACCGCGTCGTCGCGCAGCCGCATCGCTACGCTGGCCGCCAGCGTGGCGCCGGCGCTGTCGCCTGCCAGTTGCAGCGGAGCGCCGGCACGCAGATCGAACGGCAAGCGCCCTGCCAAAGCGGCGAGCGTGACCTCCATGCAATCGTCATGCGCGGCCGGCGCGGGGTGTTCGGGAGCCAGCCGGTAGTCGACCGCGATCACATCGAGACCGGTGTCCGCGGCAAGGCGTGCGGTCACGAGCTGATGGCTGTCCAGCGAGCCGAGCACGAAGCCGCCGCCGTGAAAGTACAGCACGGCGCCACGCGCCGCCTCATGACGCCTTGCACGGTTCCGGTACAGCCGCAGCGCGATCGAATGGCCGGCACCGGTGTGGAACTCGGCGTCCTGCGTCACGACTTCATCCGGCAACGCGGGGGTGACCGTCGCGGCGTACTGGTCGTAAATCTTGCGCTGTTCAGCCGGCGTCAACGAAGTCGAATGCCCCGGATAAATTGCGGCGGCTCTTTCGATGAACGAGGCCATCTCTGGCTCAAGCATGTCCACTCCCACTCGGCTTCGTCTTCGCGGGCAAGCCGATCACGCGGCCGGCAAACGCGGCGGGCGGCAGTGCGGCATGCGCGTCGGTCAATGCCCGCACGTGCGCCGCGACATCCGGATCGAATGCGGCGGCGCGTGGGCCGGCGGTGTCCACGTGCAGCAACATCTGCTCGCCTGCTGCCACCGGTTCGCCGCCATCGCCGGTGAACATCTCGAGGTACAGATGCAGCCGCTTCGCATCGTGCCCGAGCACGCGCATGTCGACGCGCACCTGCGCGCCTTCCTTGATCTCGTGCAGATAGTTGATATGCGCTTCGAGCGTGTAGATCGAGCGCCGGCGTTTCTTGCGCACGGTGTCCGGCAAACCGATCAGGTCGATCAGGGCGTCGGTCGCGAAGCTGAAGATCAGCATGTAGAACGCGTCGCGCAAATGGCCGTTGTAATCGACCCATTCGGGGCGAACCGTGTCGCGATAGTTAGGGAGGGCAGCGGCTTGTGGCGTCGGCAAAATCGTCTCCGTTGTTCGTATCAAAGGCGGCTGCGCGTGGGGCCATGCGACGCCAACGCGTGACGCGGGTGGCTTCCGCGCTCTTTGGTCCATCCGCGCTTTCCCGCTTCCGCGGCCCCCGTGCCTTTTGCGCGTACGGCATCAATCAGAAGGCTGCATGCCATGCCGCGCCTTCGCCTCCGCAATCGCCGCCAGCACGCTCGTAATGCAATCGTCGCGGTAACGTTCGAGCTGTTTGATCGAGCGCGGCCCGACCTGTTCGGCCGTGCCGTCCACGACGCGATCGATCAGCTCGTCCGTCAGCTTAGGCGCTACCAGTTTAGTCCAGGGCAACTCCAGCGCGGGTCCGAATTGCTGCATGAAATGGCGCATGCCCGCCTCGCCGCCCGCCAGCGTGTACGTCAGGAACGTGCCCATGAACGACCAGCGGATGCCCGCACCGAAGCGGATCGCGTCGTCGATTTCGCCCGTGGTCGCGACGCCTTCGTTGACCAGATGCAACGCCTCGCGCCACAGCGCTTCCAACAGGCGGTCGGCGATGAAGCCCGGCACTTCCTTGCGAACCCGCAGCGGCCGCATCGAAAGCGCACGATACACCTGCAGCGCGGCGTCGATGGTTTCCGGCGCGGTGCGTTCGCCGCCCAGCACTTCGACGAGCGGCAACAGATACACCGGATTGAACGGATGCCCGACGATGCAACGCTGCGGATTCAACGCCCGCGCGTAAAAATCGCTCGGCAGGAGACCCGACGTCGACGAAGCGATGATCGCATCCGGCTTGGCCGCGCGGCTGATCTGTTCGTGCAGCGAGAGCTTCAATTCCTCTCGCTCAGGCGCGCTTTCCTGAATGAAATCCGCTGGCCCGACGCAGGCTTCGATCGTCTCGACGAAGCGCAATCGCTCGGGCGACGCGCCCGCGGCGAGCCCCACGCGCTGCAGCGCCGGCCATGCGTTCGCGACGTTCTCGCGCAACTGCTTCTCGGCACCCGGCGCCGGGTCCCACGCGATGACATCGAGCCCATGCGCGAGCGCGCGCGCCACCCAGCCGCTGCCGATCACGCCCACGCCGATTGCCGCGAATGTTTTGATATCGACGATCACTGCCATTGCTGATGTTTCCTTTGCCTATGTATTGTCTGGTTTCGAAGCGAGTTGCATCGAGCGGGGTGAATCAAACGTACTGTCCCGCCGCACGGCGCTCCAATTGACGTTCGCCACGCGCGGGCAGACCCAGCTTGCGGCGCCCCTCAGCGGGCGTCAGCGCGCGTGCGCCGAGCCGTTCGATGATTTCGACCGCGCGTTGCACCAGCGTGCCGTTCGTCGCGGGCACACCTCTGTCGAGCCAGATGTTGTCTTCGAGGCCGACGCGCACGTGGCCGCCGAGCAGCATCGCCTGCGCGACCATCGGCATCTGCATGCGGCCGATGCCGAAGCCGGCCCATTGCGCGCCGGGCGGCAGGTTGTCGGCCATCGCTTTCATGGTCGTGGTGTCGGCGGGCGCGCCCCAGGGAATGCCAAGGCATATCTGGAACAGTGGCGGCGCGTCGAGCAGGCCTTCCTTGAGCAATTGCTTCGCGAACCACAAGTGGCCGGTATCGAAGATCTCCAGTTCAGGCTTGACGCCGAGTTCCTGGATGCGCTGCGCGCCGGCCCGCAATTGCGCGGGCGTCGATACATAGATGTAGTCGCCGTCGCCGAAATTGAGCGTGCCGCAATCGAGTGTGCAGATTTCCGGCAGCAATTCCTCGACATGGGCGAGGCGCGTGAGGCCGCCGACCAGATCGGTGCCTGCGCCGAAGCGCATCGGGTCTTCGCCCGTACCGATCTCCAGATCGCCGCCCATGCCGGCCGTCAGGTTGATGATCACGTCCGTGCCCGACGAGCGAATGCGGTCGACGACCTCGCGATACAGCTGTGGATCGCGGCTGCCGCGTCCGGTTTTTGGGTCGCGCACGTGGCAATGCGCAACGGTGGCGCCGGCCTTCGCGGCTTCGATGGCGGCCTCGGCGATCTGCTTCGGCGTGACGGGAATGGCCGGATGCTTGCCGACGGTATCGCCTGCGCCGGTGACCGCGCAGGTCACGATGACTTCATGATTCATGCGAGCTGGTTCCTGTGGATTGAAATGCGCGACGGTCGGTTGCAATCAAAGACCGAGATAGGCTTTGACCGCGAGCAAGCCGTCCTTGCCGTCGTAGGTCTTCACGCCGGCAAGCCATGCGTCGAGTACTTGCGGGTTTTTCTTCAGATACGCCTTGGCGGCATCGGCGGGTTTTTCCTTGTTCATGACTGATTGCATGACCACGTTTTCGAGCTGCGTCGAAAAGCGCAGATTGCTCACGAGCTTCCCCGCGTTCGGGCAGCGTGTCAGAAAGTCGGGGGACGTCAGCGTATAAACGCGTGCTTCGCCGTCGTTCGGACCGAATACGCCGTCGCTGCCGGTGAGATATTTCATATCGATCTGGATGTTCATCGGATGAGGTTCCCAGCCCAGAAAGACCACCCATTTCTTCTCGCGGATCGCGCGATCGACCGAGACCAGCATGCCCGCTTCACTCGATTCGATCAGCTTGAAACCGCCGAGGCCGAACTGATTGTTAGCGATCATCTTGAGGATCGCCGCGTTCGCGCTGCTGCCGGGCTCGATGCCGTAGATCTTGCCGTCGAGCTGATCGCGGTGTTTGGCGATGTCGGCGAATGTCTTCAGGCCCGCGTCGTATTCGTAGTTCGGCACCGCGAACGTGGCCTTGGCGCCGGTCAAATTAGGCGGCTGCAGCACCTGGATCGATTTCGAGTCGACGAACGGCGCGATCGCCTTTTCCTGCACCGGCCACCAGTAGCCGAGCGACACGTCGAGCTGTTTGCTCTTCAAGCCCGCGAACGAGATGGGTACGGAAGCGACGGTCGTCACCGGCTGATAGCCGAGTCCTTCGAACACGGTCGACGCGAGCGCGGTGGTCGAGGTGATATCGGTCCAGCCGATATCGGCGAAATGCACCGCGCGGCAGGCAGCGGGCTCCTGAGCCGAGGCTGGCGCCGTGGCGACGGCGGCCGCCAGGCACGCAAGATGGGCAAGCAGGGCTTTGATGCGTAACTTCATGACGTTCCCTCTTCTGACACGGGTGACAGCGTGTTTCGAACCGGGCCGCGCCTGAGCCAACGAAAAGCAGGCGAAGCGGCCCCCGGACATGCGATACGGCTTGTGTAATGCGTGACTGCACGAATGACGTAACGTTAATGCCCCATATTCCCGCCAAAGCGACCGCCAGCGACCCGTTCTTGCTTCCACGCGACAATGAGGGAAAACCTGCGTCGTCCCGCCCTGCGGCGCAACATCGGTCGATGCGGCAATTTTGGCGTGCCTTGCCGGCTCGGCTGCTGCTTGCTACGCTCGCCGGGAACCCGCCCGCGCCTGCGTTTTTTGTCTCCTGATCGAGTCTGAGCACGATGCCCGAAGATATGTCGTTCCTGCTGCTGCCGGGCTTTTCGGCGATCGGTTTCATGTCAGCGGTGGAACCGTTGCGCGTGGCGAACCGCTTCCGTGGCGATCTGTACCGCTGGCGCATTTTGAGTCTCGATGGCGCGCCGGTCGCCGCCAGCAACGGCATTTCAATCAATGCGGATGCCGCCATCGGCGACGTCGACGCGGCGCGGACGCTCTTCGTCGTCGCGGGCTTCGAGCCGCTCGCGTGCTACACGCGCGCACTGGGCGATCGTCTGAAACGCCTGGAGCGGGCGGGGGCGACGCTCGGTGGTATCGACACCGGCAGCTTCGTACTCGCGGAAGCCGGGCTGCTCGGCGGCGCGGACAGTGTGACCGTGCATTGGGAAGCGCTGTCGGCGTTCCGCGAACGCTATCCATCGTTGGACGCAAGTCAGGAGCTGTTCGAGATTGGCGCGCGGCGCATCACGTGCGCGGGCGGCACGGCGTCGATCGACATGATGCTCGACCTGATCGGCCGCGAGCATGGCGCCGCGCTGGCCTCGGCCGTCTCGGAGCAATTCGTGGTGAGCCGTATCCGGCAGCGTTCGGACCATCAGCGCATGGAGATCGCGGCGCGCTACGGCGTGCACAACCGCAAGCTGATTCAGGTGATTGGCGTGATGGAACAGCATATGGAGGAGCCGCTCACGCCGGACCAGCTCGCGCAGGAAATCGGCGTGACGCGGCGGCAACTGGAGCGGCTGTTCTGCGCCTCGCTGAAGGACACGCCGACGCATTTCTATCTGCAGTTACGCCTCACGCGTGCGCGCGAGCTGCTGCAACAGACCGACATGTCGATTACGTCGATTTGCGTGGCATGCGGATTCGAGTCGCCCTCGCATTTTTCACGGACGTATCGTGCGCGTTTCGGAGCGAGCCCGAGAAGTGACCGGCAGGCAACAGGCGGCCGAAATGCCGGTGAACTGGCGCCGTCGCAGGGGCGAAACCTGGCTTCCACGCCCCACTTAGCTCATTAATCGCAACAGTGAATTCGTTGATCTGGGGTTTACCCTGGATAATCTGACTCCTAGACTGTCTCCATACGCTGCAGACACAGGTCCGCAGCATGGCAAAAAACAATCTCTGGAGGTAGTCATCATGAAATCCCTGATCGAAGCCGTTGTTATCGCCGCGCTCATTTCCGCTCCGCTCGCCGCTTTTGCTCAATCGAATCAGCCGGTTACGCGCGCTCAAGTGCGCGCCGAGCTGGTCCAGCTGGAAAAGGCGGGCTACAACCCGGGCACCGCGAACGACGACGACTATCCGTCCAACATTCAGGCTGCTGAAGCGCGCGTCGCCGCACAAAAGAGCGCTGCTCAGACGAGCGGTTATGGTTCGGCCACCAATGGTTCGTCGCAGGCAGGCGGCCATTCGGACACGACGAACAGCTCGTATTCGGCTCCGGTTGTTAACTACGGTCGTTAATCGATCGCGGAGTGTGTAGTAGCTGTAGTAGTAGTTGTAGCCGCGCGCTGGATTGGTTGTCACGCTGGTCGTGACAACTCCAGCGCCTGTGAAACGGCCTGACACGTGGACCGTCCGATCTTATGGTCATACGTGTGGTTACTGGCCTCGATGGAGTCGATAGAACGTTCGACCCATTGCTTCAATTCGGTGACGATAGGCAGCGCGGTGCGAGCGAGTACGGTTAAGCCATACTCGATACGCGCCGGATGTCGGTCATCAACGCATCGCTCGACAAGCCCATCCCTTTCCATCGATCTCAGTGTCTGAGAAAGCATTTTGTCGGAGACGCCGTCTAATCGACGCCTGATCTCGGCAAAGCGCAAATGCTTTTCTCGCAACGCGATCATCGCCAATACGGTCCACTTCTGACCGAGGCGTGCGAGAGCGAGTCGGGACGGGCAAGCTCCCGAAAATGCATCTGGCGACGATCCGCTATGTCGCGGCATAACTTGCTTTACGCAGTAGTCCGCAGATATTGGAAGGGTTGTAGACACCACCTGCATGGCTCTCGCGCCGTCATTCATCCTCATTCCCGACATCTGATCGCACAAACGGCGCATCGTGAATAACATCGCCCTGATAAAACGCAGGGAAGCGGTCGAGTTGCCGTTGTGCGTCCTGTGGAGCGATACCGTCTTTCAGTACCGCACTTGAAAACCCGGTTCGCTCCATCTGAATCAACTGGTCGACGAGCACGTCGCCCGTTGCCCGCAGATCGCCTTTGAAGCCGAGGCGGCGGCGCAGGAGATACGCCTGACTGTAAGCCCGCCCGTCGGTGAAATTGGGAAAGTGCAATTCGACGCGCGCAGCAGTCGCGATCACCTCTTTTTGCTCGGCCGGGTCTGCGTCGTTTGCCAGAGAGACCACCTGCCCGGATGCGTCCGATGCATGCTCGGGTAAAGTGAGCAGCCTGATACGTGTCGAGCCGCTCATGCCGTTTTCTCCATCAGCGTACGCACGCGATCTGCAGCCGTCCTGAACGGTTCGATGCCTGCCCGTCGAACCGTTTCGACGAACGACTCGCGCCTCTCGCCAACCGTCGTCCGGATGTCGAGATAGGCCGACAGCAGCGCGTCGATGACCTCGGGCACTTCAACGGCGGAAAAAGACGGGCCGATGACCTTGCCCGCTTGCGCGCGACCACTGGCGCGCGAACCGTCCGAGCCGCCCAACGTCACCTGGTACCACTCCTTGCCATCCTTGTCGACACCGAGGATGCCGATGTGCCCGCTATGGTGATGTCCGCATGAATTGATGCAGCCGCTGATATGCAGATCGATATCGCCGATGTCGTTGAGTTCGTCCAGATCCTGATAGCGCTCGGTAATCGCCTCGGCAACCGGAATGGAACGGGCATTGGCGAGCGCACAGAAATCGCCACCCGGGCAAGCGATCATGTCGGTCAGCAGGTTCACGTTGGCGCTCGCGAGCCCGGCCTCGCGCGCGGCTTGCCAAAGCGGCAGGAGGTCGTTGACATGCACCCACGGCAGCACGACATTCTGCGTGTGGGTGACGCGCGCTTCGCCCGCCGAGAATCGCTCGGCCAGGTCGGCCACGCGATCGAGCTGTTGCGCCGAGGCATCGCCGGGCGCTTGCAGAAGGCGTTTGAACGAGAGCGTGACAATCCGCAAGCGCTGGTTCCTGTGCGGCGAGACATTGCGCTGGAGCCAGCGTTCGAATTGCGGCGTCTCGAGGGCCGCGGCGTTCGACGTTGCGATCGCTTCAAGGTCGATCGGCGCATCCACGGAAGGCTTGCACGGTAGAGCGAAGCACGCGCTGACGCGTTCGAGTTCCGCCAGCGGAATCGTATGCGGACCGCCGTCGTGCTCGACGATCTGGCGGAACTCTTCCTCGACGCCGTCGATGTAACGTTGACCTTCTGCCTTCACCAGAATCTTGATCCGCGCCTTGTACTTGTTGTCGCGGCGTCCGTACTGGTTGTAGACGCGCACCACCGCTTCGATGTAATTCATGATGTGTTGCCACGGCAAAAACTCACGCAGCACGGTGCCGATCACGGGCGTGCGGCCCATGCCGCCGCCCACCGTGACGCGAAATCCCAGTTCGCCCGCCTCGTTGCGTAGCAGATGGAGCCCGACGTCATGCCAGTCCGTCGCGGCGCGGTCTTCGCTCGCACCGGTGATCGCGATCTTGAACTTGCGTGGCAGGAACGCAAACTCGGGATGGAGGGTTGTCCACTGCCGCATGATTTCGGCGAACGGACGCGGGTCGGCGATTTCGTCGGGCGCGACGCCCGCGCGTTCGTCGCAGGAAATGTTGCGGATGCAGTTGCCGCTCGTCTGAATGCCGTGCATGTCGACGCTTGCGAGCAAGTCCATCACGTCCGCGGCCTTCGAGAGCGGAATCCAGTTGAATTGCACGTTGGTGCGCGTCGTGAAATGCGCATAGTTCGTGGGCAAGCGGACGGTGCCGAGCTTGCGCTGTGCTTCGCTGGCAAGGCGGTAGACCTCGGCCTCCGGTTCGTCGTATTCGCGCGCAATCCGGGCGAGCATGCGCAACTGCCTGCTCGACAACTCTCCGTAGGGGATCGCCACGCGCAACATCGGCGCATGCCGTTGCACATACCATCCATTCTGAAGACGCAACGGACGAAAGTCGTCCTCACTCAGCTTGCCGGACTGCCAGCGTTCGAGCTGGTCGCGGAACTGCGCAGAGCGGCTGCGCACGAATGATTGGTCAAACTCGGTGTATTGGTACATGGTCCGGTGCGGCTATCGCCCTACATGGCACAGTCTGGCTGCGCGTCGGTTTCGTTGGAAGGAGCCGTGGTGGCGTCGGACGACACATGACGTGCCGCGCCCGATCCGAGGGCTTCTGGCGAACGATAGAGGCAATGACGGTCGCTGAAAAGCAGCAGATGCCGCTGAAAACACGCTAGCAGATGGCGAGCGAACCGGCGACCGGGCAGCCGGTCGGTCGCGCAAGACTGCTGCGCTGGAATAGATCGCAACTGCTACTGTTTTGCGGAACCCGACCGGCTCAAACTATCACCTGAGATATAACAACCCCGCCTTGAAGGTGATGCCATGAACCTCTTGAAGATGACACGAATCGTACTGTGGAGTTTTTTCGGCATCCGCCGCGGTGCCTCGCATCAGGCCGACATGGCGGGCGTCAAGCTGCCCCTGCTGCCGCTAGTCGCGGTAGCCCTCGCCGCCGGATTCGGCGCGACGCTGTTTGCGCTCGCCAGGCTTGCGGTTAGCGTCGCGCATTGACGGTAGCGGTGCTTTCGTAGGGAGAGCGCGGTGAACGTGGTTCATCGGCTCGCCTGCTCGAGCAGTGAGCCCAACGTTTGGACAGCGCTTTCCGTGCTGTCGCTCCACGGATGACCGAAGTTCAACCGGATATGGTTCCGGAATTCGTGCCGCGCGGAGAAGATCGGACCCGGCGCGATGCTGATGCCGTTCTCTATCGCCAGGCGGTGTAATTGCATGGCGTCGACATGCGATGGCAGCCGGAGCCACAGAAAATAGCCTCCGGAGGGCAGCGTCCAGTGCGAATCGTCCGGCATGCAGCGGCGCAGCGCGGTGTCCATCGAGGCGAGCTGATTGCGGAACGCACCGCGTAGTTTCCGCAGGTGCTTGTCGTACCCGCCATGCTGTAGATAATCCGCTATCGCCGCCTGGGCGGGAATGCTGGCCGATAACGTGGTCATCAACTTCAGGCGCTGCACCTTCTCGGCGAAGCGTCCCGCCGCGACCCATCCAATGCGGTATCCGGGCGCGAGCGTCTTTGAAAATGAACTGCAGTGCATCACCAGCCCCTTCGTGTCGAAGGCGATGGCGGGCAGCGGGTAGGTCGCCGCATGATGCAATTCGCCGTACACATCATCTTCGATGAGCGGCACGTCACGCTGGGCGAGAAGTTCGACCAGCGCTTTCTTCTTCTCCTGCGACATCGCCGCGCCGGTCGGATTCTGATAGTTAGTCATGAACCAGCATGCGCGGACAGGGTGCTTGTCGAGCGCCTCCGAGAGCGCTTGCAAATCCATGCCTGAAACAGGATCGACTGGAATCTCGACCGCCCGCAGATCGAGGCGTTCGATGGCCTGCAGCGCCGCATAGAAGCCGGGCGACTCGATCGCGACCACGTCGCCCGGCCGCGTCACGGCCATCAAACACAGGTTCAATGCTTCCAGCGCGCCATTGGTGACGACGAGTTGCTCCATTGGCTGAGCAACGCCCATCCCCATGTATCGCAACGATATCTGGCGACGCAATGGCTCATTGCCCGGCGGAAGATCGACGACGGTGCTCCACGGACTGATCAAACGGCTCGAATGCGCGAGCGACCTGGCGAGACGCTGAAGCGGAAACAGTTGCGGAGACGGAAAGGCCGAACCGAACGGCACTACGTTGGGATGCTTCGCGGCTTCGAGCACCGAGAAGACAAGATCGCTGATCTCGACCTTGGCGGACTCCAGAGCGGCTTGCGGTCGGGGCGCCGGTTGCTGCTCGAGCGCGGCGCCCGGCGCGACATAGTAGCCAGAGCGTTCACGTGCTCGAATCAAGCCCCACTCTTCGAGCAGGTAATAGGCGCGAAACACGGTGGACTGGCTGACGCCGTGCTGCGTGGTGAGGTGCCGCAAAGACGGCATGCGGGAGCCGACTGGACGGCTGCCCGAGCGAATTTCATCGGCCATGGTGTTGGCCAGCATTTCGAAGCGTTTCATTTAACGGTCGTTATTCGGCTGCGTGCACCGCGGTCAACTGCCGCAATTGTGCCAGCAGTTTAACGACAGGCCTGGGAGAATGGGGATCCGCTTTTGTTCCCAGCGGAAGAACGGCCGCTGCCACCACACAACGCGTCTGTTTCCAGCGGGCCAACGAAAAACGGCCACGTCAGACATGCCGACGTGGCCGTTCCTCACTTCAAGCTTTGCGGTCAGATCCCGCCGACGCACATGTACTTGATGACCACGTAATCGTCGATGCCGTAATGTGAACCTTCGCGGCCCAAGCCCGATTGCTTGACGCCACCGAACGGCGCGACTTCGTTCGAGATGAGGCCCGTGTTGATGCCGACCATGCCGTATTCGAGCGCTTCCGCGACTCGCCAGACGCGGCCGATATCGCGGCTATAGAAGTACGACGCGAGACCGAACTCGGTGTCGTTGGCAAGACGGATCACTTCTTCATCCGACGAGAAGCGGAACAGCGGCGCGAGCGGGCCGAAGGTTTCGTCGCGCGCCACCTTCATGGCCGGCGTGACATCCGCGAGCACGGTCGGCTCGAAGAAGCCGTGGCCGAGCGCATGACGCTTGCCGCCGGTGACGACGCGCGCGCCTTTGGCGAGCGCGTCTTCGATATGCGACTCGACCTTGAGCACGGCTGCTTCGTTGATCAGCGGACCTTGCGTGACGCCGTCCTCGGTGCCGCGGCCAACCTTGAGTTGTTCGACGGCGACGCGCAGTTTCTCGGCGAACGCATCGTAGACCTTGTCGTGCACATAGAAACGGTTCGTGCACACGCAGGTCTGGCCGCTATTGCGATACTTCGATGCAATCGCGCCGGCCACCGCGGCGTCCAGATCCGCGTCGTCGAATACGATGAACGGCGCATTGCCGCCGAGTTCGAGCGACACCTTCTTCACCGTGGGCGCGCACTGCGCCATCAGCAAACGGCCAACCGGCGTCGAGCCGGTGAACGACAGCTTGCGCACGATCGGATTGCCCGTCATTTCCGCGCCGATGGCTTTCGGCTCGCCGGTCACGACGTTGAACACGCCGCGCGGCACGCCTGCGCGTTCGGCCAGCACAGCCAGCGCGAGCGCGGAGAGCGGCGTGGCTTCAGCCGGTTTGACGATGATCGGGCAGCCCGCCGCGAGCGCCGGACCGACCTTGCGGGTGATCATCGCGGCCGGGAAGTTCCATGGCGTGATGGCCGCGCAAACGCCGATCGGCTCTTTCGTCACGACGATGCGTTTGTCGTTGGCCGGCGTCGGGATCGTGTCGCCGTTCACGCGCTTGCCTTCTTCCGCGAACCATTCGAGGAACGACGCGGCGTACTGGATCTCGCCCTTGGCTTCGGCGAGCGGCTTGCCCTGTTCCGTGGTGAGGATCTTCGCCAGATCGTCGGCGTTTTCCATCATCAGGTCATGCCACTTACGCAGGATCACGGCGCGCTGCTTCGCGGTCGTGGCGCGCCATGTCGGCCAGGCGGCGTTGGCCGTGTCGATGGCGCGGCGGGTTTCCGCCGTGCCCATGCGTGGCACCGTCGCGATCGTCTCGCCGGTGGCGGGATTTTTCACTTCGAAGGTCGTGCCGTCGTCGGCGCCTTGCCATTCGCCCGCGATGTAGGCCTGGCTCTTCAGCAGCGACGGGTCTTTCAAGCTCAACGTGGTCATGTGGGTTTCCTTAAGCCGCGACGGTGACGCTGTCCTTGATCACGTCTTCGAGGATCGCCATGGCTTCGTCGAAGACCGCGTCCTGAATCGTGAGCGGGAACAGGAAGCGCACCACGTTCGAATAGACGCCGCACACGAGCAGCAGCAAGCCGCGTTCGAGCGCACGCGTCTGCACGCGCTTGGTGAATTCCGCGTCCGGTTCCGTGCCGCCTGCCTTGCAGAACTCCACGGCGACCATGCCGCCGGGGCCGCGCACGTCGGCGATTTGCGGCACGTCGCTTTGCAGCGCGATCAGCTTGGCCTTGACGCGGTCACCCAGCACCGTAGCGCGCTCGCAGAGCTTCTCTTCGTCGATGATATCGAGCACCGCATGCGCGGCGGCA
Organism: Paraburkholderia aromaticivorans; assembly: GCF_012689525.1. NCBI lineage: Bacteria > Pseudomonadati > Pseudomonadota > Betaproteobacteria > Burkholderiales > Burkholderiaceae > Paraburkholderia > Paraburkholderia aromaticivorans. The sequence goes on from NZ_CP051515.1 coordinate 894,843, forward strand.
ACCGCCAACGGATTGCCCGCATACGTGCCGCCGAGGCCGCCAGGCGCCGCGGCGTCCATCACATCGGCACGGCCGATCACGCCCGACAGCGGCATGCCGCCGGCGAGACTCTTGGCGACCGTCATCAGATCGGGCACCACGTCGTAGTGATGCATGGCGAACAGCTTGCCGGTACGCGCGAAGCCCGTTTGGACTTCGTCTGCGATCAGCAGAATGCCGTGCTCGTTGCACAGTTTGCGCAAGGCGCGCACGAATTCGGCCGGCGCCGGATAGAAGCCGCCTTCGCCCTGAACCGGTTCAAAGATGATCGCGGCCACGCGCTTCGGATCGATGTCGGCCTTGAAGAGGAATTCGATGGCCTTCAGCGAGTCGGCCGTGGTCACGCCGTGCAGCGGATTCGGGAACGGCGCATGGAACACGTCCGACGGGAACGGTCCAAAGCCGATCTTGTACGGTGCGACCTTGCCGGTCAGCGCCATGCCCATCAGCGTGCGGCCGTGGAAACCGCCGGTGAAGGCGATCACGCCCGGACGGCCCGTCGCGGCGCGGGCGATCTTGATCGCGTTTTCGACGGCCTCGGCGCCGGTCGTGAACAACGCGGTCTTTTTCGGATGGTCGCCCGGCGCACGCTCGTTGAGCTTCTCAGCCAGTTCGACATACGACGCGTACGGCACGATCTGATACGCCGTGTGGGTGAAATGATCGAGCTGGTCGCGGATCGCGGCGAGGATCTTCGGATGACGGTGGCCCGTGTTGCATACGGCGATACCGGCCGCGAAGTCGATGAAACGGCGGCCCTCGACGTCCCACAGTTCCGCGTTTTCAGCGCGCTCGGCGTAGAAATCGCACATCACCCCGACGCCGCGCGGCGTGGCGGCGTCTTTACGGCTCTTCAGTTCTGCGTTCTTCATAGTCATCTCCTTCGCTCCTCGGTTTTTGCGGACGCCGCGCCCACAGCGCAGCACATGCAGCGACTATAATGAGATTTGGCTCTTAACTTCAGAGCCATTTCAATAAAAATGTAGGAGCCAATCATGCGCGCGAGCGTTTTGTCCGACTGGCTGGCCCAGCGCCTCGACCGGGGCAACGGTCAGCCGATCTATCGTCAGTTGCATCGGCTGTTGCAGCAAGCGATCCTGTCGCGCGAATTGCCGCCGGGCAGCAAGGTGCCGTCGTCGCGTTTGCTGGCGCAGGAGTTGGGCATCGGGCGCAACACCGTCACGCAGGTGTATGAGCAACTCGTACTCGAAGGTTATGTCAGTTCGGCGACCGGGCGCGGCACGTTCGTCGCCGATAGCGCGCCGGACGAGATCGTCGGCGTGCCGGATGCCGAGGCGCCCGCCGCGCGTCCCGAGCCGCCGCCGTTGCAGGCGCGGCGCGCGCTTTCCACGCGCGGCGCGCGGCTGATCGCGGGCGCGGGCGTGTCCAAGCGGCAGTGGGGCGCGTTCATGCCTGGCGTGCCGGACGTCACGAAGTTTCCGGCGCGGGTCTGGAGCCGCCTGCACAACAAATATTGGCGGCGGCTGCGCCCGGACCTGCTGACGTATGCGCCGGGCGGCGGCCTGGCTTCGCTGCGGCATGCGCTGGCCGACTATCTGCGTACTTCGCGCTCGGTGCGCTGCACGCCAGAGCAGATCATCATCACGACCGGGATTCACCAGTCGGTCGATCTTGCCGTGCGCCTGCTGTCCGATCCGGGCGACGTGATCTGGACCGAAGACCCGTGTTATTGGGGCGTGCGCAGCGTGCTGCACGTGTCCGGCCTGGAATCGCGGCCGATCGCCGTCGACGAGGAAGGCATCAATCCGCTTGCCGACGACCTCGCGCAGCCGCCGAAGCTGATACTTGTCACGCCTTCGCACCAATATCCGCTCGGCATGGTGATGAGTCTCGCGCGGCGGCGCATGTTGCTCGAATACGCGCGGCAGAACCAGTGCTGGATCATCGAAGACGACTACGACAGCGAATACCGCTATGGCAGCCGGCCGCTGGCGTCGCTGCAGGGTCTGGATACGTCGGGGCAGGTGATTTACGTGGGCAGCTTCGGCAAGACGCTGTTTCCAGGGTTGCGCATCGGCTACCTCGTGGTGCCGGAAGCGCTGGCGGAGAGTTTTGCCACGGCGAGCGCCGAGTTGTATCGAGAGGGGCAGTTGCTGCAGCAGGCGATGCTTGCGGAGTTCATCGCCGAAGGGCATTTCACGTCGCATATCCGAAAGATGCGCACGCTGTACGGACAGCGCCGCCAGACGCTGCTCGACGCCGCCGCGCAGCGTTACGGCGACGCCTTGCCGGCGGTGGGCGGCGACGCCGGTTTGCATCTCGTGATGCAGTTGCCCGATGGCAGCGATGACCGGCGGGTGGCGGCTGCCGCGCTGGAGCGCAATATCGTCGTGCGGCCGTTGTCGGGGTATTACGCGCAACCGTCGCTGGCGCCGTCGGGTTTGCTGATCGGCTACGCGTGCGTGCCGGATGAGGAGATCGCGCCGGCTTTCAACACGCTCGCCGATGCGATCGATGCGACGTTGCCGGAGTTTGCGTGAGGGGGAGCGCGTTTTGTTCAGATAGCGATGCTATAGGGCCGAACAGCCGAAACAGTTTGCGTGAGACCGAGCCTGGCTAGGGTGTCGAGGTACTCGTCGACGGACTTCGGCGGGTTCTTCAATGATTTCCTGTGCTCGGCCATTGCTTCGAGCACCTTCGCCTGGTTGAGGTCGAACAGATCGGCGATGAAGTCGTCCGGATGTTGCGCGGTTACGTTGAACGTGCCCAAGGCGGCGGCAGGAAAGTCTCTCAGATTGAACGTAACAATAAGTTCGGCCCCGCAGTGGACCGCGGCGGCGACGACGTGCGCATCAGTGGGATCCGGCAACTCGATGGCCGGTATCAAATGCTCGAAGTTTTCGACCAACGCATCGCGAACATGGGTGTCCATGAGTTCTCGGACGCGATAGATTTTGGCGCGATCCAGGTCTGGCCGGTTTGCGATCAGGTTTCGTACCCATTCATCATGGATAGCGCAGGTCCAACGCGCCCGGTAAAGGTCAGTAAGCGCCAGACGCATCAACAGGTTACGCAATGGTTGGGAGTACAGAACGCAAGCGTCGTAGACAGCGGTGAAGTGTGACGACATCGGCTATTCCAGACCCATGTCCTGTGATAAAGCCGCCAGTTCGTCCAGCGCCTTACGCCGCTGTGCGTCAATCCGATTCTTGTAGGCCATTACGTCTTCGTACCGTACGCGCCGGTGAGTGTTCACCTTGCGGAACGGAATCTCCTTCTTCTCAAGCAACTGCACGAAGTAGGGCCGCGACACATTCAACAGATCGGCGGCTTCTTGCGTAGTTAGTTCGGCATGAATCGGAATGATGGAAACGGCGTTCCCTTGGCCGATCTCCGTCAGAACATCGACCATCAGACGCACGACGGAAGTCGGCAATTCGACGGTGCGCGTTTGACCTCTGTCGTCCTTGAAGTCGAACTGCTGTGTCTCGGCGCGGCTGGACAGCACCACCGACAGATTCCGGCTGGAGGTGCGGGCAAGCTCGGCCTCCTGTTGTGACGGAAGCGGGGTGGGATGGATGGTGGTGTTCATAGCGCGACTCGGCTCCTTCGGTTGCGTCATTCTAAATCGAAATAAACGAAATCGCAATAAACGAAACGGAGCGAAGGGGCAGGTGAGCGGCCGTCGGCCGTCAAACCCGTATCAACACCGCCCCCAGCGTCACCAAGGCGCACGCAACGATCCGCCGCGTGGTCAGCTTCTCCCGCATGAACAGCCAGCCGATCACCACCGCGAAGATCGAGCTCATCTCGCGCAGCGCCGAAACCATTGCAATCGGCAGATAGCGGTACGCCTCGATGATCAGGCAGTACGCGCTCAACGCGAGCACGCCCGCCGCGATGCCCTTGAGCACCACCGCGCGCCCGATAAACAGTCCCTTGGCGCCGCCGCGCCAATGCCAGGCGAGCAGAAACTGCGGAATGTTCCAGATCAGATAGACCCACATGATGTAGCTCAGGCCATTGCCCGCCAGGCGCGCGCCGATACCGTCGACCACCGAATAGGTCGCGATAAAGATGCCGGTAAGGAGCGCGAACGGCACACTCTCACCCGAAAAGCGCATGCCGCGTCGAAACGCCAGCGAGACGATGCCGAGCGACACCAGCGCCACACCGATCGCCGCCAGCGGCTTGAGCGCTTCATGGGCGAAGACCAGTGCGCCGACGAATACGAGCATCGGCGAAAGGCCGCGCGCAATCGGATAGATCTGCCCGAAGTCGCCGCTTTTGTAGGCGCGGATCAGCGCCAGCAGATAGCCGAATTCCAGCACCACCGATGCAAAGATGTACGGCCACGCCGCCGGCGCCGGCAGGGGCAACACGATCACGCCGACCGCGCTGACGGCGATATACGGCATCGCCATCATGCCGAGCAGCCAGACGCGATCTTCGGAAAGATGCAGAAACGCATTCCACGTAGCGTGAAGCATCGCGGAGAGCAGCACCAGCAAAACGACTAAGGTTTCCATCGAAGACCAGGGAGAGGAGAAGCAAAGGCTCGCGTGCGGGCCATAAGCCCGTGATTATTCCAGCAGAACGCCGGAATAGAGGAGTGGACGACCCGATTGAAGGGGTTTTATGTGGAAAATTGAGGCGATTTGTGGCGTCAAAAAGACGCTGCAAAGACAGGCAACCCCGGCCAATGCGGGTTGGACCGTTAGCGCAACGGCGCGCGGCGGAAAGCTGACGAAGCCGCGCTTCGCCAAACTTCCCGCCGCCGTGCGAACGCAGTCAGGCCGCCAACTTCAGGTCACGCGCTCGCGCAGCCACGTGGAAACAAGATCGATCACCGTCACGACCACGATCACCATGATCATCACCGCGGCGGTTTGCGCATAGTTGAACGAGCGGATCGCCTCGTACAACACCACGCCGATGCCGCCCGCGCCGACCATGCCCACCACCATCGCCGAGCGCACGTTCGATTCGAAGCGATACAGCGCGTACGAGATCCACAACGGCAATACTTGCGGCAGCACGCCGTAAATGATCTCGTCGAGACTGGTCGCGCCGGTGGCGCGCACGCCTTCGGCGGGACGCGGATCGATGGCCTCGACCGCTTCGGCGAACAGTTTGGCGAGCACGCCGGTGGTGTGCACCCACAGCGCGAGCACGCCGGCAAAAGGACCGAGGCCGACCGCGACGATGAACAGCATCGCGAAGACCATTTCATTGATCGCGCGGCACGCGTCCATCATGCGGCGCATGGGTTGCACGATCCACATCGGCGCCATGTTGTGAGCGGACATCAGTCCGCACGGCACCGCGCACACGAGCGAAAGAGCGGTGCCCCACACCGCCACCGAGAGCGTCACAACCATCTCGTGCAGATAGCTGCGCCATTCGTGGAAGTCCGGCGGGAAGAAGTCCTTGGCGAACTGGCCCATGTTGCCGGAGTCGCTGAGCAGATCCAGCGGGCGCATGTCGGCGCCGTGCCATGCGCCGCCCAACACCGCAAGCACCGCGATCCAACCGAGCAGCGACAGCCAGCTACGCTTGCCGGCAGCCGGCGCGGGATGACGCGCCGCCTGGGCGTCGAGCGCTTCGCTCGCACGCGCCGGCGACGTGATCAGATCGACCGTGTTCATTGCTTCGATTGCGCGCTGTTCAGTGCGCTCAACTTCGCGTCGAGTGCGGCCAACTGGGTCTTGCGATCGTCATCGGAGAGATGCGCGTCGCTCTCGATCTTCTGTTTCTGCTGGAACAAGGCGACCTGGCGGATCGGCAGCAACTGCGCATCCGACGATGCCGCGAAGCCGCCATAACCGAAAATGCCCGCCATCACGGCCTTTTCGTGTGCATCGGTCTTCGCATAGTTGACGAAGAAGTTGCGCAGCTTGTCCTTGGTGGCTTGCGGCAGATCCTTGCGCCACACGATCGGGTCCGACGGAATCAGCGGCGAGGTCCACAGCACGCGCACTTGCGCGAACTTGTCCGGATGCTGCTTCTTCAAGGAATCGAGCATTTCCGTGTTGTTGGTCGCGATATCGATCTTGTTGTTCACCACCGCCAGCAGATTCGCTTCATGGCTCGACGGCAGCACGGTCTTGAACGAAGTATTGACCGGCGTGTTGTGTTGGGCGAACAGGTAGTAGCCCGGGATCAGCGTACCCGACGTGGAGTTCGGATCGCCGAAGCCGAGCGTGACGTCCTTCGTGTTCTTGAATACATCGTCGAGCGTCTTGAAGCGGCTGTTCACGTTGGTGATCAACACCGACTTATACCCGGCGTCGCCATTCGCGTACACGGTCTTGGCGAACACCTCGCCTTGCGAACGATCCACTGCTTCGATCGCCGACGCATTGCCGAGATACGCCACCTGGACCTTGTTGAAACGCATGCCTTCGATAATGCCGGCGTAGTCCGTCGCGAAGAACGCCTTGATGTTCAGACCGGTTTGCTTGTTCATGTCCTGAATCAGCGGTTCCCAGCGCTGTTTCAGCACGGAGGACGAATCGGTCGAAATGATGCCGAGGTTGAGGTCCTCGGCTTGCGCGGTGGCGACAGCAGCAAAGGTCGCCGCGCCGACGGCCAGCGTAATCAATGAACGCAGGAATTTCATTGTTTGAGATCCGGTTGAGTTGACAGAATGAATGGGCGCGCTCAGTTCGAGTGCGCCGGATTGAGTGCGAATGCGTAGCGCGTGGAGGCGGGCGCGGTGTCCTGAGGCGGTGTGCTGCCGGCGGCGTTTTGAGCCTCGATATCGTCCGCGCCTTGGGCGGCTTCATCGAGTAGTTCGCGGGCATCGTCGCCGTAGAGTTTTTTGAGCAAGGCAGGCGTGAGCGCGGCGGACGGGCCGTCGTAGACCACCTTGCCGCGGCGCAGCGCAATCGTGCGCGGGCAGTACTGCATGGCGATGTCGACCTGATGCAGCGACACCAGCACCGTGAGTTGATGCTCGACGTTCAGCGTGCGCAGCATCTCCATCACGCGGCGCGACGACTCGGGGTCGAGCGAGGCGATCGGTTCATCGGCGAGCACGATGCGCGCGCGCTGCACCAGCGCGCGGGCCAGCGCCGCACGCTGCTGCTGGCCGCCGGAGAGATTGGCGGCGCGTTCGCGCGCATGTTCGCCGATGCCGACTTCGTTCAACGCAGCCATCGACAACGCCCGCTCGGCACGCGGAAAACGGCCGCTGAGTCGACGCCACAACGGTAACCGCGCAAGCGCGCCGATCAGCACATTGCTTTCGACGGAGAGGCGGTTCACCAGATTGAATTGCTGGAACACGAAGCCGATATCACGGCGAATGCTGCGCACTTCGCGCACGATGCGGCCATTCTGCTGAATCGGCCGGCCCAGTATCGCGATCTGCGACGGCTGCGCATCCGAAGCCGTGAAGCCCGCGATATGGCGCAGCAGCGTCGACTTGCCCGAGCCTGAGGCGCCGATCAACGCAACCATTTCGCCCGGTTCGACGCGCAGATCGACTTCGTCCAGCGCCTTGCGGCCGTTGCTGAACGTCTTGCTCAACCGTTCGATACGGATTGCTTCCCGAATTGCTTCCATGAGTACCCCTTGATGCATCCGGCCTCTGCCGGCATGTGTGGGGCTCATTCTAGGAAGCGTCTGTGACGGTTGAGTGAAGGCATCGCAACGTCTAGACGACTATATCTATTCATGTCTTTTTTGCGTCGCCAGCAAGGCAAATTGGAGTCATCTGCTCGCATGAAAAATGACATGCATGTGACAGGATTTGCATCGGCCCGCGCCGCTTCAGCATGATCGCCGCCGGCCAGGCTATATTGCGTCAATCGGTGTGCCGTCCCCATTAACCTTGCAATTGCTTGCGACATCGTCATGCAGCCTCTGAGCTTCCTTCCCGACAGTTTTGCGGAGTACGAAGATCTCAGGACGATCCTCGAGCAGGGCAGCGCGAGCTTCGCGATCCGCACGGTCTGCGAGACGACGGTGCGCGGCCGGCAATTCGCCGTCCAAACCGCGAGCATCGGTTCCACCGACCCGCAAGCGCCGGCAATCGGCTTTTTCGGCGGCATTCACGGGCTCGAGCGGATCGGCTCGCAACTGGTGCTCGACTACATGCGCGCGCTGCTTGCGCGGCTCGAATGGGACGAACTGCTGGTGCGCCAATTGCAGTCGATTCGTCTGATCTTTATGCCGATCGTCAATCCGGGCGGTATGTGGGCGGCCACGCGCGCCAACCCCAACGGCGTCGACCTGATGCGCAACGCGCCGCAGAACGCCGACGAACGCGTCCCGCTGCTCGCGGGCGGCCAGCGCGTGGGCGCGTGGCTGCCGTGGTATCGCGGCCGCGAGGGTGCGCCAATGGAACCCGAGGCCTCCGCGCTCCTGCGGGTGGTCGAAACGGAACTGGCCGCGCGACCGTTGAGCATCGCGCTCGATTGCCACTCGGGCTACGGCTGGAGCGACAGTATCTGGTTTCCGTACGCACGCACCCGCAAAGTGATGCCGCATCTGCCGGAAATGTACGTGCTGAAAACCATGTTCGAACGCGCGCATCCCCATCATGGCTACGCATTCGAACCGCAGAGCCATCAATACCTGTTGCACGGCGATCTGTGGGACTTCGCATACGACCGCGCGCCCGCGCCCAACGTCTTTCTGCCGATGACCCTCGAACTCGGTTCCTGGCTGTGGATCAAGAAGAATCCGCGCCAATTGTTTTCGCGTCAGGGCATGTTCAATCCGGTGAAGGCACATCGCACGGCGCGTGTGCTGCGGCGTCACGCGAACCTGCTCGACTTTCTGGCGCGCGCGGCCTTTTCGTCGCAGCGTTGGCTGCCGCAAGGCAATCGTCGCGAGCAATTGCTGCAAAGCGCGATCGACCATTGGTACAAACCGGAAAGCGTATGAGCACGTGGATTCTGCTACGCGGGCTGACGCGTGAAATCCGCCACTGGGGCCGCTTGCCTGGGTTGCTGCAGGGAGCGGTCAATGAATCGCCGTATCGAGCGGGCGCAGCGGGACGTCTGCTGCTGCTCGATCTGCCGGGCAACGGCGAATTCGCGCACTTGCGCGCGCCGTCGACGGTCGCCGACATGGTCGGCTTCGTGCGAAATGCTGCTCTGCAAAGCGGCATGCCGGGTCCCTATTGCGTGCTGGCGATGTCGCTCGGCGGCATGGTGGCGACGGACTGGGCGCAACGGCATCCCTACGAGATCGAACGGCTGGTGCTGATCAACACGAGCATGCGGCCGTTCAGCCAGATGCAGGAGCGGTTGCGTCCTTCCGCATGGCCGGGCCTGCTGGAAGTGGCCGCGCACTGGCGCGACGCGCCGCGCGCGGAACACGGCATTCATCGGCTGACCTGCAATAACGTGGAGATGCTGGGCGACGATCTCGACGCCTGGAGCCGGATTCGCCGCAGCGCGCCCGTGAGCCGTGGCAATGCGTTACGGCAACTCTGGGCAGCGGCTCGTTTCACTGCGGGCGCGGCGCGACCGGAATGCCCGTTGCTGATTCTTTCCTCGCGCGCCGACAAACTGGTCGACCCAGTGTGTTCGGCGAAGCTCGCGGCGGCCTGGGGCGCCTTGCATGGCGAACATCCGTGGGCCGGCCACGACCTGCCGCACGACGACCCGGCGTGGACCAGCGAACAGGTCCGCGCATGGCTCGCGCAGGAGCATGCGGTTCCGAGGGCCGTGCTTTAAACAGCCGGGCGGGGCGTAACGATGCATTCACCGGCAGCGGGTATAACCTAAGTGCCGTCGTCCGTCGCATGCCGGTCGTCAGGTGCATAATTCCCCTTCAGACGATGCATGCGAATCAAGCGAGTATTAAGCCATACCCGCCATTGCCGCCCAGCCGGGGGAGTTGATCATGCAAGCAAAGAACGAAGAAGCCGTCACGCACTTGCTGAACGATGTCGTCGAATTTGCGCGAGGGCGATTGCCCGAGCCAACCTTCAAGGTCGTCGAGACCTTTCTGCGGCACTACTACGATTTCGTCGATGCCGACGATCTGCAAAGCCGCTCGATTGCCGATCTCTACGGCGCGGCGCTCGCGCACTGGCAAACGGCGCAGCGCTTCGTGCCCGGCGCCGAACGGCTGCGCGTCTATAACCCGATTCTCGAACAGCACGGCTGGCACTCCGATCACACGGTGATCGAGATCGTCAATGACGACATGCCGTTTCTGGTCGATTCCGTCTCAATGGCGGTCAACCGGCTGGGCCTCGCGCTGCATTCAGTCGTGCATCCGGTGTTTCGCATCTGGCGTGCGCCCGACGGCAGTATCGCGCGGCTGATCCAGGGCGCCGAGGAAGCCACCGATACGCGTTCGCAGTTGACGTCGTTCATCCACTTCGAAGTGGACCGTTGCGGCGACGCCGCAAAACTCGACGCGCTGCGTGACGAAATCGCCAAGGTGTTGCGCGACGTGCGGGCGGCCGTCGAAGACTGGCCGAAGATCGTCGAACTCGCGCGCGTCACGATCAAAGGCATGAAAGCCGGTGAGGGCGGACCGGAAGGTCTGGAAGCCCGCGCGTTTCTCGAATGGATGGTGGCCGATCATTTCACCTTTCTCGGCCAGCGCGATTACGAACTGGTGCAGCACGACATCGGCTATGGTCTGCGCGCGGTGCCGGGTTCGGGTCTGGGCATTCTGCGCGATGCGCTGCGGCCCACCGGCGCCGCCGAGATCACGCCCTTGCCGCCGGCCGCGGCCGAGATCATTTCCGGTTCGTCGCCGATCTTTCTGACCAAGGCCAATTCACGGGCCACCGTGCACCGGCCGGGCTATCTGGACTATGTCGGCATCAAGCTGACCGGCGCGGACGGCAAGGTGACCGGCGAGCGGCGTTTCATCGGTCTCTATACGTCCACGGCGTATTTCGTGTCGGCCGCGGAGATTCCGATCGTGCGGCGCAAATGCGCGAATATCGTGAGACGAGCCGGTTTCTTGCCGAAAGGTCATCTGGCGAAATCGCTGGTCACGGTGCTCGAAACCTATCCGCGCGACGAGCTCTTTCAGGCCGAAGAGAATCAGCTCTACGATATCGCGCTAGGCGTGCTGCGTTTGCAGGAGCATCAGCGCACCCGGCTGTTCATACGGCGCGACCGCTTCGACCGGTTCGTGTCGTGTCTCGTGTTCGTGCCGCGCGACAAGTACAACACCGATCTGCGTCAGCGCATTGCCAATCTGCTGGCCGACGCATTCAACGGCGAGAGTGTCGAGTTCACGCCGCTACTGTCGGAGTCGACGCTGGCGCGCATTCACTTCGTCGTGCATGCAAAGCCGGGCGGCATGCCCAATGTCGATACACGCGAGCTGGAAGCGCGGCTCGTGCAGGTCACACGCCGCTGGCAGGACGATCTCGCCGACGCGTTGCTCGACGCCTTCGGCGAAGAGCAGGGCAACCGTCTGCTGCAACACTACGGCGATTCGTTTCCCCCCGGCTATCGCGACGATTATCCCGCCCGTACGGCAGTGCGTGATATCGAACTGATCGAACGCGTGCAAGGCAGCGAGCGGCTCGCGATGAACCTGTACCGCCCGATCGAATCGGGCCCGCGCGCGTTCCGCTTCAAGGTGTATCGCGCGGGTTTGCCGATCGCGTTGTCACGCAGTTTGCCGATGCTCGAACATCTCGGCGTGCGTGTCGATGAAGAGCGGCCCTATCTGATCGAGGCGCTGGGCGCGACGCCCGCATGGATTCACGACTTCGGCCTCGAACTCGCGGACGACGCCGAGTTCGACATCGAGCGCGTGAAGGATCTCTTCGAAGAAGCGTTCGAGCAGGTGTGGACCGGCGCGATTGAAAGCGACGATTTCAATCGGCTCGTGTTGCGCGCGCAATTGAATGCGCGCGAGGTGACGATCCTGCGCGCATACGCCAAGTATTTGCGGCAGGTCGGCTCGACCTTCAGCGACGCGTATATCGAGCGCGCGGTGACGGGCAATCCGGCGATTGCGCGCATGCTGGTGGAGTTGTTCATCGCCCGCTTCGATCCGGTATTGGGCGAGACGCGCGAGGCGCGCGTCGACGGCTGGCTCCACACGATCGACAGCGCGCTCGACCAGGTGCCGAATCTCGACGAAGACCGCATACTGCGGCAATTTCTCGGCGTCATCAAAGCCACCAAGCGGACGAACTACTTTCGCTTCGACGCCGATGGCAAACCGAAGCCGTATCTGTCCTTCAAGTTCGATCCCGCGCAAGTGCCCGGCTTGCCCGAACCGAAACCGATGTTCGAAATCTGGGTGTACTCGCCGCGTGTGGAAGGCGTGCATTTGCGCGGCGGACGCGTGGCGCGCGGCGGCTTGCGCTGGTCGGACCGGCGCGAGGACTTCCGCACGGAAGTGCTCGGGCTGATGAAGGCGCAGATGGTGAAGAACGTGGTGATCGTGCCGGTCGGCTCGAAAGGCGGCTTCGTCGTGAAGAATCCGCCGCCGCAAACCGAACGCGATGCGTGGATGCGCGAAGGCATTGCCTGCTATCAGACCTTCCTGCGCGGCCTGCTCGATCTGACCGACAATCTCGCGAGCACGGCCATCGTGCCGCCGCCCGACGTGGTGCGCCACGATCCCGACGATCCCTATCTGGTGGTCGCCGCCGACAAAGGCACGGCCACGTTCTCCGACTACGCGAACGCGATCTCGCAGGAATATGGCTTCTGGCTCGACGACGCGTTTGCGTCGGGCGGCTCGGTCGGTTACGACCACAAGAAAATGGCTATCACCGCGCGCGGTGCGTGGGAGTCGGTCAAGCGGCACTTCCGCGAAATGGGCGTGGATACGCAGACCATGGACTTCACAGTGGTCGGCGTGGGCGATATGTCGGGCGATGTGTTCGGCAACGGCATGCTGCTTTCGCCGCATATCAAGCTCGTGGCCGCGTTCGATCATCGGCATATCTTTCTCGATCCGAATCCCGATCCGGCGGTCAGTCTTGCCGAGCGCGGGCGTCTGTTCATTCTCGACCGCTCCAGTTGGGCCGACTACGATCCTTCGCTGATTTCTGCGGGCGGCGGCGTGTTTCCGCGCAGCGCCAAGACCATTCCGCTGTCGCCGGCGGTGCAGTCGGTGCTCGGCATCAGTGCGCCGGCGCTCGCGCCTGCTGAATTGATGCGTGCGATTCTGCAGGCGCCGGTCGATCTGCTGTACAACGGCGGTATCGGCACCTATGTGAAGGCGAGCCGCGAAACGCATCTGCAAGTCGGCGACCGTGCCAACGACGCGATTCGCGTCAACGGTGCCGATCTGCATTGCAAGGTCGTGGCCGAGGGCGGCAATCTCGGCCTTACGCAGTTGGGGCGCATCGAATTCGCGCAGCGCGGCGGCCGTATCAATACCGATGCGATCGACAACTCCGCGGGCGTTGACTGCTCGGATCACGAGGTCAACATCAAGATTCTGCTGGGCCTGGTCGTCTCCGACGGCGAAATGACGGAGAAGCAACGCAACGCGCTGCTCGCCGAAATGACCGACGAAGTCGGCTTGCTCGTGCTGCAGGACAACTACTACCAGACGCAGGCGCTGTCGATTGCGGGCCGCTACGGCGTCGAATTACTCGACGCGGAAGCGCGCCTGATGCGCTACCTCGAACGTGCGGGGCGTCTGAATCGCGTGATCGAGTTTCTGCCGACCGACGAAGAAGTCGCCGAACGGCAGGCCGCCAAGCAAGGGCTCACCACGCCGGAGCGCGCGGTGCTGCTCGCCTACAGCAAGATGTGGCTGTACGACGCGCTGCTCGAATCGCCGATGCCGGAAGACCCGCTCGTCAGCGACATGCTGGTCGAGTATTTTCCGAAACCGTTGCGGCAGCGCTTCAGCGAACCGATGCAACGCCACCCGCTGCGCCGCGAAATTCTCGCGACGCATCTGACTAACGCGTTAGTGAATCGTGTGGGCTGCGAGTTCGTGCACCGGCTGATGGAGGAAACCGACGCGCAGCCTGGCGTTATCGTGCGGGCCTGCATCATGGCGCGCGACGTGTTCGATCTCGACGACGTCTGGCGCAGCATCGACGCGCTCGACAACCGCGTCGCCGACGACATCCAGGCGCGCATGTTCGTCGAAGTTGCGCGGCTCGTCGAGCGTTCCGCGCTGTGGTTCCTGCGGCAATTGCAATCGGGCGCGGTCAGCGACCGCGACGTGGCCGGCCTGCTCGCGCGTTGTCGCGACGCGGCGCAACGCCTTGCGCCGCAATGGCCCGCGCTGTTGCCGAGCGCCGATCTCGAAGCGCTCTCCGAGCGGCAACGCGTGTTCGTGGACGCCGGCGTGGACAGCGAACTGGCGGTGCGGGTCGCGGGCGGCGAGATCTCGGCCGCGTTGCTCGATATCGCCGAAGTGTCGTCGACCTGCGGACGCAGTCTCGAACTGGTGGCGGGCGTCTATTTCGCGCTTGGCACGCTACTCAATTCCAGCTGGATCAGCGAACGCGCGGCCGCGCTGCCGGCCCCCACGCACTGGGACATGCTGGCGCGCGCGACGGCGGTGGCCGACATCGCGCGTCTCAAACGCGCGTTGACGACGAGCGCATTGGCCGGCGCCGATGAAGCCTCCACACCCGAGACGCTAGTCGAGGCATGGCGTGAGAAGCGCACCGCGCAACTGGAACGCTACGCGCGCCTTCTGGCCGATCTGCGGGCCACCGGCGGTGCGAGCCTGTCGATGCTGCTGGTGATCGTGCGTGAAATGGCGGCGCTCGAAAGGGCATAACACGGCTTGAGGCGA